>CALAMK010000017.1:0-63490 GCA_937925735.1 uncultured Collinsella sp. | reverse complement strand
TACCTCGTGTACTATCGGGATGGGCGCATCAAGAAGTCCCTCGGGTGGCTGAGCCCGATGGAGTACCGCAGGAAGCTTGGATACGCCTAGGCGCGGTCCAAGAAATCGTCCGCACCCCCAAGCCGCAAAACAGTCCCTATTTCACCGCAACTTATTGAGAAGATCATTCCTCCCTGCCCGGTTTGCGTCGGTTGGCCTTTTTAATGGCGTTGAAGTGTTTGTCGTTGAGCCTGCGCTGGCGAGAGCGCTGAGGCACCTTGGTCTTTACGCGTCGGCGCGGTGGACGCCCGCGACGCTCAAGCTCAGCGCGCAGTTTACGCAGGCAGCTGCTACGGTTTTGGAACTGACTGCGGCTCTCGCGCGCCGTCACGGTAATCCCCGTGGGCCCATGCTTCATGCGCACCGCCGAGTCCGTCGTGTTCACGCCCTGTCCACCCGGACCCGTCGCGCGAAACACCTGCACCTCGCAATCGCGCGCCAACTCTTCGGCCGACATCTCGGCATAGCGCGCATACTCGCGCCAGCCCATCTTGTTCTCATCCATATCAACACCTCCCCTCATACAAAAAATGTGACAAAGGGACGGTCCCTTTGTCACATCGCATACCAATCGCTTGTGTTGCGCGCTTAGGCGAAGGTGATCTCGCCGGTCTCGCAGTCCATATCGGCGATGCGGGCCAAGCTCTCGACGCGGAAGCCGCGCTCGCGGAGCTTATCGCCGCCGCCCTGGAAGCCCTTCTCCACTGCAATGCCAATACCGGACACCTCGGCACCCGCGGCCTCGCAGATCTTGATGAGACCCTCGAGCGCGCAGCCGTTGGCCAGGAAGTCGTCGATAATCAGGACCTTGTCGCCCTCGGACAGGAAGCGCTTGCCGACGATGACCGGGTACTCCTTCTGCTTGGTAAAGGAGTAGATGGTCGTGGCATACTGCTCGCCGTCAAGGTTGATAGACTGCGCCTTCTTGGCAAAGACCACCGGCACGCCGCCAAAATGCTGAGCCGCGATGCAAGCCATGCCAATGCCCGAAGCTTCGATCGTCAGGATCTTGTTGATCTCGACACCCTCGAACAGACGGGCCCACTCGGCACCCATGTGGTCGAACAGCTCAACGTCGCACTGGTGGTTGAGGAAGGCGTCAACCTTAAGGACGTTACCGGCCTTTACGATGCCGTCATGGCGAATACGATCCTCAAGCTCCTGCATGGCGCAACCCCTTCTCGCGGCAACGATACCGCGCGATTAATAAACGTTGTTCGATAGTCTACCACGGACCGACCCCCGCCCGTCCCACAAGCCGCATCGCACCATAAAGCCGCAAGACCAGTAGATGGGCCGATTCGTGGCAAGCCTGCCTCCACAAGCTAATGGCGGGCGCGCACCCTCACCAAACGCACCATGGCAAGCGCAAAGCCCACGGCGGCCACAGCCATGAGCACGTAGAACACCGAACGGAAACCAAACAGGAACACATCCGGACGGCCTGCAACAAAACTGGTCACGGCCTCGCCCATCGCCACGCTCATCTGCCCATACAGGATATGCGACGCCGCCGTAATGCCCACTGCCATACCCGCATAGCGCGCCAGGCTACCCAGGCTGCCCGCAAAGCCGAGCGCTTCGCGCGGAGCCGAGCCCATGTACAGCGAGTTGTTAGGACTCTGGAAAATCGACGTACCGCACGACATAAACGCGACACAGCACACGATCACAGGGATAGAAGAGTGCTCATCGAGCGTGCTTACCGCAAAAAGACCGCATACGTACACGCCCAGGCCGACCGCCGTGGGGCCCTCGCAGCCAACACGGTCCGAAACCGTACCCGAAAGCGGTCCGATAAAGGCATTCACCATCGGCAGTGCCAAAAAGAGCAGTCCGGAAATGTCAGAACCAAAGCCGTGGGCGTCCTGAAAATAGAACGGCAGAATAAACTCGGATGCGCCAATGCCAACGAACACGATGAGCATGCAGGCAAGGTTGATAGTGAAGGCCGAATTCGCAAAGCAGCGACGAGCAGCCTCGATCAGGGACATGGGGCGCTCGCCGGCCTCCGGCTTAACATGCGGCAGCGTGTAGAGCCCCACGATAAACGAGATGACGCCGATGGGCAGGTTGATGAGGAAGATACTCTCCCAGGGAAAGCTTGCCACCAGCATGCCACCGAGCACGGGGCCACACATCATGCCGAGGGCCACGAAGGTCGCAAGAATACCCATGGCACGGCCTCGTTCGCGCGCCGGGAACGACTCGGTGATGATACCCATGTTGTTAGCCATGGCCGCCGCGCAACCGACGCCTTGAACGATGCGCGCCAGAATAAGAACTTCGAGCGAGGCCGAAAGGCCGCAAAGCAGCGAACCGGCCGTAAAGACGATTACGCCCAGCTGGAATACGCCGACCTTGCCGCGCACGTCGCCCAGGCGGCCAAACGGCAGCATAGCCACGCACGTCGCAAGCAGATACACCGAGCTCACCAGCTGAATGCGATCGAGGCCCACGCCCAGCTCCTTTTGCATCACGGGCAGCGCCACGGTCACGACGGTCGAATCCAGACACGACATAAACGTCATGATGAGCACGGTAAACAGAATCGCCCATTTGTTCTTGCCATGGGTGTCGCCCTCTAGAGCAATGTGCTCACGGCGCAGCTGCTCTGCGGTTTTCTCCATATCCATCCTTTCGAGTGGCGCAACGCAAAAACGGGGCCCCAATCGCCTGCAAACAGCCGCGATTGGGGTCCCGCCTACGGAATCGGAACGAAAGGTCACCGAAGCTTTCTGCCAGCATCGGCGCCTTGCACGAACGCTAGCCTAGCACTGCTCGAGCGCCTGCTCAAGGTCGGCAATCAGATCGGCCGTGTCCTCGAGGCCGCACGACAGGCGCACCATGTCGGCGGAGATGCCACAGGCGATGAGCTCCTCGTCGTTCATCTGGCGGTGCGTGGCATTAGCGGGATGCAGGCAGCAAGTGCGGGCATCTGCCACGTGCGTGGCGATCTGGGCGAGCTTGAGGCTCTTCATAAAGGTCTCGGCCGCCGCGCGACCACCGTTAAAGCCAAAGCTCACAACACCGCAGGTACCGTTGGGCATGTACTTCTGAGCGATGTCATAGTACTTATCGCCCTCCAGGCCCGGATAGCTCACGAAGCGTACCTTGGGATGACTCTGCAGGAACTTGGCAACGGCCAGGCCGTTCTCGCAATGACGCGGCATGCGCACATGCAGGCTCTCGAGCGAGCTGTTCAGGAAAAACGCCGCCTGCGGGTTCTGCATGGGACCGAGGTCGCGCATGAGCTGCGCGGTGGCCTTGGTAATGAAGGCGCCCTCGCGACCGAACTTCTCGGCATACGTCACGCCGTGGTAGCTCTCGTCGGGCGTGGTGAGACCCGGGAACTTGTCCGCATGAGCCATCCAGTCAAACTGGCCGTGGTCGACGATCACGCCGCCCAGGTAGGCAGCATGCCCATCCATGTACTTGGTGGTGGAGTGCGTAACGATGTCGGCGCCCCACTCAAAGGGACGGCACATCACGGGCGTCGGGAAGGTGTTGTCGACCATCAGCGGCACGCCGTGGTCATGCGCGGCCTTGGCAAAGCGCTCAATATCGAGCACGGCAAGGGCAGGGTTGGCAATCGTCTCGCCAAAGACGAGCTTGGTATTGGGCTCAAAGGCTGCCTCGAGCTCCTCGTCGGTGCAGTCGGGGGCAACGAACGTGCAGGTCAGACCCATGCGCTCCATGGTATGGGCGAGCAGGTTGTAGGTACCGCCGTAGATAGCAGAGCTCGCGACCACGTGATCGCCGGCACCGGCCACGTTAAAGATCGCGAGGAAATTCGCCGCCATGCCCGAGCTCGTGAGCATCGCGGCAGTGCCGCCCTCCATCTCGCAGATCTTGGCGGCAACCAGGTCGCACGTGGGGTTCTGCAGACGGCTGTAGAAGTAGCCCGACTCCTCTAGGTCAAACAGCTTGCCCATGTGCTCGGACGTGTCGTACTTCCACGTGGTGGACTGGTAGATAGGCACCTGACGCGGCTCCGCATCACCCGGGCGATAACCGCCCTGAACACACGTCGTACCGATGGTCTGCTCGCTCATATCCAACTCCCTTACTTGGGTTTTGTTTATTCGGTTCACGATACCGCTACCGCACACCCCTCTCAACCCATCCTCAAGGTGGGTTATGAGACAAATGAATCAAGGGTGTTTGTCTCAACCTTAGGCATTTGTTCGATAGATAAAAATGAGGCATAGATGGAGCTCTCGATGATTAGATGCACTGGCACGGGTACCATAGGCGGGTACACCGTGACCAAGGAGACAACGATGAAGCAAATCGATACGGCCCAGCTCGACATCACCGCCTGTCAGGCTCAGGCTGCCGAGTACCACGTCCGCGGCTTCAACTGCGCACAGGCCGTCGCCTGCACGCTCGCGCCCGCCGTCGGGCTCGACCCCCAGACCGCCTTTATCCTCACCGAGGGCTTTGGTGCCGGCATGGGCGGCATGACCGAAACCTGTGGCGCCATCTCGGGCGCCGTGGCCATCATGGGCTTTGTAATGAGCGACGGCATGGAAAACCCCAAGACCAAAGGCCAGACCTACAAGCTGTCGCGCGAGATCGCCAAGCGTTTTGGCGAGAAGAACACGACGACCGTCTGCGGCACGCTCAAGGGCATCGGATCGGATAAGGGTCCGCTCCGCAGCTGCCCCGGCTGCATCGACGATGCCGTCGAAATCGCCTGCGATATGCTAAAGCAGCTCGCCGAGTAGACGTCAGCAACATAAAACGACGGCCGGCGCGCTTGGGATCCATCCAAAAGCACGCCGGCCGTCGCCGTTAGAACTCGGCAAATACGGGAGCGCCGACCTCGATCTCCTCGCGCCCCGCCATAAGCTCGCGCATCTTAGCGCAAAATGACTCCTGCTCCCCTGCCTTAAACACCAAGTGAAGCGTCACGGCATCCGCGTAATCGGTATCCGAAACTTTGGCACCCGAATCCTGCGCCAAACGAAGCACCTGCTCATACTGCGGATAGGCCACATGCACGTCAACCGGTACGACACTCGTCATCTCAACGATTTGCCCGGCCTCCCGAGCAGCTGCCACCGCCGCCTGCGTCGCCGCAGTATAGGCACGCACCAAGCCACCAGGCCCTAACAGCGTGCCACCAAAATAGCGCGTCACTATGCAGCAAACATTTTTGAGCTCCGCGCCACGCAACACCTCGAGCGTCGGCATACCGCTCGTGCGGCTCGGCTCACCATCATCGCTTTGGCGTTCGCGTCCATCGACCAAAATCCACGCGGGAACATTGTGTCGAGCGTCGTAGTGACGCTTGCGAACCATCTCAATAAAGGCATTCGCCTCATCCTCGGACTCAATATGGACCAGCTGGGCAATAAACCGGCTCTTGCGGTCCACAAACTCGCCCGAAGCCTCAATATTCGATTGCAGAGTAAAATAGCTGTCCAACAAAGCCCCTCAACAACAAGCAAAGCAACAAACAGCCTCAATAATACGGCAAAGGCCGTACCGATAACCTCGGTAAATAGAACGGAAACGCCAATGATACCGTCACCAACAGCGAGAACCCGTCAGCGTGAGCAAGTTGCCTTGAAAGACAAGGGCATTGACCTTATGGTCATGCCCGAAGGCTTGAAAGGCAGATTGCCGCGCTGACGGGTTCGCAGCGTCAACAAAGTGCTGAGTGGGCCTATAAGCCGGGTTCTGTCGTGAACGGTCATTTATCTTGTCTGCACGTTACCGTGCAGCTCCACGCACGCTACCCGAACGCGGACCGGGCCGGCCCATAGCGTTCCTATTCGCGCTTGCTCCGGATGGGGTTTGCCAAGCCGCCGTGTTGCCACGACGCTGGTGGTCTCTTACACCACCGTTTCAGCTTTTCCCTTTACGCCTTGCGGCGCAGGTGGGAGTCTTCTTTTCTGCGGCGCTTTCCGTCGGATCACTCCGCCCGGCCGTTAGCCGGCATCCCGCCCTCTGGAGCCCGGACTTTCCTCACGCGTGCTGCAAGCAGCACATCGCGCGACCGTCTGGCCCACTCAGCAGTGCAAGAGTGTAGCACACCGTTGCCGCAGGCAATGGCACAACACAAGCGTTCGACACGATAAACCAAGAACCACGCCATGCAGTACAATAGGGTTGTCGATGGGCAACGTCGTCAGTCGAGACGCGACCGCGCTCCACACCCCTCCGTCTACTCGGTGTGTTCCCGCTTCCTCCCCGAGGCGGGATGTCGGCATTTTTCATGCATCGACAACCCAATAGCCTGTGAATAGCCCGGGCAGCATTGCGCACGGATAGCATCGCGCGCCTCAACAGCAAATGCAAAAAGGGACCCGTCCATTGCGGACGGATCCCTTAAAACAAGTGATCGTCAAACCGATTTACTCGGCGTCGGTCTCCTCGTCCTTCTTCTCGGAAGGAAGCGGGGTAACCTCGATCTCGACGCCCAGAGTCTCAGCAGCAGACTTCATGGACAGGGAGATGCGACGACGGTCGAGGTCGATCTCCATGACCTTGACCTGAACCTTGTCGCCCACGTGGGTGACCTGAGAAGGCTGGTCGACGTGCTTGTTGGCCATCTCGGAGATGTGCACCAGGCCCTCGATGCCCTCGCCCAGGTCGACGAAAGCGCCGAACGGGACAAGCTTGGTCACAGTGCCCTCGACGATAGCGCCGACGGGGTACTTCTTGACCAGTGCGCGCCACGGATCCTCGGTGGTCTGCTTGAGACCCAGGGAGATGCGCTCGCGGTTGAGATCGACGTCGAGAACCTCGACCTCGACCTCCTGGCCGACCTTGACAACCTCGGAAGGATGGTTGACGTGGTTCCAGGAGAGCTCGGAGATGTGGATGAGGCCGTCGATGCCGCCGAGGTCGACGAAGGCGCCGAAGTCGACGATGGAGGAAACGGTGCCCTGGAGACGCATGCCAGACTTGAGCTTGGACAGGATCTCGGAGCGCTCGGCCTTACGGGACTCCTCGAGCACGACGCGACGGGAGAGGACGACGTTGTTGCGGTTGCGGTCCATCTCGATAACGCGAGCCTCGATGCGGGTGCCCATGTAGGAGGTGAGGTCCTTGACGCGACGGAGGTCGACGAGGGAAGCGGGCAGGAAGCCACGCAGGCCGATGTCGAGGATCAGGCCGCCCTTGACAACCTCGATAACCTCGCCCTCGACGTTCTCGCCGGAGTTGAACTTCTCCTCGATGCGGTTCCAAGCACGCTCGTACTCGGCACGCTTCTTGGACAGGACCAGACGACCGTCCTTGTCCTCCTTCTGGAGAACCAGAGCCTCGATGGGATCACCGAGTGCAACGATGTCTGCAGGGTTAGCGTCCTTGCGGATGGACAGCTCGCGGACCGGGATAACGCCCTCGGACTTGAATCCGATGTCAACGAGCACCTCGTCATGCTCGATCTTAACGACAGTGCCGTTAACGAGATCGCCCTCATCAAAGTCGGTAATCGTACCGTCGATGAGGTTGTTCATCTCCTCCTCGTTGACATCGTCAAGAGAGAAAATGGACGAGTTCTGAATCTCACTCAAAGGTGGACCCCTTTCGAACTACGGGGCCCCGATTGCTAGGACCTACAGAAGGGTGCGACAAGCACACAACGTTTAGGAACACTCGGGAGCCGACAGATACTAATGTGACGCTTATGCAATCACGTTCGTATAGGTTACGGGGAAATCATTTCGATTTCAAGCGTGAACTGCGATTTTTTACTCGTATGGAGACTTTTTCGCAATCTTGTGGACGACCGTCTCCATAAGTTGACGATAGGCAGTTAGGCATACGGCTTTGGGGTAAAGTATCCGGAGCAACGATTCTGGAACGATTTATCGAGAAAGGTGCCCGCGTGCTCAAAGCAGTCGTTTTCGATATGGACGAGACGCTTCTTAGCATCAACCTCAACGCGTTCATCCTTCGCTATTTTAAGGATGTCTCGTCGATGCTCGCGGATATCGGACGCCGCAGCCGCGGTGGCACGATGGCACGCCTCGGCACCATCCTGGTCGACCTCAACGCCAACCGCCGAAGCGGCACGGACAACCGCACCAATCTTGAATTTTACCGCACCGAGGTCGAGCGCCGGTGCGGCATCTGTCTCTCCGATCCCCTCATCTACGAGGCGTTTACCTACTACGACCGCGAAGTTCTTCCGCACAAGAATGACGATGTCATCAACGCCCACGCCATGCCGGGCGCACACGCCGCGCTTCAGGCCGTACAGGACGCAGGACTACGCTGCGCGCTCTTTACCAACCCCAGCTTTCCGCAGGGGGCCATCGAGTGCCGCATGGGTTGGGGCGACCTGGCCGACGCCCCCTTTGAGCTCATCACGCACATGGGAAACACCACCCGCTGCAAGCCCGATGCCACCTACTATCTAGAGCAACTTCAGGTGATGGGACTCGAGCCACACGAGGTCCTTATGGTGGGCAACGACCCCAAGCGCGACTTCCCCAGTCCCGCCTGCGGTATTCAAACCGCCTATGTTGGCCAGGGAAAACCCGGCCGAGCCACCTGGCACGGAACCATGGAAGACTTCGCCCGCGATTTCAACGCCGTAGTAGAAGCCTTCTACGAACACCAAGTAGCCGAAGAGTTGTCCTAGCACACTCGAGTCTTACCGATCATGATGTTGAGGATCTCGACGTCGGTATCTTTCATGCCCACACGGCCCACGTAGCCCATGCTGGCGATCGTCTGCTCGACGGTATCCTGGATCAGGCCCTCGCCGGCACGGAAGCCGCGGCCTTGCATGGCCATATCGTGGCCCAGAATCGCCGCATCGACGGCGGCGGATATCTTGGCGGCACAGCTCGCCTTGGCGCCGTCGCACACGATGCCGCCCACGTTGCCGAGCGTGTTCGAGACCGTCGCGCCGATCTGCTCGCGCGTGCCACCACACAGCCAGGTAATCGCGGCACCGGCACCGCACGCGGCGCAAATAGCACCGCAAAACGCCGAGAGTGCACCGATATAGCTCTTGATATGCACGGCGATAAGATCGGACAGCATCACGGCGCGCACCAGGCGATCATGGTCGCAGCGCAGGTACTCGGCATACTCCATAACGGGCAATGCGCAGGTAATGCCCTGGTTGCCCGAGCCGCACACGATGGCGACCGGCAGCGCGCAGCCGTTCATGCGGGCGTCAGATCCAGCAGCTGCACGGGCACGGGCACGGCAGGCGACGTCATCGGCACGAGCGCCCAGCAGCGTACGGCCCACCTCGGCACCCCAAGCGTGCGCGAGACCCTCGGCACTGATCGCACCGTTCAGCTCAATCTGACGCTCAACGGCAGCGCGGGCGCCCTCAACATCGCCGTCCTCGATAAAGTCGATAATGGACTCAATCGACATGGGCGTGTCGGCGCTATCTGCCGCACGCTCAGCCACAACGCGCTCGGCGCAGGCGGCACACTCCCCCGCCGGCTTGCCGCATACCGGAATACCGTCGAGCGTATGGCACGTAACATTGGTGTGGTGGTCGGTGATCTCGACGACCGCGGTATGGCCCTCGGCCGTGGCAGTCACCTTGATGTAAAGGTTGGGCACACCCTCGACAAGCGACACATCACAGTAACCGGCATTGGCGAGGAGCTCGGCCACGCGAGCACGGTCTTTATCGTCAACGCTCTCGAGCACCTCGAGCGCGCTCTTGGCGTCGCCGCCCACGGCACCCAGCACGGCCGCCGCCTCAATACCGTGCATGCCGCCCGAGTTGGGCACGGTCACGCTCTTAACGTTCTTGATGATGTTGCCCGAGCAGGCGACATCCATATGGTCGGGTTCGCAACCGAGCGTCTGGCTCGCCAGTGCCGCTGCATAGGCAACGGCAATGGGCTCGGTGCAGCCGAGCGCACAGACAAGCTCGCGGTTCAAAACATCGCAAAACGCGGTATCGCGAAGGGAATCGGCAGGCATAGGTATCTCCTACTTGTATAACGGGCTGGGCTCTCAAAAATAGTTAGCTCTTTTATTTGATAACAATGCATCAGAAACCGCAACCATGGTTCCGACGGACGGCGCTTAAGCGCAATCTGACGGCATTCATTCATGAAAAGCCGGTCTTGTTGCATGCTAAAGCGTTTGACCAAAAAACGCACGAGCGTTTACACAAAAGTCGCGCTATCATGCAGTCGAACGCGGTAAAACCTTTAGCAATCTCGCCGCACAGACCAGAGAGGAACTATCCATGAAGATCGGTATCGGTAACGACCACGCCGCCGTCGAGCTCAAGAACATCATCTCCGAGCACCTGAAGGAGCGCGGCTGCGAGGTCGTGAACTTTGGCACCGACACCTCCGAGAGCTTTGACTACCCCATCGCCGGCTACAAGGTGGGTAAGGCCGTTGCTAACGGCGACGTCGACCTAGGCATCCTCATCTGTGGCACCGGTGTCGGAATTAGCCTGGCCGCCAACAAGGTCGAGGGCGTACGCGCCGTCGTGTGCTCCGAGCCCTTCAGTGCCAAGCTCTCGCGCATGCACAACAATACCAACGTGCTCGCCTTTGGCGCGCGCGTCGTGGGCTCCGAGCTTGCCAAGATGATCGTCGACGAGTGGCTCGACGCCGAGTTTGAGGGCGGCCGCCACGAGCGTCGCGTTAACCTTCTCAACGAGATCGACCACACGCGCGGCCTCAAGGTTGTCGACGAGGCCTAAAGACCTACAAAGCCATACGCTAACGCAACCCCCGCCCGGAACACACATCCGGACGGGGGTTCTTTAGTAGATTTCTAAGCGGTTACCAAAAATCTACTGGAATAAAAAGGGCGCCGCGGATGGAGTTCCGCGGCGCCCAAGCCACACGCTAACAGCTTTAAGGAGTCAAAGCTGGTTTAGCCAAAGAAGCGCTTGATCTCGATCTCGGCGTTCTCCAAGCAGTCGGAGCCGTGGATTACGTTAGCGTTGACATCGACAGCGAAGTCGCCGCGAATGGTGCCGGGAGCAGCATCAAGCGGGTTGGTAGCACCCATAAGGGTGCGCATCTTGGAGACAGCGGAGAGACCGGAAACGACCATCTTGACGACCGGACCGCTCGTCATAAAGTCACAGAGACCGCCAAAGAAGGGCTTGTCGGCCAGATGGGCGTAGTGCTCCTCGACGGTAGCGCGCTCGAGCGTGGTCATCTCCATGCGCTCGATGACAAGGCCGCTACGCTCAATGCGAGCGACGATCTCGCCGATCTTACGATCGCGCACAGCGTCGGGCTTAATCATGATGAAGGTCTTCTCGATAGCCATAAGGTAGCCTTTCAAGTAGGTTCGCGCGTGCCCAAGTCCCATTCCGGCACCCGCCTGGACTGCATCGTAACAGAGTTTTAGCTGCAGTTAAACAGAAAGCTGTTTATTGAAACGCTACAATTTATTAAAGCGTTCCATTTGTGTCACTTCTGTTTTGAAGCCCGATTAGAGTACCATCCGACCGCGCATCAACCGCATCGAACCGAGCGGACGGTCGATTGCCGCCCGTGAACGTACCCCCTTCACAACCTGCCCAAAGGTCCTACAGAAGTTCTCGACAAGCCCCTCCCCCATAGCAACAAAATACGGGCATCCGCAGCAGCAGACGCCCGTAAAAGCAAATAACGATTTATCAATATATGGCCAAAGCCGCTTCAACTAAACCCTTACTTTGCCCCGTGGCCCATCTCGACGACCTTAGTCAGCGATCCAAATACGCCCTCGTCGGCCACGAGCTGCGCCTCGGCACGCTGCAGCTGCACGGCAACGGCGGCAGGGGCGGTGCCGCCCTCGGTTGTGCGCGCGGCGACAATCGACGGGATGTCGAGTGCCTCGGTAATGTCGCGCTCAAAGAGCAGGCTTGCCTCCTGGAACACCTCAAACGGCAGGTCCTCAAGGTTGCAGCCGCGTTTCTCGCACATCAGGACCAGATGGCCCACCACGGCATGTGCCTCGCGGAACGGCAGACCACGCTTGGCCAGGTAATCGGCAACATCGGTGGCGGCAAGGTGCCCCACGCCGCACTCGCGCGCCATGGCACCCTCGTTGACGGTCCAGGTCGAAATCATACCGGCCATAACGGACAAGCACTGCATAAGCGTATGGGCAGTATCGAGCGCGCCCTCCTTGTCCTCCTGCAAGTCCTTGTTATAAGCGAGCGGCAAGCCCTTCATGGTCACGAGCAGCTGCACCAGGTTGCCATAGACTCGGCCACTCTTACCGCGAATAAGCTCGGCAAAGTCGGGATTCTTCTTCTGCGGCATGATGGACGAGCCGGTGGAGTAGGAGTCGGAAAGCGTGACAAAGCCAAATTCGGAGCTCGACCACAGCACGATCTCCTCGGAAAGACGCGACAGGTGCATCGCCATGACGGAGCCGGCGTAATGCAGATCGAGCAGGAAATCACGGTCGGAAACCGCATCGAGCGAGTTAGGGATAACGCCCGCAAAGCCAAGTTCGGCAGCCGTCATCTGACGATCGAGCGGATAGCTCGTACCGGCAAGTGCGGCAGCACCCAACGGGCAGTTGTCGGCGGCATCAAAGGCGGCCTTCAGGCGTGTAAAGTCGCGCGCGAACATCCAGGAATACGCCAGCAGATGGTGCGACAGCAGCACGGGCTGAGCATGCTGCATGTGCGTGTAGCCCGGCAGAATCACCTTGTCGTACTTCTTGGCCGCATCCACCAGCACATGGCGCAGCTCAAGATTGGCCTCCATGAGCTCCTTGGCCAGCGCCTTGACGCCCAGGCGCGTATCGGTCGCCACTTGGTCGTTGCGCGAACGCCCGGTATGCAGGCGCTTGCCCGCCTCGCCGACGCGACGCGTCAGCTCGCTCTCGATGGACATATGAATGTCCTCGTCGTTGATGTCGAAGGTGAAGTTGCCGGCATCGATATCCTGTTCGATTGCGGTCAGGCCCTCGGCAATCGCCTGCTCGTCCTCGGCGCTGATAATGCCCTGGGCCGCCAGCATCTTGGCATGTGCCTTAGATCCGGCGATATCCTGCTTATAGAGATGTTTGTCGACCGGCAGCGACGCGCCAAACTCCTGCGTGACCTCGGCCACGCCTGCCTCAAAACGACCGCCCCAAAGAGCCATGGAACTGTCCCCTTTCATCAAATACCAAAACAAGCGCCCAAAGCAATGCACCCTGTCGCTAAAGCGATTTTTCAACCGCTAGTTTTACACATTCCTCACCGTGCGCGGAGCCATGTAGCTAATTTGCAAAGAAGTGACGCGCCAGGCACTTGGCGCCCAACGTCTCCCTCCGGATGTTGCCCTGCGAACCATCGATCCAGGCCTTCAGGCTCATAGGGACGTCCTCGACCTTTGCAGCATCGAACTCGGGCGCGAGTGCGAGTAAGGCATGCGCGATAGCATTGAACATAATGGATACTCCTCATATATATAGGCGCAAAGCCGCCAAATTGATAGAAGGAGCCCCGCCGGACAACCCCGGCGGGGCTCGGACTCAGCCGCAGACGCGGCAACATATATGCGGGCGGAACGTAGGGGCCACCAATGTTAAGAAGTGTCAGCAAGCATAACGAAAGGTAGGGACCCCGTGCGCCCGTTATGTATCACGCGGATGGGCCGCGCGGATACCAAGGGAAGGAAGGCTTAAGCCTGAACGGCAGCGGAGCTGGGACCCTGGACCTTAGCCCACGTCTTGAGCGACAGCGTATCGATCTCGATAAAGCCGGCGCTGGCCTTCTCGTCAAACGTGGTGTCGCGGTCGTAGGTGGCCAGACCGTAGTCATAGAGGCTGAAGGGGCTCTTGCGGCCGACGACATGGCAGTTGCCCTTAAAGAACTTCAGACGGACGGTGCCGGTCACGAACTTCTGGGTGTCGGCCATAAAGGCGTCGAGCGCGTTTTTGAGTGGGCTGTACCACTGGCCGTTGTACACGGCGGTGGCCCAATCCTGCTCGAGCTTAATCTTAGTCTTGAGCAGGTCGCCCTCAACGCAAATGTCCTCGAGTGCCTTATGGGCGGTAATGAGCGTCAGGGCGCCGGGAACCTCATAGCACTCGCGGCTCTTGAGGCCCACCAGACGATCCTCGACCAGGTCGAGACGGCCAAAGCCGTTGTCGCCCGCAATCTTATTGAGGGCGATGACGATCTCGGAGAGCTTCATCTTCTTGCCGTCGACGGCGACGGGCTTGCCGACCTCAAACTCAATCTCGGTATACGTCGGGGTGTCGGGCGTGTCCTCGGGATTCTTGGTCATAACCCAGGCGTCGTCGAGCGGCTCATTCCAGGGGTCCTCCAGGTGGCCACACTCAATGGCACGACCCCACAGGTTGTCGTCGATGGAATAGGGGTTGTCGTTGGTACCCTCGGGAACCGGCACGTTGTGGGCGTGGGCATAGGCGACCTCGTCGGGACGGCACTTCAGATCCCACTCGCGAACGGGGGCGATAACCTTAAGCTCGGGGTCGAGGGCCTTGACCGCAGCCTCAAAACGAACCTGGTCGTTACCCTTGCCGGTGCAGCCGTGGGCGACGTAGGTCGCGCCAAACTCGTGAGCGACCTCGACAAGCTTCTTGGCGAGCAGCGGGCGAGACAGGGCGGAGAGCAGCGGGTACTTGTTCTCGTACATGGAATTTGCGGCGATGGCCTTAGTCAGGAACTCATCGGAGAACTCGTCGCGCAGGTCGAGCACCTGGCAATCGAGAACGCCCAGGTCGAGCGCCTTCTGCTTCTTGGCATCCAGGCCGGTCTCCTCCTGGCCCACGTTGCCGCAGACGCAAACGACATCGAGATTCTTCTCGTCCTGGAGCCACTTGACACATACGGATGTATCAAGACCACCGGAATATGCGAGAACGACTTTTTCCTTGCTCATGGCTGTTTCCTTTCGCCCTTGGTAGCTAGTTAGAACATCGGTCAGTTGCAAGTCACCTTGAGGTCAAAAACCGTGCAATATCAGGTTATTCAGCAGAATGCATCACAGGCATGCCCTAGAAACATGCGGCTATGTCGTGCATAAAACCCAACGACCTCAAAATGACTCTGTTGAGGCGTTACGCCCCATAAGGACAGAGACGATTGTTATCGTCGTCGGGAAATTGCGCGCTGGCGTCGGATGGCATTGTCTGCAGTAGGGATGATCTTTACGAACTGCATCTGCCTCTCCTTTCACCTATCGCCGGGCGCAATTCTAATATCGCAAACGGTACCTTTTCCTCGGTAAGCGGTTGTTTTTCCGTCTCCGTTTTCGATGTTCGCTATACTACGCTAAAGTGCCCGCGGCGCAAGCGACAACTTCAAATTTCTGAAAAGTTTTTTCATTACTTTGTGAATGAAGATGCAAACGCGCGCCAATCCTGCGAAAATACGCCTGACTACGAGTTGATGGTTATAACGTCTGAAACAATTTCGAAACGAAAGGCTCGCTTTTATGCAAACTTACGAATCGGACGCCAATATCAGAAACATTAAGCTCATCGCCGTCGACATGGACAAGACGCTGCTGACCGACGAGCGCGTGCTGCCCCAGGGCCTCGATGAGCGCCTGGACAAGCTCGCCGAGGCTGGCATCGTGTTCTGCCCCGCCAGCGGACGCCCCGCCCCCAAGCTCGAGGAGATGTTCGAGAGCATTAAGAACCGCCTGGCCTTTTGTCCCGACAACGGAGCCTGCGTCATCTATCGCGGCAACTATATCTATAAGAGCAACATCGATGTGGCGCTGTATCAGCAGGTGCTCGCTCGTGCCTCGGAGGACCCGCGCGCCGTTCCCGTCCTGTGCTGCTACGACGAGTTCTATGTGCTCGCCCGCGACCATCAGTACCACGACGAGATCAGCGTGTACTACAACACGATCAACTACGTCGATAGCTTTGAGGGCATTGATATCGAGTCCAACAAGATTTCGATCTTCTTCCCCGCCTACGATGCCGAGCCAGCGTTTCGCGAGGACTACAACCCGGCGTTCTCGGACCGACTCTATGTCACCAATGCGGGCCGCGAGTGGATCGACTTTATGAACCTGGGCGTCGACAAAGGCGCCGGCGTCGCGCATCTGTGCGAGCAGCTGGGCATTGATATCGCCGATGCCGCCGCCGTGGGCGACACCTACAACGACATCCCCATGCTAGAGCGCGTCGGACATAGCTTTATCGTGGACAATGCCGAGGAGCACATGAATGCACACGCCAAGTGGCGCATTCCGAGCAACAACGACGGGGGCGTACTGACGCTCATCGACGCCATCTTGGCGGCTCGTTAACGTTGCTCGTCGGACCCGGCCGGGCGAGGCGGGTAAGTTTTTCGTTCGGTCAGGTCCTGGGCTCGCTCGAAGAGCACATTTAGTGCTCTTCGGCTCGTGCGGAATCTACGAAAAACTTACCCGCCTCGCCCGGCCAGGTCCTGCGGTGACTTGCTTGCCGCCTGGATGGCGTCTTGGCGCCTAGATACTTTGACTGATTTTTATTGAACGAAGGACGCTCCTTGTTGATGAGGGGCGTCCTTCTGGTTTTGGTTACTTTGGAATTGTGGGCGTGCCCTTACTTGGCGTCGGCCCAGGTTATGCCGGTGCTAGCTTCGGCGATTAGGGGTACTCGTAGGTCTACGACGTGTTCCATGACGTCTTGGACCATGGCGGTCAGGCGCTCGACTTCGTCGACCGGGCACTCAAAGTCCAGTTCGTCGTGCACCTGCAAGATCATGTGGGCGGCAAAGCCTTCTTCTTCCAGACGGCGACTCACGCGGGCCATCGCGATCTTGATGATGTCGGCGGCGGTGCCCTGCATGGGGTGGTTCATGGCTGTGCGCTCACCAAAGCCACGGAGCTGTGGGTTTTTGGCCTTGAGCTCGGGAATATGGCGTCTGCGGCCATACATGGTCTCGGCATAGCCCGTCTGCTTGGCACGTGCCACCACGTTGTCGAGGAACGTGCGCACGCCCGGGTAGGCCTCGTAGTAGCGGTCGATCATGTCGCGCGCCTCGGCCATCGAGATGTGCAGCGACTGCGACAGACCGTAGGCCTGCTGGCCGTACACGATGCCAAAGTTCACGGCCTTGGCGCGGCTGCGGAGGTCGGGCGTCACCTCGGACACGGGAACGCCAAACACGCGCGCGGCCGTCTCGGCGTGGAAGTCCTCGCCCTCGTTAAAGGCGCGCACCAGGTGCTCGTCACCCGAGAGATGTGCCAGCAGACGCAGCTCGATCTGCGAGTAGTCCACCGCCAAAAAGACGCTTCCCTCGCCTGCCGAAAACGCCGTCTTAACGGTACGACCCAGCTCCGAGCGTGTCGGGATGTTCTGCAGGTTCGGATCGCTCGAGGACAGACGTCCCGTTGCCGTGATGGTCTGGTTGTACGTGGTGTGCACGCGACCGTCACCGCGGCGCAGCGGGCCCAGTGTGTCCAGATAGGTGGACTTGATTTTGGACTTCTCGCGCCAATCCAAGATCAGACGCACGATTTCGTGGTCACGGGCAAGGTCGCTCAACACCTTGGCGTTGGTCGAATAGTAGCCGCGCTTGGTCTTTTTGAGGCCCTTGGTCGGAAGCCCCATAACGTCAAACAGCACGTGCGAGAGCTGCATGGGGCTGCCGATGTTAAACGTCTCATCACCTGCCAAATCGCGAATGCTTCGCTCGACCTCGGTAATCTGGGTCGCCAGGCCCTCGGACAGATTACGCAGGCGGTCGGGATCCACGAGCATGCCCGCGCGCTCCATCTTGGCAAGCACCGGCACGAGCGGCATCTCGATGCCGTCGAACACGTTGGCGGCGTTCTCGCGGGCCATGCGATCGCGCAGCGGTGCGACCAGCGCCAGCGTCAAGGCCGCCGTGCGAGCGGCGGGCGCAGGAGCGTCCTCGCCGGCGCCCTCCGCACCGCGCGCCGCAGGCAACGCCATCTGCAGATACGTATCGGCCAGATACGCCTCGTCAAACTCGGAGCGGTCGGAATCCAACAGGTAGGCGGCAACCACGGTATCGAAGATGCGCGTGGAATCGACTGCTAACGGATCCATGAGCTCGGGCTCGGAAGAATCGATGGGCGAAAGCTCATGCAGCAGTGCTTTCATATCCGGGCTCGACACGCGGCCCTCCATAAACAGGCGCGCAAGCACGCCGGCAATGACGCCGTGGGCGAAGTTGAAGCCATCGACCACGGCAGTGGTACCGCCTTCGCCCTCCTCAAGCGCAAGCAGCCCCTTGGACGTCGCCAGCCACAGCGTGCGCGTCAGGCCAAAAAGCGCGCCCTCCTCCTTGTCATCGTCCACCACGGCGGCAATCCACT
Source organism: uncultured Collinsella sp. (assembly GCA_937925735.1). GTDB lineage: Bacteria > Actinomycetota > Coriobacteriia > Coriobacteriales > Coriobacteriaceae > Collinsella. The sequence goes on along the minus strand of CALAMK010000017.1, from coordinate 45,242 downwards.
CGCCTGCCTCGATCGCACGAGCGATCTCGTCGGCAGCAGCAGCGAGCGCCTCGGCATCGCCAGCGGCAGCACGCATAACGGGGGGAATCTCAAACGTGCTGACAGCGGCCGCAGACCCACCCTCGCCACCAATCAGTGACAAGAAACGGTTCTGCATGGCCGTAATGCCGAGTGCGCCCAGTGCCGCGGACAGTTCATCAGCAGAAAACGCCGGGAAGGACGTCGCGTCAAAGTCGAGCTCGACAGGCGCATCGGTGCGAATGGTCGCAACCTTGCGGCTCAGCAGCGCGTCGTCGATGTGCGCACGAAGGTTCTCGCCCATCTTGCCCTTGACCTCGTCAGCATGCGCGATGACCTCGTCCAAGCTGCCGTACTGCGCAATGAGCGCGCTCGCCTTTTTGGGGCCGATGCCCGGTACGCCGGGAATGTTGTCCGACGTATCGCCCTTCAGGCCGTAAAAATCTGGCACGAGCGCCGGCGTAATGCCGTGATACAGGTCATCCACGCTCTCGGGCGTCATAATCGCTACGTCGGACAGGCCCTTGCGGGTCGAGACCACGTTGACGTGCTCGGTCACAAGCTGATACATGTCGCGGTCGCCGGTCACCAGCAGCATGTCGCAGCCTGCCTCCTCACCCAGGCGCGCCATGGTTCCCAGGATATCGTCGCCTTCCCAGCCCTCGGACTGCAGAATCGGCACGTTGAGCGCCGTGAGCAGCTCCTTGATCATCGGAAACTGCACGTGCAGATCGGGATCCATGGGAGGGCGCTGCGCCTTATACTGCGGCAGCATCTCCATGCGTACGCGCGGCTTGCCCTTGTCAAACGCCACGACCACACCGTCGGGGTTAAAGGCGTCGATCATCTTGAGAAACATGTTCAGAAAGCCAAAGATCGCGTTGGTGGGGCGACCGTCCGGCGCGTTCATGGTCGGCGGCACGGCGTGGAAGGCGCGGTGCATGAGCGAGTTGCCGTCAATAACGGCAAAGGTGCGGCGCTTGTCAGACATATTGAATACCTCGCTTTGGGCTGGGCACGGTTTGCTCACACCAGTTTACACGCTCCCCGCCCCGCGGCCACCTCACATCAAGCTCCCCTGCCACCGTGAGCCCGCGCGTGATACGATGGCTCACGGTACATCAACCAGCACGATCGATCCGAAAGGAGCCTGCGTCATGGAGCGTCCCTGCGCATGGAAAAAGTACACGCCACAGCAAGTCGAGGAGCTCGAGGAGCTTTGCCGCGGCTATAAGCAGTTTTTAAGCGAAAACAAGACCGAGCGCCTGTGCGTCAAGACCGGTATCAAGATGGCCGAGGAGGCGGGCTACGTCAATCTGGAGACCGTGATCGCCGAGGGCCGCGCGCTCAAGGCCGGCGACAAGGTGTACGCCGCCAACCACGGCAAGGACCTTATGCTCGTCAACCTGGGCACCACCCCGCTCGAGCAGGGCTTTAACATCCTGGGCGCCCACGTGGACTCGCCGCGCCTGGACCTCAAGCAAAATCCCGCCTTCGAGGCCGGCGACATGGCCTACCTCGACACGCACTACTACGGCGGCGTCAAGAGCTACCACTGGGTGGCCTCCCCGCTTGCACTTGTAGGCGTCATCTGCAAAAAGGACGGCACCACCGTCGACATCAACATCGGCGACAAGGCGGACGACCCGATCTTTACCATCTCCGACCTGCTGATCCACCTCTCGAGCGAGCAGATGTCCAAGCCCGCCAAGGACGCCGTCGACGCCGAGATTCTCGACGTGATCGTGGGCGGCCGTCCCGTCAAGTTTGACGAGGACGACAAGGACGCCCCCAAGGAGCCCGTCAAGCAGATGTTCCTGGACATCCTCAAGGAGCAGTACGACGTCGAGGAGGAGGACTTCCTCTCCGCCGAGATCGAGGTCGTGCCCGCCGGCCCCGCCCGCGACATGGGCCTCGACCGCTCCATGATTTTGGGCTATGGCCACGACGACCGCGTCTGCGCCTACCCCTCCATGCTCGCCCAGATCAATGTGGCCAATGTCGAGCGCACGAGCATCACGCTCATCGTCGATAAGGAGGAGATCGGTTCCGTGGGTGCCACCGGCATGACGAGCCGCTTCTTCGAGAACACCGTCGCCGAGATCATGACGCTCGCCGGCGAGGATAGCCCGCTGGCCCTGCGCCGTGCACTCGCCCACAGCCGCATGCTCTCCTCTGACGTGTCCGCCGGCTTCGACCCGGGCTACGCCGGCAAGTTCGAGACCAAGAACGCAGCCTTTATGGGTCGTGGCCTGTGCTTTAACAAGTACACGGGCAGCCGCGGCAAGGGCGGTTCAAACGACGCCGACGCCGAGTACGTGGCCCTCGTCCGCGACATCATGGACGAGGCCGGCGTGGACTTCCAGACCTGCGAGCTCGGCCGCGTCAACGCGGGCGGCGGCGGCACCATCGCCTACATCATGGCCAAGTACGGCATGAACGTCATCGACTCCGGCGTTGCCGTCCTGTCCATGCACGCCCTGTGGGAGGTCGCTAACAAGGCCGATATCTACGAGGCCTATCGCGGCTACAAGGCTTTCCTCGAGCGCGCCTAATCCACCCCACCCGTAACTTGCGGTGGAATACGGATTGATTTGGTCTTTCAATAGCCCAAACAGGCCGTATTCCACCGCAACTTCCTTCTTTGGCAGAGGAGCGTCCATGCTGCAGGTCATCATTTCGCCCGCCAAGCAGATGCGCGCGGCCCAAGATGCTTTTGAAGTCCTGGGCATTCCACCTTTTGTGCACGAGGCGGCTCGCCTCCATCGCGCGCTGCTAGATATCGAACGAAATGAAGGTAGCGGCGGCCTGCAGGCGCTATGGAACGTGAGCGACAAACTGCTGGGGCCTTGTCTCAACACCCTGCATGAGTTCGGGCCCATCCTGAAAAACGGCGATCTCGACAATCCCGCACTCGCCCGTCACCTCTCCCCTGCCGTCATGTCCTACCACGGCATCCAATACCAAAGCATGGCGCCCGAGGTCATGGATGCCGCACAGCTCGACTGGCTGCAAAGCCATCTCTGGATCCTCTCGGGACTCTATGGATGCGTGCGCCCCTTCCACGGCGTGTCGCCCTATCGGCTCGAAATGGGGGCGAAGCTCTCCGTCAACGGCGCTCGCGATCTCTATGCCTTCTGGGGGAATCAACTTGCACAGGCAATTGCGCCGGCCGGTTCCGACACCACTATCGTCAACCTTGCCAGCGTGGAATACGCCAAAGCCGTCCTGCCCCATGCTGCACAGGATACAACGGTTATCACTTGCCTTTTTGGCGAAGGCGTCCGCAACGATAAGCCCGTCCAGCGATCGACCGCCAGCAAAAAGGCACGCGGTTCGATGGTCCGCTGGATGGCGGAAACCAAGGTCGAGGACGCCGCCGATCTTACCGAGTTCAACCTTGGCTACCGTTATGTCCCCGAGCTCTCGTCCCCAGACAGCCTGGCCTTCATCAACGAGCAGGCATTCTAGAAGCCTGTCGCTAGCGCCGAACTCCACCTCGACATGCTTTCATGACATTCGGTGAACACACCGCTATTCGGCCAAGCCATCTGCTTTGGCAATCTCGCTTGTCGAGCCATCTTGATAGGTAACCTGAACGTGCTCCACCTCGGACGCCGCAACACCCGACGGAGGCTCAAGGCGCCATTCCGTCAGGGCGATATCCATGGTCGTGGGGACGTCTCCTTGATCTTTGAGCTTCACCATAAGCGTTTTGAGCGTCGCGTCAAACGTCACGCGTTCGATTTCATCACCTGGAATGGACCCACCACTCAGCTGCAACTGCACAAACTCATCGCGCGGGTACCAATAGTCGCCCGGCGCGGCCACCGTGTTACCGCCCGCGACCTTCACCGTCATGATCGGCAGGGCATCGTCGGCCTCAAACTCCCAGGCAGCGCCGCCGCGACCGCCAAATGTCCAAATACAAAAGGCAATCACCAGCACGGCAAGCACCGCAAAACCAATTGCGACCAGCCCATGATGGGCACGGCCCTCCTCGGCCGACACATCCCACTGCGTCTCTCGATATAGATGCTTGTCTTCCATGTTCGCCTCCCCACGGACATGCTCATCGCGTCAATCGTACCCATTCGAGCTATACTTGAGCCCACCACATAAATGGGGAGCTTGCAGGACAAGACGGCAGGCTGAGACTGGGCGCGCCCGCCCTGACCCGCAAACCTGATATGGGTAATGCCAACGAAGGGAGCCGTGCCAATGAGCACACAGACCGAGCCCAAGCTCGTCACGCAAATCGACTTCGCCCGCGCCGGGCAGATCACACCGCAGATGAAGGAGGTCGCCGAGCGCGAGCATCGCGACCCCGAGTACATACGCGAGCGCGTGGCCGACGGCCGCATCGCCATTCCCGCCAACATCGTGCATATCAAAAAGGGCATGCGCGCCTTTGGTGTCGGCGAGGGCCTGTCCACCAAGGTCAACGTCAACCTGGGCATCTCGGGCGACAAGGCCGATGCCGCCGAGGAATGGAAGAAGGTCAAGATCGCCGAGGACTTTGGCGCCGACGCCATCATGGACCTCTCCAACTCGGGCAAGACGCGCCAGTTCCGCCAGCAACTCATCGACGAGACGCCGCTCATGGTGGGCACCGTCCCCATGTACGACGCCATCGGCTACATGGAAAAGCCGCTGGTCAAGCTCACCAAGGACGACCTGCTCGAGGTCGTTCGCGCGCACGCCGAAGACGGCGTGGACTTTATGACCATCCACTGCGGCATCAACAAGTCGGTCATTAAGACCTTTAAGGAGACCGGCCGTCTCATGAACATTGTCAGCCGCGGCGGCTCGCTGCTGTTTGGTTGGATGGAGGTCACCGGCAATGAGAACCCCTTCTACGAGTTCTACGACGAGGTGCTCGAGATCTGCCACGAGTACGACGTGACGATCTCGCTCGGCGACTCCTGCCGCCCGGGCTGCCTCTACGACTCCAACGATGCCACCGAGACCGCCGAGATGATCGAGCTGGGCAAGCTGTGCAAGCGTGCTTGGGCCGCTGGCGTCCAGGTCATGGTCGAGGGCCCGGGTCACATGGCACTCGACGAGATCGCCGCCAACATGAAGCTGCAGAAGCGCCTGTGCCACAACGCCCCGTTCTATGTGCTCGGGCCGCTGGTGACCGATATCGGCGTGGGCTATGACCACATCACCGCCGCCATCGGTGGTGCCATCTCCGCCAGCTCCGGCGCCGACTTCCTGTGCTACGTGACGCCGGCCGAGCACCTGTGCCTCCCCAACGCCCAAGACGTGCTCGATGGACTCATGGCCACCAAGATCGCCGCACACGCCGCCGATATCGCCAAGAAGGTGCCCCACGCCCGCGACATGGACGACAAGATGGGCCAGGCACGCCGCAAGCTCGACTGGGACGCCATGTGGAAGTGCGCGCTCGACCCGGTTACGGGCAAGAAGCGCTACGAGGAGTCCCCCGCCGCCACCGAGGGCACTTGCACCATGTGTGGCAAGATGTGCGCCGTCCGCACCGTTAACAAGGTGTTCGAAGGCACGACGATCGACCTCGGCATGGAGGACTAACTCGTCACCGGAGCCACAAACGGCCACAAGGTGTTCGTCAATTGTTGACATGTGAACATTTTCTTACATTTACGTAAAGATTGCACCGCCCGCCCGGGATCGGCATACAGCCGGCCCGGGCAACTTTATAATGCAGACAGAAGACCCATTTGAATCCGACCGATCAAGGGAGCGAACATGGATCGCAGTAAGGTACCCGCCGTTCTATCCATCGCAGGATCCGATTCCAGCGGTGGTGCCGGCATTCAGGCCGACATCAAGACCATCACGGCGCACCGCCTGTATGCCGAGACGGCCATCACGGCCATCACCGCACAAAACACGCTCGGCGTCACCGCCGTGCAGAATATCTCCCCGGACATTGTCGCGGCGCAGATCGATGCCGTTTTTGACGATATTCGACCCAGCGCCGTCAAGATCGGCATGGTCTCCTCTGCCGAGATTATCGAGGTTATCGCCGACCGCCTGAGTGCCTGGGACGCACAAAATATCGTCGTCGACCCCGTCATGGTCGCCACCTCGGGCGCTCGCCTGATCGCAGAGGACGCCGCCGAAGCGCTTACCCGTCGCCTGTTCCCACTGGCGACCGTCATCACGCCCAATATTCCCGAGGCCATGGCACTGCTCGATTACGAGGTCGATTCCGAGCGCACGCAGCAAAATGCCGCCATGCTCCTCACCCGCCGCTTTGGCTGCGCGTCCCTCGTTAAGGGCGGGCATTTTGTCAACGAAGCCAACGATGTGCTAGCAGAGCCCGCGCCGCTCGATGACGAGGGCAACCATCTGGGCGATCCGCTCACCACGTGGTTCCGTCACAAGCGTATCGACACCAATAACACGCACGGCACCGGCTGTACGCTTTCGTCCGCCATCGCCTGCGCGCTGGCCCAGGGCATGGATCTTGCCGATGCCGTCAACGCCGGCAAGGCCTACCTAACGGGCGCTCTCGCCGCCGGCTTTGACATGGGCAAAGGCTCCGGTCCCGTCAACCACATGTGGCAATATTAAGATTCGCAGCCCAAAACCACCGCAAAGGGGCAGACGCCTTTGCGGTGGTTCCCACAAACATCTCGATCTGTAACAGTAGCTCGGCAAAATCGACCCTAGATGTTACAGATCGAGACAAACGACCGATATCGACCTAAATAATCTCGATCTGTAACATCTAGCCCGTTTTCAGCCTTACAACTGTTACAGATCAAGACAAACCAACGAAACAAGCCGCCGCAAGGGGAACTTTTGTAGCGCTTTGGGCCGCGCTACTCTCCGAGCATCTCTTTGAGCTTGGCTGCCACGGCGTGGCCCAGGCTCTCGTGGCTTTCGGGCATCATGTGCAGATAATCGATATCGCCCGGCTCGGCAAAATCGGCGGCATTCAAAAAGTCGCAGCCAAACTGTTCGGCAACATACTTATAGTATTCGGCAAAATGCTCCGAGGCCTCGACGGAGTGCTCGTCAAAGTCGGTCATGTACACATCGGCGATCTGCGATTTAATCTTGATAGGCGCCATCAGCAGAATACGCGGGCAGGGCGCGGCTTCGGTCCAGGGAAACGCGCGGACGGTGCGAATCAGCGCCATGGCACCGTCAGCGATATCGGCAGCCCCCACGCTAAAGACCGTCTTGCAGTCGTTGGTGCCCAGCATAATCACGATCGCATCCAGCGGCTTATGAGACTCGAGCAGCATCGGCAACGCGCGAATGCCGTTGAGGTTAGTGTCCAGATGGCACATATCGTCGCGCACCGTCGTGCGGCCGTTGAGCCCCTCCTCAATCACATGCCAGCCCTCGCCCAGGTCACGCTGTGCCACGCCGCACCAGCGCACATCGTGCGCATAGCGCACCGCGGTGCCGTCGCGCATGCCCGCCGGATCATAGCCATAGGTATTGCTGTCGCCAAAGCACAGAATGTTTTTCATCGTAAGCCCTTCCTCTAGTAAAAAGCCGGCGGGAGCAGTCTCTCCTGCCGGATCGACCTATCTGTCAGCACATACCGATTACAGGTACTTGCGCCAGTCGTCCTCGTCCTCATCGTCCTCGGCGGCAGCCTGGGCTTGCTCGGCGGCGCGAGCAGCCGCAGCGCGAGCGGCAACCTGGGCATAGGACTCCTCGTTGCAATCGGGGAAGTTTGCCAGCACGTGCTCGAACTTGGCAAAGTCCTCGTCCCAGCGTGTAGAGGGCACGGCAAAGAAGACCTGCTTGACCTTAAAGTCGCCCGACGCAAGCTCCTTGCGGAAGAGCTCGGCCACGGCCTCGGCGTCAAAGCCGTTGTTGTCGCAGCCCCAAGCACCCAGCACTAACTTTTCACGACCCAGCTCGTCGCAGATGGCAAGCACAAAGCGGATGCGATCGCGCAGGGCGTCCAGCAGGGCATCGTCACCCACGCGATACTCCTGGCGGGCGCGCTTGGCGTTGGGCGCGGCAGCAACGATTACATCGGCATACGCATGCACGTGGTTTCGGTCGAAGCGCACTGCAGGCACCACCAGCGCACGGTTGCGGTAAAGCTCGCAGTTGATGTTGCGGCGACGGTTCTCGCCGTACCACTTACGCTGCTTATCGAGGACGTTGTACAGATACGAATCGGCACAGAGTGTGGCCTCCTGGCCCAGATAGCCCTGGATGTAGCCACCGCCCGGATTGGTGAACGAGGCAAAGGCGAGCACAGCCATGTCGCAGAACTGCGCATAGCCGCGGCCGTTGTCCAGAATGGCCTGCGTGGCAGAGGCGTCGAGCACGGTGACCTCGGGCAGGACCGGAGCGGGCTTTTCGGCGGCAGGCGCGGGCTCGGCCTCCGCGGCCTCCTCTGCGGGCGCAGGCTCAGCCGTAACCTCGGTCTCTGCGGATGCAACCTCAGCGGCCTCAGACTCCTCGACAAGCTGTTCCTCGGCAGTGTCGGCCGCTTGGGCCTTAGCCTTCATCGCCGCGACAAATCCAGCAGGCATGCCATCGAACTCACGCACGCCGGCAAGCGAGCGCTCAATATCCTTGGCGCACGCTTCGGACACAGTCGCCACGTGACGCTCGGCGGCCTTGGCACGCGCCTCGCGCTTGGGATTGGGCTGTCCCGCGCGATTAGGCCTGCGGTTACGGTTCCTGTTGTCGACGTCTGCCATAAGTGGTCACCTTTCTCGGTCTCTGCCGCTATCGGCTTTTCCCATCCATGATACCCCGCCGCACACAAAAAAGACGGCCCCGAAGGACCGCCTTTCGTATCGAGTTGCGCGCACGGCAAGCACCGCTGCAATTTGGCACTAGTCGCGACGACCAAGGATGTTCAGAATGCGCAGGAACACGTTGATGATGTCCACGAACAGGTTGGATGCCATAAGCACGGCGTTGGGCAGCGTGGGCGGCACCGTCGTTGCCACATAGGTGTCGTAGCCGATGAAGCCGGCGAACACCACAATCACGATCAGGTCGGTGATGGACTGCGAAACGCCCATGAACATCAGCACGATCTCGACCAGAATCGTGGCAAGCAGGATGCCAAAACCAATGCCATACACACGCTGGAAGAACTTGGGGAAGGTCACGCCCAGCGCACCAAAGACAAAGGTGATGGCGGCCGTGGCGATAAAGGCGGTGTTAATGGTAGGCAGGTCGTAGTTGGCAAGACCAAACGACGCCGTCAGGCCAAAGGTGCTCGCAAAGACCACGTAGCCCACGAGTGACAGGCCCACGGACTGTTTGCTGGCAGCGGCCGACATCATGACCATGCCGACGATGGTCAAAATAAATGAGCCAAAGACCAGCGGCAAAGCGGCGCCGCTCATCATCATGCGCGCAAACGACATGGTGCTCGTAAAGTAAGCACCGGCGCCCATGGCGCAAAAGCCCAAAAAGATCAGGGCAGACATGACAAGGTTGTACGCGCGCGGCGACATCTCCTTGGCACGGCTTGCGCCGGTTTCGATGGGGCCGTTCTGATAGCCCTGGATATCGTTCATACTTCGTCCTTTCAAAAAGTGCCGTGAAAGACGGCACAGCAGATGACAAGATTCCTGCCATTGTACCCGAATGCCGCGCACTCTTACCTGCGGCGTTCACTCTCAAGTGTACGGTCGAATGCCCACACCCACCAACGCATCAGATGAGCCTGCGAGCCATCCGGTCGCTCGCGCGCCTGTTCTTCCAGATACAGTTCGGTCGCATGCCCGCCAAAACGAACCTTATAGGTCGCCGTACGAATGCCGTGAACCGTTAGGCCAAAACCGGTGGACGAGACAATCTCGTCGATCGTAAAACAGCGACCGTCGACCCAGCAGACGGTAACCGGCACGACTTGTCCGCCCGCGAGGATGCGGGCCACGACGTCCACATACTGCTTGTGCACGCGTCGAGTTTTGCCATCTGTCTGTCGATATTCCATGCCCCCTATTATCGAACGCATGTTTGCATATTGTAAAGCGAACAGACTGTGGTTTTGGGATGTTGGGGCGCGCGCACGTGTCCTCATGGCGTGCTAGCAAAAAGAACACCCGCGGTCAACAGGGCAAATATTCAATGGTAGTGCCAAAAAATTCACTTCTCCCATCAGAACTCGGTAAAGAAACCCGCAGGAGGTGATACGATTTATCATGTTTTTGTAACGTGCCTGCAAACTTCGAGAAAGCCCATATATGGACGTAACGTTCTCAGCCTTCCTCGGCCAAATTGTGTCGAACCCAGTCCTTGCCGTCACCGTGATCCTCGCGCTCGGCGCCATCTTCGTCAATGGATGGACCGACGCGCCCAACGCCATCGCGACCTGCGTCACTACGCGTTGCATGCCCGCCCGCGCCGCCATTCTCATGAGCGCCGCATTCAACTTCCTCGGCGTGCTCATCATGACGCACTTTAACGCGAGCGTCGCCAACACCATCTCACATATCGTCGACTTTGGCGGAAACAGCACCATGGCGCTCGCGTGCCTCTGCGCGGCGCTGTTCTCCATCGTCGTCTACGGCGCCACAGCGTCGCGTTTTGGCATCCCCACCTCGCAAAGCCACAGCCTTATCGCCGGCCTGACCGGTGCCGCTATCGCCCTCGGCGGCGCGAGCAGCGTCAACGTCCACGAGTGGATGAAGGTCATCTACGGCCTGGCACTCTCCATCGGCCTGGGCTTTGTCATGGGCTGGATCCTGTGCAAGCTCGTCTCGATTCTTTTCGCCGCCGCCAACAGGCGACGCGCCAACGTCTTCTTTAAATACGCTCAGATCGCGAGCGCTGCGGCCATGAGCTTTATGCACGGCGCGCAGGATGGACAGAAGTTCATCGGCGTGCTCTTTTTAGGTGTCGCCTTTGCCAGCGGGCAGACGAGCGTCGGCGACGCCGGCATCCCCATCTGGATCATGCTGCTGTGCTCGGCCACCATGGGCATCGGCACCAGCGTGGGCGGTGAGCGCATCATCAAGTCTGTCGGTCAGAGCATGGTCAAGCTCGAAAAGTACCAGGGCTTCTCCGCCGACCTGGCGGGCGCCGCAAACCTGCTACTTGCCACCCTTACCGGCATCCCCGTGTCCTCCACGCACATCAAGACCTGCGCCATTATGGGTGTCGGTGCCGTCAAGCGCCTCTCGGCCATCAACTTCGGCGTGGTCAAGGACATGATGTTCACGTGGTTCTTCACCTTCCCCGCTTGTGGACTCATCAGCTTTGTCATGGCCAAGCTGTTCATGATGTTCATCTAGTCAAACCGAACGGTCATCCGGACCGCAATACCTCGCCCACCCGTCTTCGCCTCGAAAGGACCCACTCATGGCAAAGAAACCCGATTCGTTCTACTTTGACAACTACGTCGCCTGCGCCGACCTTGCTGTCCAGGCCGCAGAGTTGCTCATCAAGATTTTTGAGAACTTTGATCCCGCGCAGATCCACGGCATGCTCGAAGAGATGCATGCGATTGAGCATGCGGCCGACAAGAAGCACCATGAGCTCGAGGATGCCCTGCTCACTGCCTTTATCACCCCGCTTGAGCGCGAGGATCTGGACCTGATGAGCTGCTCGCTCGACACTGTGCTTGACCGTATCGAGGGCGTCGTGCAGCGCGTCTACTTCACCAACATCCAGAGCATCCACCCCGATGCCATTGTCATCGCCCACAAGGTGACCGACGCCTGCCGCGCCATGAAGGACCTTATGGTCGAGCTGCCTAATTACCGCAAGTCCAAGACCCTGCGCGAGCTGGTCATCCAGATCAACACCATTGAGTCCGAGGCCGATGAGCTCTACATCAACGCCATGCGCAACCTGCACGTCAATGGCAAGGACCCGCTTGAGGTCATCGCCTGGCGTGACGTCTACGCTTTCCTGGAGTACTGCGCCGACTGCTGCGAGAATGTGGCTGATGTCGTGGATTCGATTGTCATGAAGAACAGTTAATTGGGGATACGTATCCCATCGGCGAAGGCCCGGCACCTATTTGCTTTCTCACTCCGGCTGCAAGCAGAGTCGTTCGAAAGTAAATAGGTGCCGGGCCTTCGCCTTGCGTACCACCATTGGGAACTTTGGCTGATAGTTTGAATGCAATGGGGGTTTGGCTGGTGGGGCCCTTAGGCCCAATTGGATACTTTGGGACTGTTCCGAGCGTCTTGTAGATACTTGCTTTGGGTACCCTTTGGTTATCTTTGTTTCGTTATTTAATTGTTGGAGGGCTTTGTATGAGCTATTTGGATCTGGCTCGGGATCGTTATTCATGTCGCGAGTTTGAGGATCGTTCTGTTGAGCAGACTGTGGTGGATGCCGTTGTTGAGGCTGGACGCATTGCTCCTTCTGCTTGTAATAATCATCCAACCCGTGTGATGGTGTTGGATACGCCCGAGCTTTTGGAGAAGGCGGCTGCTTGTCAGCCTCGGTTTGCTCGTGATGGGTCCATCTTTGGCGCTCCGCTCATCTTCCTCATTTGCAGCGTTACCGACGACGCTTGGGTTCGCCCCTATGACCAGATGAACTCCAGCGCTATCGACACCTCGATTGTTTGCGATCAAATGATGATGGAGGCCGAGGAGCAAGGCCTGGGAACGTGTTGGGTATGCCATTTTAAGCCCGAGCTAGCCCGAGAGCGGTTCAACCTACCCGAGGGCGTCTATCCCTATCACATGCTCGTCTGTGGCTATCCTGCCGACCACATCACCGATCCCGAGCATCGCGAGGCCCGTACCATTCCCCTCTCCGACTTCCTCCTCAAGCAGTAATTGGCACATGCCCTAAAACCTACCTTTTACCACGCGCCCTTCGCCGAGTTCTGCCCTATCACACGCAGAGCTCGGCGTTTTGTTTCCCAACCCGTATGCAGCCACAAAAAAGGAGCCCGCAGGTGCGAGCTCCTCTTAAGGGCACGAGATTGTAGCTCTGGCGCTAGTCCAGGTCGTCGGCGGCAAAGTTGTCGATCGGGGCGAAGGGGTCAGCCACGGGAACAACCGGATCAGCGACAGGCAGCGGCTCGGCGGCGGGAACGGTCACTGCAGGAGAAGCCGCAGAACCGACCGGCGTGGAGGCCATAAGGTCGGACGGGAAGGAATTCTGCGCATCGTCCATGAAGTGCTGGATGAGCTTGAGGTACTCGGCTTTGAACTCCTCACGGGAAGCCTTCAGACGGTCGATCTCCTCGAGCTCGGCCTGCTTCTCGGTCAGGGCCTGACGGATGACCTCGCGGGCCTTGGCGTCGGCTTCGTTGCGGATGCGCTCAGCGTTCTCGTTGGCATCGTTGACGATGCCCTCGGCGGTCTGCTGGGCAGCAATCAGCGCAGCGGAGATCTGGCGCTCCTGAGCGGAGAAGTCGGGTGCGGGAGCGGCCACAGGAGCGGCGGGAACGGCCTGAGCGGCAGCGTCCTGAGCCTGGGCAAGCTGGGCCTGCGTGTCGGCAAGCTGCTGCTCGGTGGCAGTCAGACGACCCTTAAGATCGACAATCTTGGCAAGCATAGCGTCAACCTCGGAGGACAGCGTCTCCAAAAAGACGTCGACCTCGGCGGGATCATAGCCGCGCTTGGCCTCAGAGAAAGTCTGAGCCTGGATGTCAGCAGGGGTAATAGCCATAACAAGTTCTCCTTTATCATCGCCTTGGCGCCGGGCGCCCGACGTAAGTTACTGAGCCAGTACTATACGAGTATACCTATAAGAAGCTGCAGAATCAGCCTCTGCACCAACTGCAACGCAATAATCGCAACGACCGGCGAAAAATCAACGCCGCCCATCGGCGGAATAAACCGACGAAACAGGTTGAGCCACGGACCGCAGACGCTATCGAGCACCGCGGCGATATCCTGCAGCAGGCCGCCCTGCTTCATGGGAATCCACGTCATAAAGCAATAGACCACAATAAGTGTGGAGTAGAAGTTGAACAGCGTGTTGACCAGCTGGACAATGGTGTAGATGTTGATGAGAATCTCCTCGTCTTAGGTTTACTTAAGGTAGCCGTCGGCGCGCAGCTTCTTGAGGTCCGAATCCTTGACCTCGCAGCCGGCGGGCAGCACCATAAACACGCGATCGCCCACCTCTTTGACTGTAGCGCCCAGGCCGCAGGCAAAGCCATAGCTAAAGTCCAGGACACGCTTGGCGACCTCGGTGCGAACGCCAACAAAAATCAGCGCAACGGGCTGCTTGGTGCGCACGCGGCGGACAACGGTCTCGACATCGTCATAGCTCTCAGGGCGCAGGACATAGGCAGGCAGCTGCGGCGTGGCGTTAATGATGTTGTTTGCATAGGCCGAGGCGTCGCTCGGCGCAGAAGCGGGCGCAGGTGCCGCGGCACGAGCGCGGGCGCTCTCGGCATAACTCGACGGCGTGTCGTAAGCGCCGGGGCGATAGCCGCCTGCGGCACTATCCTGAGAACGCGACGGCGGATTGTACGTCGTTGCATGACGCGAGTCATCGCCGACCAGCTGGCCGGAGCGCGTATACACGGCGACCGACTCGGCCTCACCGCGGCGCGTCTGGCCCAGCAGGCCGTTGCTCGGCTCGTCCTGGGTATAGAAGCCCTCGCCCGAGGTACCGCTGTAGCCGTTGTTCTGATAGCCATCATCGTAGCCGTCATCGTAGCCGTAGTCGTCATCCTGGTCATAGCTCTGGTCGTAACCCTGCTGGCCGCCCAGGTGCATCTTATTTTTAATCTCGTCAAGGAAGCCCATGGTTGTGTCCTCTCACGGTTTAGTGCAGGCGCTCTGTAAACCAGTGCGCACTTCAGAGCCCTATTTTACTGCAAACTCCGGGTTAAATACTACCCTGCCCAGGCGAACGAGCGTAGAGCCCTCCTCAAGGGCAGGCTCAAAGTCCTCGCTCATGCCGCAAGAAAGCTCGGGCAGCCTCAGATCGGGATGCGCCGCCTCCAACTCATCCCTCAGCTCTCGCAGCCCGGCAAAGGTGCGACGCGCCACATCCTTGTTCCCCCGAGGGGCCATAGTCATAAGGCCCTGCACACAAATTCCCTCAAGTTCCGCAAGCTCGCCGGCAGCGCCACGAATCTCATCGGGCGAAAAACCGCCCTTGGACTCCTCGCCGCTTACGTTAACCTCGATCAGCACCTGCTGGGGGGCGGCGAGCTCGCCCGCTTCGATCTTGCGAATGGCACGGCTCGAGATCGCCTGCGCCAAATGAAGCGACCCCACCGAATGAATCAGCTCGGCCGAGCCCAACACCGCGTTGATCTTGTTGGTCTGAAGGTTGCCAATCATGTCGAAGCGCACCTCGGGCAGCTCCGGATGATCCGCCAGACCTGCAAGTTTGCGGACGAGCTCTTGCGGGCGGTTCTCGGCAAAATGGCGATATCCCACCTGGATGGCCGCGATGGTCTCATCGACGCCGACGGTCTTGGACACGGCAATCAAACGCGCGGCATCACGGGGCCTCCCGGCGCGATCGAGCGCGGCATAGAAACGCTCGAGTATCTGCTCGCGGCGAGCGCGCATTACATTCAAATAGTTATCCATTGCCAATCGCCTCCGCTAACAGCACAACAAGTAGTCCCATGCTAACGCAAGAGCGCAGCCCCGCATCCGCAAGGCCGCGCTCCCTTAGGTATTTACAATCTCTCAACGAACGGGGTACCCTACTCCTCGTCGTCCTCGGCATCATCCTCGTCCTCAAGATGATCCAACAGGTAGCGAAGACCCTCGCTCACCTCGTTAGCGGGCACCTTGGCAACAAAGCGTGCATCCACGGCGGGCCTCATAATGACGCCCTCGCCCGAAGGCACGCGCATGCTCTCGAGCTCGTCCTCATCCGTACGGGCGATATCGCCGGCAGTCATACGCTGTCCGGTCAAAAGGAAGGTCAGACGGCAGGCGGCATCGATGGAAATCGAGGCAATGCGATCGAGGTAGCGCGAAACCATGATGGCACGGCGCAGGTCGTCATAGTTGCTGTCGTCGTCCATAAAATCGCCGGTGTCCATGCGGTTAAAGGTACGGAAGAACTTCTCGTACGCCGCATGTACCGGCTCATCCTCAACGGCCAGGTTGCAGATGATGGACATGTCGTTGGTGACGAGCGCGGACAGCGACGAGCCCAGCACCTGGTACACGGCCTCGGCCTCGGCCTCAACCGTGCCGACGAGCTCCTGAGGCAGCGAGATGTCGGCCTTGACCATGTGACGCGTGGCGCGGCAGATCTGGCGAACCTTATCGGTCATGCGCTGCAGGTTAAAGTCGACGTAGATAATCGTCTGCAGCAAACGGAAGTCGGAGGCGACCGGCGACTGCGTAGCGATCAGGTTGTAGCACACGGCCTCCAAGTTGGCGCAGCGAGCATCAATCGAAAGCGTGCGCTTCTTGGTCTTAGTGGCGAGCTTGCGGTCGTCGGTCACATAGGCCTTCACGGCGTCGTGAAGGGCAAGATCGACGGCCTCGTAGATGCTCAACATCTCGTGACGGGCCTCGATGAGCTGACGGGAAAACAGTTTGCGCATGGTTCACTCCAATCAGTTGGGTGCGGTCATGCCGCCCGCACAGTGAATACGCACCGGACCAGGTCCGATCGGCTTGGGACTAGTCGCACCGATCAGCCAAAGCGGCCGGTGATATAGTCTTCCGTCCGCGAATCCACCGGGCTGGTGAAGATCGCGTCGGTTTGACCATACTCGATGAGCGTGGCGGGCTCACCGGCAACTTCCTGCAGGAAAAATGCGGTGTAGTCGCTGATGCGAGCCGCCTGCTGCATAGAATGCGTGACGATGATAATCGTCATCTCGGGCGCCAGCTCGGCCATCAGATCCTCGACCTTAGAGACGGACGTGGGGTCGATGGCGGAGCAGGGCTCGTCCATCAGAAGGACGTCGGGCTGCACCGCAAGCACGCGCGCGATGCACAGACGCTGCTGTTGACCGCCCGAGAGCGCCAAACCATCCTTGTTGAGCTGATTGGATACCTCTTTCCAGAGGTTGGCGCGCTTGAGCGATTCTTCCACGATGTCATCGAGGTCGCTTTTGCTAGTCACGCCCTGCAGACGAGGGCCAAAAGCGACATTCTCGTAGATGGATTTGGGAAACGGGTTGGGCTGCTGAAAGATCATGCCCACGCGGCGGCGAAGGTCGACCGGGTCGACGCCCTCGGCATAGATATCGTTACCGTCGAGCGTCATGGTACCCTCGACGCGAGTACCATCGATAAGGTCGTTCATACGGTTGATGCAGCGCAAAAACGTCGATTTACCGCAGCCCGAAGGACCGATAAACGAGGTGATGGCGTTTTTGGCGATGTTGAGGTCGAGCCCCGTCAGCGCATGAAAGTCACCGTACCAAAAGTTGAAATCCTCGGCCGTGATGGCCGCTTGCTCCGGCGTGGGAGCGGACTGATAGACGGACATGGGACTCCTTAACTAGCGGCGCTTGCGCGACAGATAACGCGCAAACAGGTTGAAGGCCAGAATAATCGCCATCAGCAAAAGCGCGGTGCCGTAGGCTGCGTTCATGTTGATGCCGTCGTTGGCAAGCAAATAGAGGTGGACGGTCATGGGACGACCGGAATCGAGCGGCGAGATCGGCAGATTGATGGCCTGACCCATGGTGTAGAGCACCACCGCGGTCTCGCCGATGGCGCGGCCGATGGCAAGGACGATGCCGGTGGCAATGCGGCCAAAAGCAGAAGGAAGCACGATCTTGGAGACGACCTGCCACTTGGTGGCGCCCAGGCCATATGCGCCCCAACGGATATAGCGCGGAACGGCGCGGATTGCCTCCTCGGTGGTGCGCATGACGATGGGCAGCATCAGAAGCGCCAGCGCCAGGGCGGCCGAAACCATCGAAAGACCCAGGCCCATGGCCTCGACGAACAAGGCGTAACCAAAGAGGCCCATAACGATGGAAGGCACCGAGGCCAGGGCATCGGCAGCATAGCGGATGACGTCGACAATCTTACCCTGCTTGGCGTACTCAGCCAGATAGACCGCAGCCAAGACGGCAACCGGCGTGCAGATGAGCATGGCGAGTGCCGTCACGTAGATAGTCGAGACGATCGTGGGCCAAATGCCGCCCTCGGCGTTTACGCCCTGCGGCCAGCCGAAGATAAAGTCGAGCGAGATATGCGGAAGACCGTTAATGACCACGTAGGCGATGATGGCGAGCAACACCAGGGTGGTGATATAGGCCGCAGCGCGAAACACGCCGAGCATAATCTTGTTGGACAGGTCCTTGTTGATGCGGCCCTTCTTGCCATGGGAAAGGGCACGCTTGATGAGCTCGCGCGACGAGGTCGCATCGACCGTCGTGTCAACGGAATCGGACATAGCCTACCCCCTCTTCTTTGAAATCAGGCGAACGATACCCACCAGTGCAGCTGAGATGATAAACAGGACCACGCCCATGCCAAACAGAGCCGAGCGATGCAGGCCCGAGGAATAGCTCATGTCGAGTGCGATCTGGCTCGTGAGCGTCGAGATGGGGCTCGAGATGCTATCCGGAATGACCGGGGCGTTGCCCACGACCATCAGCACGGCCATGGTCTCACCGATGGCACGCCCCATACCCAAGACAATTGCATCGACAATGCCCAGCTTGGCTGCAGGCAGCACGACCTTGTAGATGGTCTGCCACTTGGTGGCACCCATGGCATAGGACGCCTCGCGAATGCCCATGGGGATGGAATTGAGGGCATCGATCGTGAGCGTGGTAATGGTGGGAACGATCATGATGGCAAGCACAAACCACGCCGTCAGCGCGCCAAAGCCAAGTCCGCCGGTCAGCTGCGCGATAAACGGGCGGATGATGACCATGCCAAAGAAGCCGTAGATGATGGAGGGAATGCCCGCCAGCAGGTCGACGGCGGGGCTGATGAGCCTGCGCACGCGCTTGCTGGCGATCTCGACCAGATATACAGCCGTGCCCACACCCAGGGGCACGCCCATGGCGAGCGCACCGACCGTCACCAGACCAGAGCCCGCCAGCAGCGACATGATGCCGTAGTGGCCCTCGGATGGCGCCCACGTAAAGCTAAAGAAGTCCGCCAGGCCGATGTCGGTAAAGACGGGCAGCGCCGAGTACGTGGTAAAGACAAAGATCAGGATAACGGTGACGACCGCCAAGAACGCGCAGGCAAAGAAGATCCACTGCAGCGCCTTCTCCTTGAGATAGGTGCTACGCGACACCAACGCCAACTCACGCTTTTTGGGCGTCTGAGCCTCCTGCTCAATCTGGGGGGTTTCCTGTGCTTCCACGCTACTCACTCCCCTTTCCGTCGTTGGTGACGGGAATAAAGCCCGCCTCGCGAATCTGCTTGTCCATCTTCTCGGACGTCACATAGTCAATGTAGTCCTGCGCCTGATGCGAAGGCGTACCCTTCACAAAGAAGTAAAGGTCGCGCGAGATGGGATAGCCGCCACTTGCGACCGTCTTCTCGGATGCCTCGACATGGTTGACCGAAACGGCCTTAACCGAGGTCGTGGCGTTGAGGCTCTCGACAAAACCCAGCGAGATGTAGCCAATGGCGCCATGCGAGCGGGACACGACGTCGCGCACTTGGCCCGTACCCGAAAGAACGGCCGAGCGGCGATCGAACGGCATGCCGTCCATCACGATGGTACGGAAGGCCTCGCGCGTACCGGACGCCTCGTCGCGGTTGATAACCTGAATCTTCAGGTCCCCTCCGCCGACTTCCTTCCAGTTGGTGATCTTGCCGGCGTAAATATCGCGGAGCTGCTCGGTCGAGAGATTGTCGACCGGGTTGTCGTCGTTCACGATGACTGCGATGCCGTCGTGCGCGATTACGATCGGGGTCAGGCCAAGGTCTTGTTCGTCGGCATTGAGGCCACGAGACGAGCTGGCGATGTCGGCCGTGCCGTTGCTGACGGCCTCGATACCCGCAGAGGAGCCAAGGCCGGAGACGAGCACATCGGTGCCGGCCTCTTCCTTAAAGCCCTCGGCTGCGATCTCGGCAATGGGAAGGCACGTGGTCGAGCCGGCCACGGTAATAGAAGATGTGGAAGATCCCGAGGAGCAAGCACACAGCGTGAGCGTAAGCACTGCAGCACTCAGGACCGATGCGATCTTTCTCATAGCATCACGCCGATCGCAGCATGGCGCCCACAGGTGCCGCCCTCGTTGCGGTAGGAATAAAAGCGGTCGTTCTGACGAACGGTGGAAAGCTTGGTGTCCACAATGCTGCTCGCCTCGACGCCGGCGTCCATCAGCGCCTCGCGAATGGCGGCGGAAAGATCGAGCATACGAGAAGCAGAGGCATCGATGCACGCGAACTCGGCGGCAAAGCGATCCATAAGTTCTTGGGACACCTCGTACTCGTCGCCCAGGATATGGGGCCCAATGTAGGCAGAGATGTCGTCCGGCTTGCAGCCAGCCGCCTCGCAGAGCGCTTGGCACGCCTTGGCGGAAATGCGCGCAATCGTGCCCTTCCAACCAGAGTGCACCACGGCAAAGCCGCCGGGAGCCACCAGCACCACGGGAACGCAATCGGCAAAGCAGAGCATCACGGGTACCTCACGGGCCATGCAGACGATGGCATCGCAGCCCTCGGCAATCTGCTCGCGAATGTTCTCGAGATCATCAGCACCGTTCGAGGTCACCGTCACGACATGGTCACCGTGTACTTGATTGGGAACAAGCAGGTTGTGCTCGCACTCGGCGGCACCCAAGGCCTCGAGTGCGCGGCGACGATTTTCTTGAACGGCAAAGGGGTCATCGCCAACATGCGAGCCCAGATTGAGTGAGGAGTACGCATCTTCGGAAACACCGCCGGCGCGTTCGGTGAAGGCAAAGCGAACATCGTGCGTCGCGCCCTCTACCAACGTAACTCCATCATGGTCGACACGCGAAACGCTGTCCGCACGTGCTGCCATACTAAAGCCTCCTAATAACACAAGTATCGCGGCGACGCCGCTGCAGTCCGTGTCATACGGCTGCCATACTTCATCAAAAGGATACCCGCAGCGGTAGGGACCAAACGTAAAGGGAACGTAAGGAGATTGGAGGCTTTCGTTTACAAAGGCGAAACGCAACAAAAAGGGGTGCGCCCAATCGGACGCACCCCATGCAGGTCGTTGAGAAAAACGAACTAGAAGCTACCGCGCTTGAGGAAGTCGGGAAGCTCAAACTGGTCGTTGCCAAAGTTCGGGAGCTCGGTGCCACCGACGTTGCGGGTCGGAGCTGCCTGAGCCGGGCTCGTGGCAGGAGCAGTGCGCTGCGGCTCGGAAGAAGCAACGGCCTTGCTCTGGGACTGCTGGGCAGCGAAGAGCTCGTCCTGACGGTTGACGTTGGAGTCGGAGAAGCCCGTAGCGATAACGGTGATGCGAACCTGATCGCCCAGGGACTCGTCAACAACAGTACCAAAGATGATGTTGGCCTCGGGATCGACGGCGTTGGCGACAACGTCGGCGGCGTCGCTGATCTCCTGGATGCCCAGGTCCTTGGAACCGGCAATGGAGAGCAGGACACGGGTAGCGCCATCGATAGAGCTCTCGAGCAGCGGGCTGGAAATAGCCTGCTGGGCGGCGTCGACGGCACGGGTGTCCCCAGAAGAGGTACCGATGCCCATCATGGCGGTACCGGCCTGCTTCATGATGGTCTTAACATCGGCGAAGTCCAGGTTGATGATACCGGGGACGGTGATGAGGTCGGTGATGCCCTGGGTACCCTGGGAAAGGACGCCATCGGCGATTGCGAAGGCCTCGAGCATGGTGGTCTTCTTCTCGGCAATGTCGAGCAGCTTATCGTTAGGGATAACGATCATGGTGTCGACGCAGTCGGAGAGTGTCTTAATGCCCTCTTCGGCGCTCTTCTTGCGCTTGCGGCCCTCAAAGGTAAAGGGCTTGGTCACGACGGCGACAGTTAGCGCGCCGACCTCGTTCATCGCGATATCGGCAACGATGGGAGCAGCGCCGGTACCGGTGCCGCCGCCCTCGCCGCAGGTGATGAACACCATGTCGGCGCCAGCGAGCGCCTCGGCGATGTCGTCACGGGATTCATCGGCAGCTTTACGGCCGACCTCAGGGTTGGCGCCAGCGCCCAGGCCGCGGGTCAGGTCGGTGCCGATGTGCACCTTGATATCGGCATCAGAGATCGCGAGTGCCTGAGCATCGGTGTTGATGGCAACAAACTCGACGCCGCGGATGCCCTCTTCGATCATTCGATTGACCGCGTTGGTACCGCCGCCGCCGACGCCGACCACCTTAATGACGGCAAGGTAGTTGTTGATCTCTGTCTCGTGCATGTCGGTCCTCCGAACAAAGGTTATTGCCATAGCATGGGTTGACCCCTGCGCACATTAACCTTCAAGTTGAAAGTAAATGCAAAGGTAAACCGTATTATGTTTGCACATTATGAACGTATCAGTCAAATAATTGACGGTGAAAACCAAACAAACCAGATAAACGGCGCGGTATGCCCCGTCAACAAAGGCCAGAAAACGCTACGAGGTCGGTGCGTTTCTAAACGTATAGTTGCCAGGAGATCGAACGTTGATATACGTCACGCCCTCCACCTGCGAAAGCAGCTTGGTCACGATACGCTCCTTTTTGGCAATGTCGTCCGAATCTCCGAGCGACACCTCGATACCGTTATCGAGATTCGCCGAGATGGCCTCGACCGAGGGCGTGGAAATATCCTTGACCTGGCCCAGGAACTCGCTCGAGAATCCGCGGACGTAATCCAGGCCGGCCTTGACCGCCTTGGAATTTACCGCTTGCCCCGAAACCGGCGCGACATCGGCCGAGACATCGGTCAGCAGCACGGCTCCGTAATGTTTGGCGAGCGCCAGGGCGGCATCGATGCCGTTTAGGGTGTTGGCACCCTCCCCCGTTGTGATGACATTGCCCTGGTCGTCAACATCGACCGAGGTAGACAGCGGTGCAATCCATGTGTCATCGTCCCCGATCGCCCATGCAAGATCGTCGGAGCTAATGTAGGCAATTGCGATAACCTTGCGTTCCGTCGGCGTGATGATGAGCGTATGGGGAAATTGACGCTGAACATCCACGCCCGAGACCCACGGATTTTGCTTGAGGCCCTCGGTGATCTGGTCGGGATTCACATTGAACAGCGACGTGTCCTCGGGCAGATCGATCAGCTGGATGGCATCGTGCTTGGTCACATGCTCGCTGCCCTGGATCTGAATATCGGTAGCGGCGAACAGGCCAGAGTTAATGACGACGACGGCAACGACTGCAAGCACTGCCAGAGCGGCAAGGATGCCGCCCACGATTTTGCCCTTGCCCTTAACGGCAGAAGCGGCACCCGCCGCATGATTTGCCAAGGCGCCGATCGATGACAGCGGATTAGAGCCCTTTTTGCCCGATTGCGGTTTTGCGGAGGCCGACACCGACGTCAGCATACGTGGCTTAGATGCACCCAGCGCGCGACCGGGACGCGTCACCTTTGCCCCCAACGAGGGCTTGGGCGACGCTATGGGGCGAGAAGGTATGGCGCCCATCGCCGGTTTGGGCGTCACCGAGGGACGTGCCACCGGACGAGCAACATTTTTGGCCGCGGGGCGTCCGCCAAGCTGCGAGCCGGCAGTCGAACGCTTGGCAGGCCGCACGGACCCAGCAGGCTTAGAAGGCATAACGGACTTACGTTGAGGCTGAGACGGTGCGCCGGAACGCCCTCCGGCGCGGCGGAAGGTTGGTTTCGATGCTCTAGAAGCCGAGGAATTTAACTTCCGGCCTGAGCTCGATGCCATACGCCTCCCTCACCTTTCCGTGCACATGTCTGATAACCGCGGCCACGTCATCGGCCGAGGCGGTTCCGTTATTAACGATAAAATTAGCGTGTACGGGCGAAACTTCCGCGCCGCCAACCGAAAAACCCTTTAATCCACAATCCTCGATAAGCTTGCCCACGCTCGCATCGGGCGGGTTGCGAAATACCGACCCGCAGGATGCACAGCCCATGGGCTGTGTGCGCTTACGCCGCGTCAGGTACCGCTCCATACGTTCACGGATATCAGCCTTGGGCGCAGGTTTGAGCTTGAGCACGCACTCCAGAATGATCTCGTTACGCGGCAGGCTGCATTCACGGTAGCCCCAAGCGATCTCCGAGCCCGCGTAATGCTTGATGCCGGAGCTCGGGTCAAACGTAACGACATCTTCGACCAGCGAGCCAATCCACTCGGTTCGCGTGCCGGCATTCATGGACAAGGCGCCGCCAACGGAGCCGGGAATACCGACCGCAAACTCAAGGCCCGAAAGGCTGCGCGACAGCGCGTCGTTGACCAGGCGTGCGAACATCACGCCCGCACCGACCGTCAGCGTACAACCGTCATCGGCGACAACCGTACGCTGAAACTCGCGCCCCAGCGAAATAACGGCACCGCGATAGCCTGCATCGGCAACAAGCAGATTAGACCCCTTGCCGATAATGACCCACGGCACCTGCTCACGGTCGAGCACCGCCACGGCGCGACGCAGGGCATGATAGCTGTGACACGTCACAAAGAGATCCGCCTTGCCGCCGATACGATAGCTCGTATGGCGCGCGAGGCGTTCATCCTCGATTACGTCCGTATCGATCATGCCCGAAAGCGCCATGACGGCGTTAAACAGACCCATGGGGTTTAAGCGTCTTTCTTGGCAGTCAGATACTCGATGAACTCGGGGCCGACCGTCGTGACGTCGCCGGCGCCCATGGTAAGCAGCAAATCGCCCTCGCCAACCATCTTCTCGAGCTCCTCATTGAGCTCAAGACGGCTCGAGCAGTACACGACCTCCTTGCCGGGGTGCTTGGCGCGCACGGTATCGGCAAGCATCTTGGACGTGACGCCCGGGATGGGCATCTCGCCGGCAGAGAACACGTCAATCAACAGCAGCTTGTCAGCATTGGCGAATGCGTCGGCAAAGTCATCGCACAGAGCCTGCAGGCGCGAATAGCGGTGCGGCTGGAACACGACGTCGACATGTTTGTAGCCCAGCGAAGAGGCAGCAGCGAGCGTCGCCTTGATCTCGGTGGGATGATGGCCGTAATCGTCAACCACCGTGATGCCGTCGATATCGCCCACGTGGGTAAAGCGACGGCGGACGCCTTCAAAACTCGAAAGTGCCTTAGCGGCGGCGTCGATATCGAGGCCTAGGACATGGGCGACGGTCAAGACGGCCGTGGCGTTGAGCATGTTGTGACGACCGGGGTTGCTCTTAATCTCGACAGCGTGCTCGGTGCCGTCCTCAAAGCGAACGATAAAGTCGCTCTGGATGCCCTTGACATCCGGATGCACGCAGACGATGTCGTTGGTCTCGGCAAACCCATAGGAAAGCACATGACGGCCCGTCGACTTGGCGAGCTCGACCAGATGCGGGTCCTCGCCGCAAACAATGACGGTGCCGTCCTCGCCCACCAGACCCATAAACTTGGCAAAGGTGGCCTCGATCTCCTCGATGCCCGAGTAGTGATCGAGATGGTCGGCCTCGACGTTGGTCACGATGACCACGTTGGGGTTCAGGAACAGGAACGAGCTATCGGACTCGTCGGCCTCGGCGACAAAGTAGTCACCCGAGCCGTTCTTGCCGTTGGTGTCGTAGCCCTCGACGATGCCGCCGATCAAAAAGCTGGGGTCCAGACCCATGCGATCGAGCATCGTGGCGCACATCGAAGACGTCGTGGTCTTGCCGTGCGTGCCGGCAACGGCGACGGTGGTGTAGCCGTGGCCCAGAGCCGAGAGCATCTTGGCGCGGGGCCACACGGGAATACCCAGCTCGCGTGCACGCACGAGCTCGGGGTTGGACTCGGGAATAGCGGTGGAGACCACAACCACGTCGGGCTTGACCTCGTCGATCGTCGCAGCCTCATGGCCCACGTGGACCTTCACGCCGGCGCGGGTAAGCTGGCGAATATAGCGCGACGTCTTAAGGTCGGAGCCGGTAACGGTATAACCGCGCTCGTGCAGGACGAGGGCGATGCCGCTCATGCCGGCGCCACCGATACCGATAAAGTGGGCGCTCTTGAACTCGGGCGCGGAGGTTGCAGTCTGGGAATCAGCCATGTGCTCGTGTACTCCTTGCGTAGACACTGCCTGTAACCCGTTAACTGTACCGCACCTACCGCATCCGCGCGAGGGCGACCGGCGATATCCCGTCTAACTAACGCAATCCCTCTACCGCGTCGGCCAAAAGTGCGGCGGCACGGTCCTGGGCCAAGCCGCGCGCCGCCTGACGCATGGCATCACGCGCCGCAGCGTCATCGATCAGGTGCAGAAACTCGTCGGCAAAGGCAGGGGCATCGATATCGGCATCGGCGCAAAGCACGCCGGCACCGGCATCGACCAGGTAGCGCGCATTCGTGGTCTGGTGGTCGGCCGTCGCGTGCGGATACGGCACGAGTACCGAGGGCACGGCAAGCGCGGCGATCTCGGCAACGCTCGAGGCACCGGAACGCGAGAGCACCAAATCGGCCGCAGCCAGCATATCGCCCATGTTGTCGATGTAGGGCTGGACACGATAGCGCTTCGCCTCCTCGGGCGTCAGCGCCAAAGCGCGCTCGGTCTCCTCAAACCCGTCGGCACCCGTCGAATGCAAAATGTAGAGATTCTCGCGGGTCAGCAGCTCACTCTTGAGCGAGGCAACGCGCTCGTTGAGATGCTGAGCACCGAGCGAACCACCAAAGACGAGCAGAAGCGTCGCGTCCTCGGGCACACCGAGCGTCTTACGACCGCGGGCGCGATCGCCCTCGATCACCGAACGACGCACAGGATTGCCCGTCATGAGCACATGGTCGGGGTCGCCCTCGCGCTCAAAGACCGCACGGGCCGCAGGTACCGAAATGCACACGCGGGCGGCATGTGAGCTCATCATCTTATTGGCCAGACCCGGAACAGAGTTCTGCTCGTGCAGCAGATACGGAACGCCGGCGCCCTTGCACCAACCCAGCAGTGGGACCTCAACGTAAGCACCAAAGCCGATAGCGGCATCGGGCTTACCGACCTTCGAGAAGTGACGGGCAAGCGCACGCTTCGCCTTGTTGACGCGCCACAGCGAGGTCAGCGCCGTCCAGGGACGGGAGCGATCGAAACCCGTGACCGTGATGGGCACAAAATCGAATCCGGCCTCGGGAACCAGACGACCCTCGAGCTTGCGCGACTGGCCCACGAACACAACGTGATGACCGCGGTCACGCAGTTCCTCGGCCAAGGCGAGCGCGGGGTTGATATGTCCTGCCGTGCCGCCAGCTGCAATAGCAACGGTCATCTTATCGGTCATGGTAATCCCTTCGTACACGCGGTCCCTGGTCATCGGTGCGCAAACGCGCCGACGGGTCCGAATTCAAATCGATTCGATTATATCCACCGCCCGCATTACGAGGAGTGGGGCGCTGCGGACGACCTTGCGGCGCCATTCGCTGACGCGGACGGGCTGCCGGCTCGGTCGCAGAGCCATCCAGGACGGTAAAGCCGTTACGCGAAGATCGCTCGCCGCGCACGTGGGGCACGCCGGCGGTACTCTCATCCATAACGGCAAAGCTCTCGCGGCGACGGTCGTATTCATCGCGACGGGCGCTCTCATACGAAACGCGCAGGATCAGACCGGCGAGCATAAGCGACACAATAATCGACGAGCCGCCGTAGCTAATAAACGGCAGCGGCTTGCCCGTCATGGGAAACACATTGAGAATGCCCAGCGCGTTGATCAAAAACTGCACCGCAAGGATGACCGCGGAACCCGATGCCATAAGTGCTCCGCGACGGTCGGTCGCCTGCTCGGCAATACGAAACGCCGAGTAGATCAGCATCGCGAACACCAAGAAGAACAGCACGGTTCCGATAAAGCCAACTTCCTCGCCGATAATAGCCAAGATGTAGTCGTTATGCGCCTCGGGCAAATACGAGTACTTCATGGTGGAGTTACCGATACCGCGACCGAACAGGCCGCCCGAGGCAAACGCCATAATGGCAAGCGTGGCCTGATAGCCATCACCATATTCGTCTGCCCAAGGATTCCAAGCAACCTCGACACGCGTCATACGATACGGCTCGGCGATAAGGGCGATCGCAATGACGGCGATGCCGGCAACGACCGTCCAAACGATATATTTGGGGTCCAATCCCGCAAACAACGCCATGCACATGAGGGTCAGCAAGATGATCAGAACGGTGCCAAAATCGGGCTGAACAAAAATCAGAAAGAGCGAAATGCCCAGGTAGACACCCATCTTGCGAAGAAACTCGTTGATGTTGCCGCCGGGCGAAAAGATGCGGTCGAGCATGATGGCCGAATACGCGATGGCGAACGGCTTTAAAAACTCAGACGGCTGGAACTGAATACCGGCGATGTTGAGCCAGCGCGTGGCGCCACGACTGCCGCTACCCATAAAGAACACCAGAACCAGTAGCCCTATCATGCCCATGAGGAAGATCCTGAGCACGTCTTCCCCAAACCAACTGTCCGGCAAGATGCGCACGATGGCAACCATAGCCAGCACGCCAACTCCGGCAAACGCGGCTTGTCGAAACAGGAAAAACGTCGCCGAACCATTCTCGTGCAGTGCCTCGACCGAAGATGCCGAGTACACCATCAGCAAGCCAAAGCAAACCAAGCTAAACAGGCAAGCCATAAATATCAAACGGGGGCGCATGATGCGGGCGGGGACGCCGGCAATATAGCGCTCACTGAACGTCTGCCCGCCGCGTCCGGAACGCGGCGTGCTACGCGGCGAGGAAGCACGGTCCGAGTCGGGCCTCCTCATATCACTTCGGGGGCTCTCCTCTCTCACCGGCAACCCCTATTCCGTTTGCGATTTCGCTGCTGCGGCAAGCTGGACAACGTAGTCCTTAAACACGCGACCGCGCTCCTCGTAGCCCGAGAACTCGTCAAACGAAGAGCAGGCGGGCGAAAGCAGGATCACGTCGCCGCGGCTCGAGAGTGAGCGGGCAACGTCAACGGCATCGCGCAGATCATCGGCCTGGGCGATATCCACGTCACCATCGACATCGGCCTCGTCCATAGCGGCGGTAAAGCGCTCGCGCGCATCGCCAAAGCAAACGACCGAGCGCACGTTGTCCATAACGACGCGGGCAAAGTCCGCAAGCGGCGTACCCTTATCGTGGCCGCCGAGCAGCAAAATCACATCGTCGTCGGGAAACGCCGTCAGGGCCTTTTCGACTGCATCGGTGTTCGTTGCCTTGGAATCGTTGACGTAGCGCACGCCATCGATCTCGCCACAGGGTTCCACGCGGTGCTCCAGCGGCTGGAACGATGTCAAACCGCGGCAAATGCCCTCGGGATCGGCACCGACGGCCAGAGCAGCCGTGGCGGCACATAGGGCATTGATGACATTGTGATGGCCCGAGATCTTGAGCTCGGACGTGGCGACAAGCTGAGTCTCGACACCCCTCAGGCGCACGACCATCTTACCGTCGCGCACAAAGGCGGCGTCTGCACCCTCGGGCTCGTCAAAAGCGACCTTGCAGATACGGCGACCCGGTGTGTAGATGTACTCATCGAACTCATGGATGCCGGCATCCTCGACGTCGATAACCACGAGGTCGTCGTCGACCATATTCTCGAACAACTTGATCTTGGCAAGCGCATAGTTCTTGTGGCTCTTGTGCCAGCCCAGGTGGTCGGGCGTGATGTTGAGCAGCACCGCCACGCGAGGATGAAGCTCGGCTGTCGTAGCAATCTGATAACTCGACAGCTCGGCCACAAACCACTCATTGTGTGCGCGGCCGTCGATCTCGTTCACCGGCGGCTCGCCGATATTGCCGACGGCCACGCTGGCTTCACCTGCGGCCTTGAGCAGATAATCGGTCAGCGACGTGGTAGTTGTCTTGCCGTTGGTGCCCGTGATGGCGATCCAATTTTGGGGAGACAGGCGATAGGCAAACTCGGGCTCGCCCATAATCTGAGCGGCATGCTCACGCCCAGCCTTAAAGAAGGCCGAGAACTCCGAGATACCCGGGCATGTCACGCACACGTCATAGGCACCCTCGACCTGCTCGGTGCCGTAGACAAACGACGCACCCTGCGCCTCGAGCGCACGCGTGGCGTCATTGGGCTCGGAAGTACCGCCGCCATACACGGTCGTGGCGCTCACGCGCTCGGGGTGAGCCAACGCCCAACGGGCGACATCGAGACCGGATTTACCCTGTCCCAAAACAAGCAGGCTAAAGACATCAGCAAGAGGCATGAAAGACCACTATCCCAACTGGAAGAACAGGGCAAGGCCAACGGCACCAAAGGCCGCGGCGATAATCCAAAAACGGATAACGACCTTAGTCTCGGCCCAGCCCTTCTTTTCGAAATGATGATGAATGGGTGCCATAAGGAAGACGCGCTTGTGCGTAAAGTGGAAATAGACAACCTGGATCATGACCGACAGGGTCTCGACGATAAACAGACCGCCGATGATGAGGGAAACGACTTCGGTGTTGGTCATGATGGAGGTGCAGGCAAAAGCGGCACCCAGGGCAAGCGAGCCGGTATCACCCATAAAGATGCTCGCCGGGTAGCAGTTGAACCACAAAAAGCCCAGGCAGGCACCGGCGCACGCCGTGCAGAAGATGGACAGGTTCACGTCACCGTGCAAAAACGCCATGGCGGCCATGGCGAGCATGGCGATCATGGAAGTGCCGCCGGCAAGGCCGTCCAGACCATCGGCCAGGTTCACGGCATTGGAAAGACCAGCGATCATCAGCCAGCAAAATACAATGTAGAGCCACGGAAACGAAAGGCCGCAGATGGTGGTCGAAAGAACACCGAGGTCAATCGTCAGGCCGCCGGGAAAACGAATCTCGGGGGCGACGCCGCACCAATTGACGGCGAGCACGGTAAAGGTGACGCAGATGATGGTCAGACCGATCATCTTGGCGTGAGGCGTCAGGCCGAGCGAGCGACCATGCGTGACGGAGGTCAGGTCGTCGATGAGGCCCAGAACGCCGGTGGCCAGCGTTGCAAGCAGCACGAGCACGAGCTCGGTGGTGAGCTTGCCCATCAGCAGGCAGGTCAGCGAGATCGCGACAAGGATGATAACGCCACCCATGGTCGGCGTACCCTGTTTAATCAAATGACGCTTGGGGCCGTCGGCTCGGACCTGTTGGCCGATACCCTCGACCTTCAGCAGCTTGATCCACCACGGCATAAGCAGCAACGCAATGGCGGCAGCGATGCCAAGTCCCAAAAAGGCCTGATACGTAGGATACGAGGGATTGCCGAACATGGGCTAGCACACACCTTCCACAAAGCGGTCGAGCTCAACAAAACGGGAACCCTTGACCAGTACAACATCATGATTTTCAAGCGCGCCGCCCATGCGGTCGAGCACCTGTTGATAATCGGAGAACACCTGGATGCGGTCCTCATCCATACCCATCATACGTGCGGCATCGGCCATGAGCTGAGCCAGCTCGCCGCCAACGCACGCGAGCATGTCGAGCTTCTTGGCGGCGGCATAGGCTCCCACGAGCTCATGCATGCGGGGAGCCTCGTCGCCCATCTCGCCCATCTCGCCCAAGATCGCCATGCGCGAACCGTCACAGATGAGCGAGCACAGCAAATCGAGGCCGGCAGCCATAGACTCGGCACTGGCGTTATAGGAGTCGTCGATGATGCGCGCTCCGCTCTTGGCGCGCTTGATCTCCTGACGGTGACCGGTAATCGTAAGGCCCCTAAAGGCAGCATCGATCTGCTCGGGCGTCACGCCCAGACGATAGGCGACCGCGGCGGCCTTGACGGCATTGGGCACGGACTGCACGCCGGGAATGGTCAACATGGTATCGACCGTGTCGCCCTGACCAAAGTCGAGCGTAAAGACCGGATGGCCCTCGTCGTCGACGCGAATGTCGCGCGCGCGGACCTCGTCGTCGTCCGAGACACCTGCCAGCATCACGTCGATACCCGCAGGCTGAGCGAACGTATCACGAATGAACGGCGTAAAGTCGTCCTCACCGCCCAAAACCAGCAGCGGCGAAAAGTCGCCGGCGGCGCACATGCCCTGGACAATCTCGGACTTGGCGCGGGCGATGTTCTCGCGGCTGCCCAGGATACCGATGTGGGAGGTTCCGATCTTGCTCACGATGGCAAGATTGGGGTTGGCAGACTGGGACAGGCGCTCAATCTCATGAAAATGGTTCATGCCCATCTCGAGCACCAGGACCTCGGTATCGGCCGGAGCGGAAAGCACCGTGAGCGGCATGCCGATCAGGTTGTTGAAATTGCCCTTCGTGGCCCAGACGCGATAACGCTTGGCGAGCACGGCAGCGAGCACGTCCTTGGTCGTCGTCTTGCCAATCGAACCGGTAATGCCAACGACCAGGCAGCCAAGCTCCAAGCGATATACGTGCGCCAGGCGCAGCAAGAACTCCACGGGGTCGTCAGTCAGCAAGATGGCGCATCCCTTGTCCTGCGCCAACGAAACCAGCTCGGCATCGGGCTCGCGCGTCATCACGACGGCACCGGCACCCGACTCGATGGCACGGGAGGCAAAATCATTGCCGTCGACCTTTTCGCCGGGGAAGGCGACAAAGATCGTCCCCTCCTCGACCTGACGCGAGTCGATAACGCACCCGCGGCATACCCGATCGACTTCTTCCGTCACGGTTCGGGCCCCCGTTGAGGCCGCGAGGTTGTTGACGGCGATCTCTATCATTGCAGCTCCCCTGTAAACCTAATAATGCTATCGGCGTATTGTATCCCAGTGCCATGCGCGCGTGGTGCAGGGCATGTGAACACCCTTCAGAACAAAGGGCAGACCACGCTCAAGATTGTAACCCCCTACTTCGTGCGCGGGATTCCCAGCACGTCGAGCGCGTTGGCCATAATGGACTGGAATGGCACCGCGGCGGCATCCGAGCCGCTCGGCGTTCCATCGAGTGTGATATAGCACAGCACCTTGGGCGATTGTGCCGGCGCAAAGCCCATAAAGGACGACATGTAGTTCTCCTTGAGGTAACCGCCGTTCTCGTCAGCACGCTCGGCCGTACCGGTCTTGCCCGCCACGTCATAGCCATCGACCGCACCGCCAACGCCCGTGCCTTCGGACACGACCGTCTGCATGCACGATGTCACCTGGGCGGCAGCGTCCTCCGAAATCGCACGCTCGCCTTCGCCCCAGTCCTTCTCATCGCCCTTGCTGGACTTATAGAAGTGCGGAGTCATCATCACGCCGCCGTTCGCGATGCCGCCCACGGCACGTGCGACCTCAATCGGCGAGACGGACAGCGCCTGGCCAAAGCTCATCGAGCCCAGCGTGGCGCCATCGTACTGGTCGCGCTCCTTGACGATGCCCAGGCTCTCACCCGGAAAATCGACACCGGAGCTATGACCGATACCCCACTTGTCCACATAGGTGGCAAAATCATCGGCACCGATCTTGCGTCCCACCAGGACAAAGCCCACATTAGACGAGCGGCGCATCATCTCGCGCACGTCCATGGTCATGGTGTAGTCGCGCTTATCGGCGTCGGTAACGGTGTCGTCGCCGACCTTAATGCTCGCCGGCACCTCAAACGACGTGCTCGAACGCACGGCGCCCAAGTCGAAGCCGGCACCGGCCACGAGCGTCTTAAAGACCGAGCCGGGCTCGTAGGCATCGGTAACCAGGCGCAAGTTCATGTCCTCGGTCTTGGCGTTTTCCAGATCGGTCTGGTCATATGTCGGATACGAGCACGCCGCCAGAATCTCGCCCGTCGTGGGATCGGTGACCAGGGCCGAGCCATTCTTGGCCTTGGTCTTTTCGACCGCCTCGGCCAGGGCGTCCTCGGCGGCACGCTGGATATTGACATCGAGCGTCGTCACGATGTCCACGCCGTCAACCGCCGCCACCTTTTTATAGGCGCCGCCCGCGATATAGCTACCGTCCCTCGCACGCTCGCGCACCAGCGAACCGTTGGTTCCGGTCAAAAGCTTGTTGTACTGTTTTTCGAGGCCCGTCAGACCGTCGTTGTCCACGTTTACCACGCCAAGCACCTGCGATGCCAGGTTGCCGTAGGGGTAAACGCGCTTCATGGCCTGCTCAAAGAGCACGCCTGGCAGGTTCTTCTTCTCCAGCGCCGCGACATCGTCCTCGTCCACCTGGCGTTTGATATACACCCAGGTGCCATCCGACTCAACGAGCTCGCGACAGGTCTTTTTATCGATGCCCGTAGCTTTGACCAGTGCCGATACCGTCTTGTCAACGTCCTCGATAAGCTGAGGATTCACGGCGATGTTGCGGCATTCGACCGACGACGTCAGCACGTTGCCGTTACGGTCGTAGATGGTACCGCGCTTGGCATACAGCGTCTGCGCAAGCAAGCGACGTGCATCGGCGCGGTCGCGTAACTTATCGGCTTCCACGATTTGATAGTCGGCAAGGCGAAGGACGCCCAAACCCAAGCCAAGCCCGATAAAGCCCATGACGGCTTTGCGACGGGGCAGCGGCGTGCCCGTGAGCCATTCGGTCGACGAGCTCTTGCGCGGTCTGGTGTTATGCATTTGAGGGCCACTCGAGCCACGGAGACGCGATGCGGGGTCGTTGCCATAGGACGGCCTCGCGTTGTAAGATGGCCGACCCGTTCCTTGATAACCAGAACGTCCCCGCGATGAGGGACGTCCAGAACCGCGACCCCCGTCGGAGCCGCGGCGATAGTCATTTGTCATACTCAGCTACCGTCTTGTTACTGAGCGGTCGCGGTCGAGCTAGCGCCCGCGGCTGCATCCTGCGAAAAATCAAGTGTAACGCTCTCGCTGGGCTCCACCATGCCATAAGCACCCGCAAGGTCGCGAATGCGCGTGTCGGCACCATAGACCGAATGCATGACCTCCAGGTCGGAGCTCTCGTCGGTCGCCTTCTCGAGCGTGTTGGTAAGCGCGGCGTTGCTGTTGAGCACCTGGGCCGTAACGCCGGCGAGCGCCACGCGGGCGACACCGATCGTCATGAAGATGGCCGCAATGATGCAAAACGTTTTAAGAACGCTCATGAAAACCGGGCTTACCGCCTGGTTTGCCTGACGGCCCGCGCCCGTGTAGACATCAAAGCGCGGCGTGCGCTGCTCGCGGGGAGCAACGGGGGCCTGCGGTGCCTCACGATAGGCGGGCATGGCGTTCATATCATAGGCGAGTGCTGCGTTTGAGGTGTTGTAGCCCATGATATGCCGCCTCCCATCCCGAGTACGTTGGTAGTGTGTTTAAGCTTCGTTTGTGGTACGAGCGGGAGGTCCAATATCGCGCGGTCGCGTCTACAGACGCTGCGCCACGCGGATCTTGGCTGATCTCGCCCGAGGGTTGCGCGCAACCTCATCGGGTTGGGCAACCAGGGGTTTGCGGGTGATGACCTTGAGTATCGGCACGTTGCCGCACACGCACACCGGAATCTCCGGCGGACACGTGCACCCCTGGCTCATCTCCTTAAAGTGGTTCTTTACGATACGGTCCTCGAGCGAGTGATACGAGATGACGCAGATGCGTCCGCCCGGGTTGAGCCACCTTGTGGCGGCGTCAAGCCCTCGCTCGAGCACATCGAGTTCGTGATTGACCTCGATGCGAATGGCCTGGAAACTTTTCTTGGCTGGGTGTCCGCCATGCCGGCGAGCGGCAGCGGGGATACCAGCCTTGATGATCTCGACAAACTGGCCGGTGGTTTCGATCGGCTCATGCTCGCGGCGGCGCACGATCTCACGTGCGATCTGCGAGGCGAACTTCTCTTCGCCATAGACGCGTAGAATCCGGGCGAGGTCGTGTTCGTTATAGGTGTTGATGACCTCAGCTGCGTTTAAGGTGTTGTTACCCGGATCCATCCGCATGTCCAATGGGGCGTCCTCGTTGTACGAAAAGCCCCTGCCAGGGATATCGAGTTGCGGCGACGAAACGCCCAAGTCGAACAGGAAGCCATCGACCCCGGGCACCTCGGCCGAGCAAAGCAGCTCGTCCAAGTCGCCGAAGTTGCCCTTCAGCAGCTGGTGTGGTACGCCGGGAACCTCGCGGTCCAGACGGGCGCCAGCGGCCTCAAGGGCCATGTCGTCCTGATCGACGCCGAGCAAAAGGCCGGTCTCCCCCACCTGCGCGGCCATCTTTACCGAATGGCCGGCACCGCCAAGGGTGCAGTCGCAGACGACGGAGCCGCTCTTTAGCTGCAGCGACTCAAGCACTTCGCCGAGCATGACAGGTTCATGCCGATATTCTTGTGTCAAGATCCCACGCTCCATCCGTTACTCGTGCCTTGCCCTTACGAGAAGAAGAGGTCCAGCAGGGCCTCGTCGTCATCGTCCTCATCGGCCGTAGCGCGGTCCCAAACCTCAAGGTGGTCGTAGTTGCCCACAACCGTGACCTCGCGGTCGAGGTTCGCCTGCTTGCGGAGAGACTCAGAAAGACCGATACGACCGGCGCTGTCCACATCCATCGACGTGGTGCGCTTGTTGATCGCCCTCATGAGCTTCTGGTCGTTGATGTCACGCGGGTTAAAACCCTCGTGGCCCTCACGACCCGCGAAGAGTCCTTCGACCCACTTATCGAAGGCCTCGGCAGAGAACACGTACAGAGCATCGACATCCAGGGCTTTGAACACGCGAACGTGCTCTCCAAGCTCCTCACGAAGGGGTGCAGGCAGGGATAGACGACCTTTTGCATCGAGATTGCGCTCGTATGCACCCGTCATTCCCATGTGCGCCCTCCCCTCGGTTACTCAGATGGCACGTACGCGGGGAACCACCCCGCCTGTCGACGTCATCAATAATATGGGGAACCGCCCCATTTTTCAACACCTTTCCCCACCTCTTCCCCCACCCCGCCCCACCACTCCACCCCCAATATGTTGTAAAACACCCCCGAGCATATGTTCGAAAACACAATATGTTGTGTTTGCAGCAAAGGCGGGATGCCACCTGTAGAACCACGCCCGCGAACCTCAACCTTCAAGTTGACCTTGAGGCGATTTTTACGTCCCTTTACACACCGTTCACATCGCCCCCAAACTCCCCCACCCACGGTACACACGGCCCACCACCGCGTCGGTGTCTAGCGAAAAATGGGACGGGCCCCAGATTGCCCATGTGCGCAAAAGTGCGTCTCGGCAATCTGGGGCCCGTCCCCTTTAATATTTATAAATATGCAGGTCAGCGAGGTGCTAGCGATGTGCCAGCGGATGCGCCGCCAGATAGACCTCGGTCAGTTGCGTGCGGTCGACATGCGTGTAGACCTGCGTGGTCGAAATATCGGCATGGCCCAAAATCTCCTGCAGCACACGCAGGTCGGCACCGCCCGCGAGCATGTGGGTGGCAAAGGAGTGGCGCAGGGTGTGGGGATGAAGCCCAACCAGCCCCACCTGGCGCCCATACCGCTCGCATATCGCATGCACAGCCTGGCGCGACAGGCGACGTCCGTTCTTATTTAAAAAGACCGCCGAGGTCTCCGTCCCGTGAGCATGCGCGGCCAGGAGAGTGCGCCCGTCACCTATATAGTGTGTCAGGGCACGCGCCGCGCTTCCCACCAACGGGGCCAGACGCTCCTTGGAGCCCTTACCGCGCACCAGGACAAACCCGTCATCAATATGGATATCGCCCACATCGAGCCCAACCAGCTCACTCACGCGCAGGCCGCAACCGTAAAGCACTTCCAAGATGGCATGATCGCGCAGTCCCATCTCGCCCTCGGGAAAGTCTTGATCGAGCAGTGCCGAGACATCCTCCACCGAAAGGTATTCCGGCAGGCGATCTGCCTTTTTGGGCAGGTGCAACGCCGCCGTCGGGTTTTGGGCCACGGCCCCATCGCGCACCAAAAAGGCATGCAGGCCCTTCACGGCAGCAAGCGCGCGCTCC
Organism: uncultured Collinsella sp.; assembly: GCA_937925735.1. Classification (GTDB taxonomy): domain Bacteria; phylum Actinomycetota; class Coriobacteriia; order Coriobacteriales; family Coriobacteriaceae; genus Collinsella. The sequence goes on along the minus strand of CALAMK010000017.1, from coordinate 7,542 downwards.
ACCGAGGCGTCGGAATAGCCTCCGTCGCGGCGATCGGCAACAAAGCCCTCCACGACCTGACGGGTCACCTCTTCAAAAGACGCAATGTCAGCCCGCTCCAGATAGACGCAGTACGTCGTCAGGTCACGACGATAGGCCGCAATCGTGTTGCGCGCCAAGCCCCGCTCGACCGCGAGGTAATCGAGATACTCCCCCGCCGCCACAGCGAGCGACGAGGGAGTAGCTTCGGTATGTTCCTTATTCGCCGGCACCCTTAGTCCGTAGCGAGGTTCTTGGGCGTCACCTGCAGACGGTCGACACCCTCGTGCTGGCCGATCGAGGCGCGCACAAACTCGCGGAACAGCGGCTGCGGGTTGGTCGGACGGCTCTTGAACTCGGGATGAGCCTGGGTGGCCACATACCACGGATGTACGTCGCGCGGCAGCTCGACCATCTCGACCAGGCGCTCGTCGGGCGAAAGACCCGAGATAACCAGACCAGCGCCCTCGAGCTGGTCACGGAAGGCGTTGTTGAACTCAAAGCGGTGACGGTGACGCTCGTAGACGAGCTCCTCGCCATATGCCTCGCGCGCGAGGGTATCGGCGGCAAGCTTGCACGGATAGGCGCCCAGGCGCATGGTGCCACCCTTCTCGGTCACGTCCTCCTGCGAGCTCATCAGGTCGATGACACTATACGGGCCATCAGGATCGAACTCGGAAGAGCTGGCGCCGGCAAGGCCGACCACGTTGCGGGCAAATTCGCACACGGCCACCTGCATACCCAGGCAAATGCCCAGATACGGAATCTTGTGCTCGCGGGCGAACTCGGCCGCGAGGATCTTGCCCTCCAGGGCGCGCTTGCCAAAGCCGCCAGGGACCAAGATGCCCGAGGCGTCACCCAGGACCTCGGAGACGTTCTGCTCGTCGAGGCTCTCGCCATCGACCAGCTGCACGTCAACGTGGCGATCGTAGAACACGCCCGCATGGTGCAGGGCCTCGATAACCGACAGGTAGGCATCGGGCAGCTGCGTATACTTGCCCACGACGGCGATCTTCACCTTGTCGGCGTGCTGGTTGGCATGGTTCTGCTTGCGCAGGAACTCGTTCCACTGACTCATGTCGCGCTCACGCGGGTCCAGACCCAGACGCTCGCAAATGCGCAGGTCAAAGTCCTGCTCGGCGAGCAGCTGCGGAACATCGTAGATGCTCGCGCAGTCCTCGTTGGTAAAGACGCAGTCGGTGTCGACGTCGCAGAAGCTTGCGATCTTGCCGCGGATGGCATCGTCGATATGGTGATCGGAGCGCAGAACGATAATATCGGGCTGGATACCAAAGCTGCGGAGCTCCTTGACGGAGTGCTGCGTCGGCTTGGTCTTGACCTCGTGGGCGGCGGCGATATAGGGAACGAGCGACACGTGGATGTAGCAGACGTTCTCGGGGCCGGCCTCCTTGCGATACTGGCGGATGGCCTCGACAAACGGCTGCGACTCGATGTCACCGATGGTGCCGCCCAACTCAGTGATGACCACGTCGGAGCCGGTCTGCTCCTCAATGCGACGGAACTTATCCTTAATGGCGTTCGTGACGTGCGGGATCACCTGCACGGTGCCGCCCAAAAAGTCACCGCGACGTTCACGGGCGATCAGGCTCTTATAGATGGCACCAGTCGTAAAGTTGGAATCGCGGGTCAGGTTCTCGTCAATAAAGCGCTCGTAGTGGCCCAGGTCCAGATCGGACTCGTAGCCATCCTCGGTCACAAAGACCTCGCCATGCTGGAACGGGCTCATGGTGCCGGGGTCGACGTTCAGATACGGGTCGGCCTTTTGCATCGTTACCTTGTAGCCGCGCGACTTGAGCAGACGGCCCAGCGAGGCCGCGGTAATACCCTTGCCCAGAGACGAAACCACGCCGCCGGTCACGAACACATGCTTGGTCATATTGAGTTACCTGCGCTTCCCGTAGAAGTTGTCCATACACATCTTACGGGTCTTCATTGTAATACTCGCGAAGCGCGCCGCACACAATTTTTCTTACGCGCAATCGCATTTCTCCATCTCGAAACAAAACGCCGCCCAGTTGCCCAGGCGGCGTCGTTTCCACTATGAATGTGCGCTGTTATCGATCGGCGATTTCGTCCTTGATCAAGTCCTGCACGAGCATACCAGCACGGATGCCCTCTAGATACCATTCGCCACGCTCCGTAAGACAAATACCATTTGCGAGCTGGCCGCCGTCGTCGCTGTAGCGCGAGACGACCTCAATGATGTCTTCGGATTCCAAGCGCTCAATTGCCGCGCGGGCGCGATACGGAGACACCCCCACACGCTCGGCAAGCGTCTTTCGCGAAAAGCCATAAAATCCGCCGTTGTCTTCGGACTGCTGTGCGATCTCCATCAGCACCTGCACCTCGACACGCTTCATATCGTTGACACTCGCACGACCCTTGCCAGCCATGGCAGCCTCCTCAAACCGGGCACGGGCATCACTTGCACCGTGCGCGACCGGCACACCCCATGATGGCCGGCAACATCCATCATGCGGCATCCCCGCAAAAGGATGAAACAATTAGGGTTATTGTATACCGCCCAAATCGCTTATAGGCAGGTAAACGGGCTAATTTTAGGTTAAACGGTAGCTTTTGTTGATAAAAGGGGCACACCGAATGTATACCCGATGTGCCCCTTTCAGACCAATTTCTCCAGGCTTAGCGGTGGAAGAAACCACGACGCTCGAACTTGGGCTCGCAGCACACGTTGATGCCCAGCTTGCGCAACACCGTCTCGTCCGTCGGCGAGATGATCACGCTAAAGAAGGCATCGCAGCCGCGCAGCTGCTCCAAGCCCGAAAGGACGCGGGCCGCCGTCTCGCTCGTTGCCGAGGTGATCGAGAGCGCCATAAGCGTCTCGTCGGTGTGCAGGCGCGGGTTCTTGCTACCCAGGAAATGCGTCTTGAGCTTGCTGATAGGCTCGATCGCCTCATCGCTAATGACCTCGAGCTCAAGGTCAACGCCCGAGACATGCTTAAGTGCATTCATGATGAGCGAGCTCGCGGCGCCCAGGCGCGTGGAAGTCTTGCCGGTCACCACGGAGCCATCAGGCATGACCATGGCGCCTACGGGGCCACCTGTCAGCTGCTCCCTGGTAAGGGCGGCCGAGCGTGCCGGCGAGTAATTCTTGTCGATACCGGCCTTCTTCATAATGATCTTGAGACGGTCGACTTGCTCATCGCCCACGCCGGTACGGCGCACATTTTCGACCGCGGTAAAGTAACGGCGGACGATCTCCATCTTGGAAGCGTCGCGGCAGGCATCGTCATCGGTAATGGCAAAACCGACCATATTGACGCCCATGTCGGTGGGGCTCTGGTAGGGGCTCTTGCCCAGGATCTTTTCCATCAGAGCACGGACCACCGGGAAGGCCTCGACGTCGCGGTTGTAGTTGACCGTGGTCTTGTTGTAGGCCTCAAGGTGAAAGGAATCGATGATGTTGGCATCGTCGAGGTCCGCCGTGGCGGCCTCGTAGGCAATATTGACCGGATGCGTCAGGGGAAGATTCCAGACCGGGAAGGTCTCAAACTTGGCATAACCGGCGGCGGTGCCGTGCTTGTGCTCGTGATAGAGCTGAGACAGGCAGGTGGCGAGCTTGCCCGAGCCAGGGCCGGGAGCGGTGACCACAACGAGCGGACGAGTGGTCTCGACAAACTCGTTCTTGCCATAGCCGTCGTCGGACACGATCAGGTCGACGTCGTGCGGATAGCCCTCGATGGGATAGTGCAGCTTGGCAGGAATGCCGAGCGCGTTCAGGCGATTGCGGAACACATCGGCGGCGGGCTGGCCGGCGTACTGGGTGATGACCACGGCCGCGACAGCAAAACCGTTGCCGCGGAACAGGTCGACCAGGCGCAAAACGTCCTCGTCATAGGTAATGCCCAGGTCACCGCGAGCCTTGTTCTTCTCGATGTGGTTCGCGTTAATGGCGATGATGACCTCGACGTCGTCGGCTATGCTCTTGAGCATGCGAAACTTGCTGTCCGGCTCAAAACCCGGCAGCACGCGGCTCGCGTGATAGTCGTCAAACAGCTTGCCGCCAAACTCCAAATACAGCTTGCCGCCAAACTGCGAGATGCGCTCCTTAATATGAGCGGCCTGCAGCTCGATATATTTCGCGTTGTCGAAACCCTGGCGCATGTATGGCTCCCGTCCCGTTTCCATTTAATGTTCTAGGCGATTATAACGGAGCCCGCCCTCCCCGATATCCAAACCATCAACAGGCACCAACCAAACACGCCATCAATAAGTTGCGGTGGAATAGTTCCTGTTTAACCCCTCATGACGGCCAAACAGGAACTATTCCACCGCAACTTCCCCTTTTGGCGCAAAGTAACCTGATCCCTTTGCACCAACAACAGAAACGTCGCAGGTTGAGCATAAGTCAGCGAGCGACGTCCAGGACGCACAAGTTGGCATGAAAAAGGCAAGGCATAGACCTTTTGGTCATGCCTTGCCTTTTGAATGACAAATTGTCGTCCTGGGCGGCGCGCAGCGTCGACTGGTTGCGCGGTTCGTAGAACCGCGCAACATGAGAGCGCCCCCTCCCGCGCACGGAACGGGAGGGGGCTAAAGGTAGGAGTCTACCGGTGGGTTTACCCCACCGGACAGACGATGACCAGGTGATCCTTTACAGGATCGTCAAGGTTTCCGTGGGGTACCCGTTGGGTACTTAGAGCAGCACGCAGGCGACGGTCAGGATGACGGCGCAGACGACGGAGAGCGCGACGATGAGCTTAAGGGCAAACTTGAGCCAGGTCGTCCACTCGATCTTGGCCAGGGCGAGACCGCCCATGATGGCACCGGAGGTCGGGGTGAACAGGTTCACGACACCGATAGCAGCGGAGAAGATCATGACCATGACCTCGGGCGAGAAGCCGAGCTTAACAGCCAGCGGTCCCATGATGGGCATGGAGACGGTAGCCATACCAGAGGTCGAGGGGATCAGGAAGGACAGGCCGAAGTAGACCAGGAAGCTCATGGGGGCGAAGATCACGCCAGACAGACCAGCCAGAGCATTGGCGGCAGCGTCGAGGACGAAGACGTCGAGGCCGGTGTTAGCCATGAGGACGGAGATACCACGAGCGAGGGCGATGACGAGAACAACGGACATCATGTCGGCAGCGCCGGTGATGAAGGTGTTAACGATCTGCTTCTCGGACAGGCCACCGATGATACCGATCAGGACGGCCATGAGGAAGAACCAGGTGGAAGCCTCGTCGAAGTACCACTGGCCAATGGGCAGGCCGGTGATCAGGGCAGACCAGCCCTGGACGACGGCGTTACCGTCGGCGTCGTAGACAGCGCCAGCGTCGAAGAAGTTGGCGACGCCCTCGTTGAGGTCGGCCAGCGGGATGAAGCCGACGATCATGACGACGAAGGTGAAGGCGAAGGCGATCAGAACACCCTTCTGACGACCAGTGAGCTTGACCTCCTTGTGGACCTCGGAAGCAGCCTTGCCGTGAGCCTCTTCAGCGTCCTTAAGCTCCTGCATCGACAGGATGGTGGAACCCTTGTCAGCCTTGACCTTCTTGGCATAGTTCATCACGAAGACGATGGACATAGCGGTAGTGACAATCCACAGGACGGCACCGAGGCCGATGATGATGGACTGGTTGACCTCAATGCCAACGCCAGTCAGAGCGTCGACGGCAGCGCCGACGGCAAACGGGTTAACCGTGGAGCCGAGGCAGCCGCAGCCAGCGCCGAGCAGGACGGTAGCGGCGCCGACCATGGGGTCGAAGCCAGCGGCCATCATGGTAGCGGCGAGCAGGGCGTAGAAGGGAACGGTCTCCTCGCACATACCATAGGTGGTACCACCGAGGGAGAAGATGAGCATAAGGACAGGAATGAGCATGATCTCGTTGCCCTTAAGCTTCTGCACCAGAACGGCGATGCCGTTGTCCAGGGCGCCGGTCTCGGTCATCATACCGAGGAAGCCGCCCAGGATCATAACGAAGAGGCAGACGGGCAGAGCGTCAGCGAAGCCCTTAATCGGAGCGGTGCAGAAATCGCTCAGACGGGCGGCAGTAACCGCGCCGCCGGACGTGCCGGAGACGATAACGGTAATCACTGCAACAATTGCCAGCAGAGCTAGAAGAATGGTGAACGATGAAGGCATACCGCGCTTTTTCTTAGCGGTCTCAGTCATGGTTCTCATCCCCCCTTCATAAATCATTTAACTTTCTCGTGCGAAGCGGATCTTCCGTGCCGTGCCCACCGCCCGACGCGAGATATTTACCAGACAAAGCCGCTCGGGGTGTGCAGCAATACACCCCGAGCGAGATGCTAGATGCTCTTACTTGAGCGTGGCGTACATGACAGCCTTGATGGTGTGCATGCGGTTCTCGGCCTCGTCGAAGACCTTGGAAGCGGGGCTCTCGAAGACCTCGTCGGTGACCTCCTGCTCGGTGATGCCGAACTGCTCGCACTTCTCGGCGCCAATCGAGGTGTTGGTGTCGTGGAAGCTGGGCAGGCAGTGCAGGAAGATGGCACCCGGGTTGGCCATAGCCATGACCTCGGAGGTAACGCGATACGGGGTGAGCTGAGCGATGCGCTCGGCCCAGACCTCGTCGGGCTCGCCCATGGAGACCCACACATCGGTGTAGATAACGTCGGCACCGGTGACGCCGTCCTTGACGTCGGTGGTCAGCTTGATGGTGCAGCCGTTGGCCTCGGCGATGGGCTTGCAGGCCTCGATGACGTCGTCAGCGGGCATGCACTCCTCGGGGCCGCAGGCCACGAAGTTCATGCCAAGCTTGGAGCAGACAACCATGAGGGAGCGAGCAACGTTGTTCTTGCAGTCGCCCATGAAGACGAGGGTCTTGCCCTTGATGTCGTAGTTGAAGTTCTCCTGGACGGTCAGGATGTCGGCGAGCATCTGGGTGGGATGCCACTCAGTGGTCAGGCCGTTCCACACGGGCACGCCGGACTTAGCAGCGAGCTCCTCGACATCGTCCTGGGCAAAGCCACGGAACTCGATGCCGTCATACATGCGGCCGAGAACGCGGGCGGTGTCCTCGATGGACTCCTTCTTGCCCATCTGCGACGAACCCGGATCGAGGTAGGTGACACCCATGCCCAGATCCATGCCGCCGACCTCGAAGGCGCAGCGGGTACGAGTGGAGGTCTTCTGGAAGAGCAGAACGATGTTCTTGCCCTCGAGATAGCGGTGCGGAACGCCAGCGCGCTTCATGTCCTTGAAGTTCTTGGAGAGCTTGAGCAGGTACTCGATCTCCTCGGTGGTGAGGTCGAGGAGCTTGAGGAAGCTACGGCCGGAGAGGTTAACACCCATGGTTTGTTTCCTTTCGAAGAAATGAATTACGTAAGTAATTAGTGTTGCCCGTTTGACGGGCGAAACCGGTGCGGTTGTAGGGGGACCGCACCGGAAACGGAAAGACTTAGAGGTCCTCGCGCCAGAAGGGCATGCTCATGCAGCGCGGGCCGCCGCGGCCGCGGGAGAGCTCGGCGGAGGGCACGACGAGAAGGTCCAGGCCCTCCTTGTACAGCACGTCGTTG
>CALAMK010000016.1:0-55837 GCA_937925735.1 uncultured Collinsella sp. | reverse complement strand
CTATGGCACTTCAACATCATTGTCGCAGCCCCGACCCGCGGTCACGAGCGGGGGCTCCTATCTTTTTAGTGCCCTCGGATTGGGTCATAGTGTCTGTCGTTGCCAGGGCATCGGCGTTGCCTTGGCCGTCAATAGTCATTGGGGGCATTCTTGAATGACTACCCTACGGCTATTGTGCACATGGTTCGCATGACAGTCGTCTCTTTTATGTTTCCTTTAGCCGTTGCCGCCTAGGATGGGGGTTAGTCGGTAGGAAGGGAGTGTCTATATGGACGACGCGAGCGAGCGTGCAATCGAAGAGGACATGCTCGATCAGTTCAATTACTTTGACGATGAGGATGAGGAGCTGATCGATCGTCGCGAGCCGGCACCGCTTGACTCATTTGATCTGGTCGATGAAGAGCCCGACGAGGACGAGGGCGAATCAACGGAGCCCCCACAGCCTTCGCGCCTTGACTCGCTGCTTTCGAGAGCCCCCATGCACCACGGCGTTCGTGCCGGCGCGCTCCATATGAAAACTGACTGGCACCAGATCGTGACGGCAGGCGATGAGCTTGCTGTCGATGCGCCGCTCACCGATAAGTCATCCATCATCTGCCGCACCGGCATGCTTATGCTGGCAAGCGGAACAGGTGCCTGGCGCGTGCGCGATACCATGAATCGTGTTGCCGCCGTGCTCGGCGTTACGATTCACGTCGACCTGAGTCTTCTGTCGTTTGAATGCACCTGCATCGAAGATGGCCACTGCTTTAACGAGGTTGTCAGCCTGCCCACAACGGGGGTCAATACTCATCGCATTTGGATGATGGAGAGCTTCTTAAAGGAAATCGAGATTTATGGGCGCCGGTTTACCGTGCATGAGTACCACGAGATGCTCAAGACCGTTGAGAGCTCGAAGCCCGATTACGCTCTCTGGCAACAGGGTCTTGCGGCGGCCTGTGCTTGTGGCGCCTTCGTCTTTTTGCTCGGCGGCGGCCCTATCGAGATGGCCTGCGCGTTCGTAGGCGCTGGTGTCGGCAACTTTGCTCGCTCCCATATTCTCAAGCAGGGTCTTGGCCAGTTCAGCGCGCTGACGACTGGCGTTGCGCTCGCTTGCGTTTCGTATCTGCTGGCATTGCTCGGCCTTAGCCAGGTCATTCCAGGGGCAATGTCGCACCAAGAAGGCTATATCGGCGCCATGCTCTTTGTGATTCCCGGCTTTCCCCTCATTACGGCAGGCCTCGACATCGCTAAGCTTGACATGCGAAGCGGTATCGAGCGTCTTTCGTATGCTGTGTCGATTATTGTGATGGCGACCCTCGTAGGTTGGATGGTTGCTGAGTGTGTGGGACTGGCGCCGGATGACTTCGCCCCGCTCGGCCTCTCACCGTTGGCTCTTACGCTCTTGCGCATACTGATGAGCTTTATCGGTGTATTTGGCTTCTCGGTTATGTTCAACAGCCCGGTAAAGATGGCAGCGGCGGCAGGGCTCATCGGCGCCGTGTCTAATACCTTGCGCCTTACGCTCGTCGATGCGCCGACGATGCTTCCGTTCCTGGGCTTGAGCGCAGGTATGCCTCCCGAGGCAGCAGCGTTTATCGGGGCGCTCGTATCGGGCCTTCTGGCAAGTCTGGCAGAAATCAAGCTCACCTACCCACGTATCGCCCTCACGGTGCCATCAATTGTCATTATGGTGCCGGGCTTGTATCTGTATCGCTCAATGTATTACATGTGTACCTTCGACACGGTCAATATGCTCGGTTGGTTTGTGCGTGCAGTACTCATCGTGGCGTTTTTGCCCGTTGGTCTGGGTGTGGCGCGTACGCTCACCGACCCTCGCTGGCGCCACACCAGCTAATTGGTGCAAGGGGGGCAGGTCACTTTGTACCAAATGAGTTGCGGTGAAATAGGGACTGAATTGCTGCTTAAAGGGTCAAAACAGTCCGTATTCCACCGCAACTTATGGGGTCGGGGGATTATTGGTGCCCTGCATCTCCACAAACTCAACGCTTACGAAGCGCGCGCCGTTCGTGTTAGGGTAGTTCCACCACATAAGTAGTCGCAGACGCACGTACCACGGGCGGGCGAGATGAAGTCCCAACAGCTCCATCTTGCCCGCCCATTTTTGTTGCGTGGCGTTGCGGCGTAACACAGAAAGGATTTCGCCCTTTATGCCTATCAACAAACGAGAGAGCCTGCTGTTCACCTTTATCATGTGCTTTTGCATGGTGCTCTGGATGAGCATCTACAACGTTGCCCTGCAGCATGGGGCCATCAACGGCGAGGTTGTTGCCGCCGCGTGGCTCGGCTTCCCCGTTGCCTACATTTTTGCCATGTGCTGCGACTGGTTTGTTGCCAGCCCCCTTGCCAAGGGTTTCGCCTTTAAATTCCTGGTCACGCCGGGTAAGAGCTCGCCGCTTGCCATGACGATCGCCGTCAGCTCCTGCATGGTCGTTCCCATGGTCATCATCATGTCGCTCTACGGCGCGTGCGAGGGTCTGACGCACATGCCCGGCGGCATCCTTGCGAACCTGTATTCCGTGCCCGCGATCTGGATGATCAACATCCCGCATAATTTTGTGATGGCGCTGCCGTGGAACCTTTTGGTAGCCGGTCCGATTTCCCACTTCGTCTTCCGTCGCGCCTTCCCTGTGGGGACGGTTTTCGAGGAGGAGCATGCCGAGCTCTTGGAGCAGGCTATGGCTCCTGAGTGCGAGTAGCTCGCTTAGGGATCTGCTGAGCGCGGGCGACTTGCTTGGTTGGAGCCCTAAGCGTGGATAGCTCTCTCGGCGACATCGCGGGCGTGAGCGGTGCGCATGACCGGAGGGCCCGTGCTGCTCCGTTGCCCGACGTGCTAGCGCGCAGAACAATCTGTTGGTGCATTCGGCGGCTGCTGAAGCGTTTCGGCAGCCGCTTTTTCTACGGAGTTTAAATACAACAGTCTGTTGTATTACGTAGAGTGGTATATCTCTAGCAGGAAAAATGCGAGAGACGGAGCATTATGGCGTTGCTAGTAGGACTGGACGTAGGGTCGACGACGACCAAAGTTTACGCGATGCACGAGGATATGACCGAGGCGTGGTGGGGATATCGCCGCCACGGGGCGTGTCAGACAGCGAGCGTGCGCGCCATGCTCGGCGAGCTCGCCGAGCGCTTTCCCCATGAGTCGCTGCGCGTTGCGGTGACCGGCTCGGGTGCGCGCGATATCGCGACCGCGCTGGGCGCCTCGTACGTTCAGGAGGTGGTCGCCAACGCGCTCGCGATCAGCAGGTTCTATCCGCAGACGCGCTGCGCCATCGAGCTGGGCGGCCAAGACGCCAAGATGATCTTCTTCCGCACCAACGATAAGGGAGGCATCGAGGTTGCCGACATGCGCATGAACGGCTCGTGCGCAGGCGGTACCGGTGCATTTATCGACGAGATGGCAAAGCTCATGGGGGTCGGCACCGAATCGGGCGAGTTCGAGCAGCTCGCAAGCCGGGGAACGACCGTCCACGAGGTCTCGGGCCGCTGCGGCGTGTACGCAAAGACCGATATCCAGCCGCTGCTCAACGAGGGCATTCCTACCACCGACCTGGCGCTTTCGGCGCTTCACGCGGTCGCCCGCCAAACGATCGGCGGTCTGGCCCAGGGTATCGACATCGAGCCGCCGGTAATCTTCGAGGGCGGTACGCTCGCCTACAACCCCACGCTGGTCCGCGTGTTCCGGGAGCAACTGAATCTATCGGACGATCAGGTTATCGTCCCGCGCGATCCGCAGATCATGGTCGCGCGCGGTGCCGCCCTGTCGCTGACCGACATGTTCGCATCGTCCCAACCGATCGACCTTCCCGATGCTTTTGTCCGGCTGGATAAGCTCGAGACGGTCGCGCCCGCAAGCGGGGAGGGACGTCTTGCCCAGCCCTTTTTTGCCACACCTGTCGAGCAGGCGGATTTTACGGCACGCCATGGCAAAGAGACGCCGGCAAAGGGTCCGGATGCGTATGCGCCCGGAGAGACGGTGCGTGTGGCGCTCGGTATCGATTCGGGGAGCACGACGACCAAGTTCGCCCTGGTCGATGAGGCGGGTGAGCTTGTCGATTCGTTCTACGCGTCTAATAACGGCAGACCGCTCGACGTCGCCCAACAGGGTCTTGTCAGCTTGAAGAACCGCTGGGAGACAGCGGGAGTCACGCTTGCGATCGATGCCGTGGGCACCACGGGATACGGCGAGGAGCTTTTCGCGCGCGCGTTCCACGCCGACTACCATACGGTCGAGACGGTCGCGCACGCCCGCGCCGCGTGCGCATGCGTTCCCGATGCGACCTTCGTGCTCGACATCGGCGGACAGGATATGAAGGCCATCTGGCTCAACCACGGCGTGCTGACCGATATCGTCGTCAACGAGGCGTGCTCTGCGGGCTGCGGCTCGTTCCTCGAGGGTTTTGCCAAAAACCTCGGAATAGCCGTTGAGGATATCGCGACCGAGGCATTTTCGTCCAAAGCCCCCGCCGTTCTCGGCAGCCGCTGCACGGTGTTCATGAACAGCAGCGTCGTTTCCGAGCAGCGGCGCGGTAAGGGTCCGGGCGACATCATGGCCGGTCTCTGCCGTTCGATTATCGAGAACGTGTTCACCAAGGTCATTCGCGTTTCAAATCTCAACCGTCTGGGCGACAAAGTCGTCGTCCAGGGCGGCACGTTCCGAAACGACGCGGTGCTGCGCGCATTCGAGCAGTATCTGGGCAAACCCGTCACGCGTGCGCCCCACCCGGGGCTGATGGGCGCTATCGGTATCGCCCTGCTCGCGCGCGAGGAATGCCGCAAGGGCGACGCCGGCACGTCGTTTATCGGGCTCGATGCCGTGGAGCGCTTCGAGCATCGCGAGTTCGGCGGCGTTACCTGCCGTCGGTGCAACAACCGCTGCCAGCGCGCGGTCGTGGCATTTGGCGACGGCTCGCTTTACGTCACGGGCAATCGCTGCCCGCGCGGCGGCGCCATCTCATGGGATGAGCTCGTGCGCGAGGTTCCCGCGGCGGAGGAGCTGCGTCCGCAGGGTGCTTGCGAGGCACAGGCACCCGGCACGGGGCGCGACCGGACCGCGGCTGCCCCCAATCTCTTTGTCGACCGCGAGAAGCTGCTGTTCGAGTCGTACCCCACGGTTCCCGTCTGCGGGGGGCGCGATGTCACGATCGGCATTCCCCGTGTGCTCGAGTTCTGGGACACCATGCCGTTCTGGTCGACGTTCTTCAGCGCGCTCGGCTTTAAGGTGCGCGTCTCGGGACGCAGCACCAAGGCGATGTACGAACGCGGTCTGGCGCACGTCACATCCGACACCGTGTGCTTCCCGGCCAAGCTCGTCCACGGGCACATCCGCAATCTCGTCGACGCCGGCGTCGACCGCATCTTCATGCCCATCATCACGACGGTGCCCACCGAAAACACCGCCTCTACCAGCGAGTGGATGTGCGCCGTCGTAAAGGGATACCCCTACGTGATGCGCAATTCCGATAACCCGGAGGAGCGTTTCGGCGTTCCGTTCGATACGCCGCTGTTCCACTGGTACGACGAGGGCGACCGAAACCGCCAGCTCAAGGCGTGGTGCAAGGAGACCTTCGATATCGATGCCGACCTGGTTGCCAAGGCGACCGAGCAGGCGGACCGCGCGCAGCAGACGTTTGAGAACCAGCTGCAGCTGCGCGGCAGGCAGGTGCTCGAGAACGTGCGCGAGGACGGCGGCTACGCGGTGGTGATCGCTTCGCGCCCGTACCACAACGACCCGCTGGTCAACCACGGGCTGCCCAAGCTCTTCTCTGAGCGCGGCATCCCCGTGCTGACGCCCGATGCGGTGCCGGGGGTCTGCAACGTCGATCTTTCCAACAGCCGCATCGACATCGTGAACAACTACCATGCGCGCATGCTGTCGTGCGCGGTCATCGTCGCATCGACGCCCGAGCTCGAGCTCGTGCAGATGGGCAGCTTCGGCTGCGGCCACGATGCGTATCTCACCGATGAGATCGCGCGCATGATGGGCGAGATGGGCTCCAAGGTTCCGATGATGATCAAGCTCGATGAGAGCGACGTCGCCGGTCCCATGGGCATTCGCGTGCGTTCGTTTATCGAGTCGGTCAACCGTCGTCGCGCGGAGGAGCGTGCCGAGGGCGCCCGGGTGCACGCGGTCCATCCGCTCGACGACCCGTATAAGGTCAAGTACACCAAGCGCGACCGGCACGACAAGATCGCGCTGGTCCCCAACACCTCCCATGCGTTCTGCAGGCTCATGACCGCGGCGATGCGCAATCAGGGCGTGCGCGCCGAGGCCCTTGATATCGGGCGCGAGGATGCCATCCGCCTGGGCAAACGCTATGTGCACAACGACATCTGCTTCCCCGCGCAAATCGTGATCGGCGAGGCGCTCGCGGCACTCGAGAGCGGTAAGTACGACCCGCACGACGTCGCCGTGGTGACTGGCAAGTATATCGGCGACTGCCGCCTGACGCACTACATGCCCCTGCTGCGCCGCGCGCTCGACGACGCGGGATACGACTATGTCCCGGTGCTCACCAACGACGACGTCGATGCCCACAATGCGCATCCGGGCTTCAAGCTCGGCCTTGGCCCGAGCATCCAGATCGCCTACGGTCTTCCCATGATCGATACCCTCGAGGCCATGCTTAGGCGCATCCGTCCCTACGAGCTCGAGAAGGGCGCGGCGGACGCTGCGTTCGACCGCGCGCTCGATGAGGTTATCGAGGGCATGGAGCGCTCCGGGCTGAGAGGCCAGGCGACGGGCTTCAAACGCGCGCTTGCGATCATGGACGCCGTTCCGTACGACCGCTCGAACCCGCATCCGACCGTTCTCATCGTGGGCGAGTACCTGCTCAATTTCCATCTCGGCGCCAACCACGAGATCGAGCGCTACCTCGAGGACAACGGGCTCGAGGTCATCGAGGCGCGCATGACCGACGTGATCCGCAAGACCTATTTCTACAAGCATGCGCAGTCGCGCGAGTTCCACGTCGACCTGTCGCTGCCCGAAAAGGCCTGGTACGCCACGGCGGACAACCTGTTCGAGCTCGCGCACGACCGTTGCGACCGCCTGGGCGCGGCGAGCCCGCTCTACGAGCCGCCGACGCGCATGCCCGAGCTCGTGCGCGCGAGCGATAAGATCCTGCACCATACGTTCGATGCGGGCGAGGGCGTGCTGATTCCGGCGGAGATCCTCGAGCACGCCAAGCGCGGCTGCCGCAACTTCGTGATCCTGCAGCCGTTCGGGTGTCTGCCCAACCATGTCGTGGGGCGCGGGCTCATCCATGCGCTCAAGGAGCAGTATCCCACGGCGCAGTTCCTGCCGCTCGACTACGATCCCGACGTGAGCTTCGCCAACGTGGAGAACCGTCTTCAGATGCTCATCATGAACGCCAAGGCGCAGGGGTGCGGTGAGGCGCATGGCGAGACCGCGTAAGGACGCCGATGCGCCCGATGCACGCACCCGTATCATCGAGGCGTTTTGGGAGCTCATCGAGAACAACAGCATCTTCGAGCTGTCGGTTGGCGAGGTGACCCGCGCCGCCCGGTGCAATCGCGGAACGTTTTACTACTATTTTCACGATTTCGATGAACTCGTCGCCATCGCCATAGCCCAACTGCTGCAGGATAACGAGCTCATCACCGATGCCCTCTGGCATTTTTCGAGCGAGGGCGACCTTTCGGCGTTCGACCGGCGCGACGTCCGCTGCCTGCTGCGGCGCATCGTCATCACCATGAGGGCGGGTGCCGCCGAGCAGGTCGTGCAGGGCATCCATACGATCATCATCGACCGCGTGAGAGAGATCGTCCACCCCGACGGAGAAGAGCTCAAGGCGGATTCGAGCTTTGCGGTGGGCTTTCTGGTCTCGGGCATCATGGACTTTGTGATGGCGGTCGGCTTTGCCCGGGAGGGCGGCGAGGAGATAGACCTCGAGCAGCTGGGGGACAGCGCGTGCGCGTACCTGAGGGCGGTCGCCATGCAGACGGTGGAAACGGTCGCGCAAGTCGAGGGCGTCGATACATCCGAGCTGCTCGAACGCGTCTCCAAGGAGGCCGATGCCTATCGCGCATCGCGTGCGACGAGTCCCGACGTGGTGAAAGACGCCTAGGGTTTCTCTTGCGGGGCGCCTGTCGCGCATCGCGCGGTGAGTCCCGCGATGCGGTCATAACCTGCATTCATGTGAGCCGGGTTTATAGATATTCCTCCAGCTGTTAACATAGACAACCTGTGGGTAAAGAGACAAAAGCGCCGCCGACGGGCGGGCGTTTTGATTTCGATGAACTCATGTAAGGAAACGAGCATGTTAGATAGATTTACCGATCGAGCGCGCAAGGTCATGTCGATGGCCAAACAGGAGGCGCTCGATCTTCATTCAAATAAGGTGGGCACCGAGCACCTGCTGCTCGCGCTTGCCAAGGAGGACGAGGGCATTGCCGCCGAGGCACTGCGCTCGCTTGATATCTCCTACAACGACATCATGGACACCCTCAAGGAGGTCCAGACCACGGTTCCCGAGCCCAGTGAGGAGACCGAGGCGGCTAAGCTCGCCTTTACGCCGCTCGTCATTAGCGTTATGGAGCGTTCATTCCGCGTGGCGCGTGAGAATAACCAGACCTACGTGTCGACCGAGCACTTGCTGATCGGCATCGTCGAAGAGGGCAACGGCATGGCCATGGACATCCTCATGCGCCTGGGTGTGTCGTCCGCCTCTATCAAAAAGGCTATCGAGAAACTCACTGCCAAGGACCAGGACAAGAAGCGTCCGCTCGCCGGCGCCGGTGCCGGGCGTCCCGGTGCGGGCCTGCCGTTCTTTAGCGGCTCGGATGCCTCTCAGCAAAAGGGGAGTGGCACCGATACGCTTAAGCAGTTCGCGACCAACCTCACGCAGAAGGCGCGCGATGGCGAGCTCGACCCTGTAATTGGTCGCGAAAAGGAAGTCCAGCGTATGATGGAAATTCTTTCGCGCCGCACCAAGAACAACCCGCTCATTCTGGGCGACCCCGGCGTGGGCAAGACGGCCATCGTCGAGGGCCTGGCTCAGCAGATTGCAGCCGGCAACGTGCCCGAGAACCTCATGAACCAGAATATCTGGACGCTCGACCTGCCGGGCCTCGTGGCGGGTGCCAAGTATCGCGGCGAGTTTGAGGAGCGCCTCAAGAACGTGATCCAGGAGGCCACCGAAGCCGACGACGTCATCCTGTTTATCGACGAGATGCACACCATCATCGGTGCCGGTTCTGCTGAGGGCTCCATCGACGCGAGCTCTATGCTCAAGCCCGTGCTCGCGCGCGGTGCCTTCCAGATTATCGGCGCCACCACGGCCGAGGAATTCCGCAAGTACCTCACCAAGGACCCGGCCTTCGAGCGTCGCTTCCAGACCATCGATGTCGAGGAGCCGAGCGTCGAGGACACGGTCAAGATCCTGACCGCGCTCAAGCCGCGCTACGAGGAGCACCACCATGTGCGCTATACGCAGGGTGCTATCGAGGCCGCCGCGAACCTTTCCAACCGCTACATCCAGGATCGCTTCCTGCCCGATAAGGCCATCGACCTCATTGACGAGGCCGGTGCCCGCGCTCGCATCGCCGCGAATCGCGCGCCCGAGCCGGTGCGCGAGGCCGAACATCGCATCGAGGAGCTCAAGGCTGCCGCACAGGAGGCCACCGAGAGCGACGACATGAACAAGGCCGCCGAGATCACCGAGCAGCAGAAAGCCGCCGAGATTGAGCTCGCCGAGGCCAAGGCTGCCTGGACGGCCGAGCTCGACGCCAGTCCGCTCACCATCGATGTCTCCCAGATTGCCGACATCGTGTCCGTGACCTCGGGCGTGCCGGTGTCCTCGCTCACCGAGAGTGAGAGTCGCCGCCTGCTGCAGGCCGAAAGCGTGCTCAAGACGCGCATCATCGGTCAGGATGAGGCCGTCGAGGCCGTTGCCAAGGCCGTGCGCCGCAGCCGCTCGCCGCTCAAGGACCCTCGCCGCCCCGGCGGCAGCTTTATCTTCCTGGGCCCCACCGGCACGGGCAAGACCGAGCTTGCCAAGACGCTCGCCGAGTATCTCTTTGGCAGCAAGGACGCGCTCATCAGCTTCGACATGTCGGAGTTTGGCAGCGAGTTCGAGGTCTCCAAGCTTATCGGTAGCCCTCCGGGTTACGTGGGTCACGACGAGGGCGGCCAGCTCACCAAGGCTGTTCGCCGTCATCCGTACTCGGTCGTGCTGTTCGACGAGATCGAGAAGGCGCACCCTGATATCTTCAACATCTTGCTACAGGTGCTGGAGGAGGGCCGCCTGACCGATAGCCAGGGCAAGACGGTCGATTTCCGCAACACCGTGATTATCATGACGTCCAACGTGGGCGCCCGCGAGATCGCGCAGGATGCGAGCGTGGGCTTTGGCACCACCGGCGAGCAGGGTCTCACGTCGAGCGAGATCCGCGGCCGTGCGATGGGCGAGCTCAAGCGCCTGTTCCGCCCCGAGCTGCTCAACCGTATCGATGACATCGTGGTGTTCCAGAAGCTTTCGGGCGAGAACCTGACCAAGATCGCTCACCTGCTGGTGGACGACCTGCGCCAGCGCCTGATTGCCAACGGCATGAACATCAAGCTCACCGATGCGGCCTACGACAAGATTGTGGCCGAGGGCACCGACCTCACCAACGGTGCGCGTCCGCTGCGCCGCGCCATCCAAAAGCTCATTGAGGATCCGTTGTCCGAGGAGCTGCTGGCCGGCGAGTGGGGCAGTGGCGATACCGTCCTGTGCGATGTGGCCGACGGCAAGTTTGTCTTTAGCCATGGTACGGGCGAGATCCCGGCACCGCGTCCGGCGGGCACGCTCGGTGGCGATACCGCTCCGGCGGCGCCGCACACCGGAAACGCTGCGCCTGTGAGTAGTGGCGTGACCTCGGGCCCCGGCGGTATGATGCAAGCTGGCTCCGGCGCGCTGTAGGGATTAAACATACCTTGTATAACGGGGGGCGTTTCCGATAAGGAGGCGCCCCCGTTTCTATTGAAATGTGCTTCAATCTGCCGTGCTATACTGAAATTGAGATTCAGTATAGCAAAGGAGTTGATATGCCTACATCAATACTCGACACGCGGCCAGTTCAGATGAACGTGCGTATAGATCGCCAGCTCAAAGAGGCAGGAGACGCCGTACTGACTCATATTGGCATGACGCCGTCACAAGCTGTGAGGGAGCTGTGGCAGTACTTGACCGAGAACGGTCATATGCCCGTCGAAAAAAAGAATGATGACGAAGTCCTGCCTGACGACATACGATCGAAGGCGAGTTCGTCCCGCGTCTCGGAAGGGGCTGCGTTAATTTCGAATTTTTATGAGCGGTTCTCGATTCAGAGGCCGAGCCCCGATGAGGCCTTTGATTACGACGAGTTATACGATCAAATGATGAGCGAGAGATTCAGCGATTGGATCGAATTATGAGCGGCGTCGGAACGAAACGTGTGCTCAAGCTGTTGATCGACACGAACGTCTGGCTAGATTACTTTCTCGCTCGTACGAATGCGACCAGGCCGATAGTCGAGCTCCTTTCTCGCGCGGCGGAAGCGGAGGATATCGTCCTCTTCTCGTCCTCCCTGTCTGTCAAAGACGTCTATTACATTCTGGGAAGGACGATGAAGGCCGACGCCCGCCGTGAGGGGGCTCTCACTCCCGAAACCATCGCCGGTGCCGACGAGACAGCGTGGGCGTGTGTTCGCCTGATTCGGCAAAAGTCGATTATTGCCTCGGTCGGTGCAGACGAGGTCTTCGACTCCTTTGTGTTCAAGTATCATCACAACGACTTTGAGGACGACCTGATGCTGGGCGTCGCCAATCGCATTGATGCCGATTACGTCGTGACGGAGGACAAAAATCTCATTAAACATACCAATGGCGTATGCATAAACGTTGATCAAGCGTTGAGGTTGGTTAAAGGGTCCAACGTCCCTTCGGCGCGGCCCGTCTAAGCTGCTTTATCTTGATAAAGTGGCGTTTCCTCACCGTTAGCCGATGATGCGAGGGCGCTCGGCGTTTTCGACTGGTTTATGCAAACGAAGTCTGGGAATATACAAGGCGCATGTCTTATTGTCTAACCAGTTGCGCCAAGGAGGCACCATGGACTACAAGATTACTGGCTACGAACCCGCCCAGCTGTTCCATTTCTTTGAGGAGGTCAGCGCGATCCCCCGTGGGTCTGGCAACGAGAAGGGCATCAGCGATTTCCTGGTTGCATTTGCCAAGGAGCGCGGCCTCGATGTGTACCAGGACGAGGTCTACAACGTCATCATTCGCAAGCCCGCATCTGCCGGTGCCGAGAATGCCCCGACCGTGATGCTGCAGGGCCACATCGACATGGTGTGCGACAAGTTGGGCTCCGTTGAGCACGACTTTACGACCGATGGTATCGACCTGGTCGTCAAGGACGGCGTCCTCACCGCTAACGGTACCACTCTGGGCGCCGACAACGGTATCGCCGTCGCGCTTATGCTTACCGTGCTCAGCGACGATTCGATTGCCCATCCGGCCCTCGAGTGCGTATTCACCACCGACGAGGAGACTGGCCTGGTCGGCGCCGAGACGCTTGACAAGTCCCAGATTAGCGCCCGCACCATGATTAATCTCGACTCCGAGGAAGAGGGCGTTGCCACCGTCAGCTGCGCCGGCGGCGTCGTCGTTACCTACACCTGCCCCATCGTGCGCGAGCGCAAGACCGGTAGCACCCTCACACTCGACATCTCCGGCCTGCTGGGCGGTCACTCCGGCTCCGACATCAACCTGGAGCGCGGCAACGGCAACCTCATCATGGCCCGCATCATCGACCGCCTGATGGTCGCCGGCGAGCCCGCCATCGTCAGCTTTAACGGCGGCACTAAGGACAACGCCATCAACCGTGAGTGCAAGGCCGAGCTGGTTTACGCCGACCACGCTGCCGCCGAGGCCGCGGCCCAGATCGCAAAGGGCATCATCGCCGACGTCACTGCCGAGCTCGAGGTCTTCGACCCCGGCTTTACCTGCACCGTCGAGATTGCCGACGACGCCGAGGTCGAGGCCATGGACCAGAAGTCCGCACTCGCCCTCATCCGCGCCCTGCGTCTTGCCCCTAACGGCGTGATTCGCCGCAACGTCGCCACCGACGGCTCCGTCGAGGTTTCCTCCAACATCGGCGTGGTTGCCACCTCTGACGACGAGGTCAAGATCATGTTGTCCCCGCGCTCCTCGATCACCTCGCTGCAGAACGAGTTCAAGGACCGCCTGCAGACGCTGGCCGATGTCCTGGGCTTCGACGCCAAGTTTGAGTTCGAGTATCCCGGCTGGAGCTATGCCGAGCATTCGCCGGTCCGCGACGTCTTTGTCGAGAGCTATCGCGAGCTCTTTGGCTCCGAGCTGCGTATCGAGTCCATCCACGCCGGCCTTGAGTGCGGCCTGTTTGCCGAGGCCCTGCACGGCCTGGACGCCATCGCCGTGGGCCCGACGCTCTCCGATGTCCACACCCCGGACGAGAGCATGGAGCTCGCTTCTGCCGAGCGCTTCTACGAGCTGCTCATCGACGTCCTCAAGCGCCTCGCTGCGTAAAGGTTGCGCTAGCAGCGGTCTGAGCCACGTGCTGGTGGATTGCAAATGACATTACGTAAGAGGGCACCCGAGCTTTTGCGACGGGTGCCCCCTCTCTTCTTTTGGGAAATGGGAAGCTGATTGGCGTCTAGCCCATATCTGCCCTGATGAGGTCGAGGGTTCGCTGACAGTTTTCGCGGACGGGGCCGAGCATATGCTCGCGCAGGTCCGCCATGCCGGGCAGGTCGGCGTATTCGTCCATGACCTCTTCCATGCAAATGGGTACCTCGTAGGCGAGGTCCAGCATGGTCGCAAAGCAAAACTTCTCGGTTAGCCCGGCATCGGTGAGCGCCGTCTCCAGCGCGGGGTCGCCCATACCGTGGTATCGGCGGATAGCGCCTGGACCGATGCGCCCCACACGATTTTCGCCGCCAATGCTCATGACAAGGCGCGCCCGGCGGCGCATGCGCTCATACGCCAAACCTGACGCGACATCGTACATACGAGCCATCATGGCTGCGCCGTCGTTTCCAAGGAGCAGGGAATAGTTTTTCGCGTGCGCATCCGGTGCGCCGATAATGGCGTTGAAGAACAGTATCTGCGTAAACAGATACAGGTTAAGTTGATGGTGGCTCGTATTTACGAGGAGCTCTTGAATGTCGCGTGTGGTCGGGCCGCCGTCTGCCGTGTACTTTTGGGCGGGCATCACCCCAAGTGCCTGACAGAGGTCTTCTTGATGTAGGCGCCTGATCGTTCCGTCTTTGACTTTCACGCGGTCATAGCGCTCAACAATGAGGGCAGGTTCGTCCTCAAACATACGATATTCGACGTTTGCCGTTGCGATACCGGCGCGCTGGGCGCTTTTCATGCAGACAAACTCATTAAGAGCCTCAAGTTTAAATCCGATAACGCCATTTTTGAAAATATGCGTCGTGGGCGAGGAACCCACGCATTCGCACCAGCTGCCATCTATAAGCGCGAGCGCGAACTTGCCCTGGTTGCCCCCAAGTGACCAACTTTCATCTAGACCCATCCACGATGCCTCGTGGTCATCTCTGATCGACTTGAGACGGAGAGCAATATCGTGGTCGTCTATAGGGCGGTATTCGCCGTCGCGATGCAGGATGGCGTCGGCGTCTTCTTCGGCACAAAACTGTACTCCGCCCGGACAGTCGAGTCCGATATGGCTGAGCAGCGCAACGGGATTGTTGGGCCTGGTGTCGAATTCGACGGCGATTGCTTTTCGCTGGTCCTCGCTGTCGGGCAGAAGACCAAACAAGTACGGATTCATGACCTGTTGGCCGTATATACGATTTGATACGGGTATGTTTGTCGATAGGGCTGGCCCGTCATAGTCTCGATCGTAGACAAAGCTGACAAGACCGTTCTCATCCTGCGTGAGCGTTCCCGCAGGTACGCCGCAAATAATAGTCCGAAGCGTTTTGCTGGCCATTGGCTACCTCCCTTTGGGCCTGGTTTGGGCAGATGGGTTTGCGGCAATCGAGACTCCGAGATTGGACATGGCAAAATCGGCGAAGGCCTTGTCGTAGAGCTCGGACGTAAGGGAGGCGTCTGCGAGAGCCGGAATGGCTGCGCTGCGACGGTTGCGATGGCGAAAACGTTGAGCGCGATGGCGTCTGGGGGTGCTACGAGGTTGCAGATCGGCATGCGGAACGTTGGCTGATTGCTCGTTATTCGTTTTGACGATATCCCCTTGAGCGGCGAGCGCCAGTCCGAGAGCATTAAAGATCGCCAATAGCTTGTCGAGTCGAATGCCGGTGGCATCTCCCAGCTCGAGCGATGCGAGCAGGCGCTCCGAAACACCGGCTTTTTTAGCGAGGGTCGCACGGGTGATTCCCTGTGACTCGCGTGCCTGGCGCACGTAGATGCCAGCTTGGCGCGGCGTGGTGATGGGAAAGGTATCCACGGCAATCTCCTAACGTGCAGACTTTTGCATATCAGTATGACATGCAAAAGTCTGCACGAAAAGGCCTTATGCAAAACTCTGCATGAGACCTCATACGGACGTTTAGTTTTGAAGGGTGTTTTACAACGCCAAAAACCCCAAGTGTTCCAGCAAAATCTTGAGGCCGATAAGGATAAGCACGACGCCGCCCACGATGGTGGCAGGTTTTTCGTAGCGCGAACCAAAGGAATGACCGATTGCTACGCCGGCAACGGAGAAGATAAACGTTGTGACGCCGATAAGCGATACAGCGGGAACGATGTCAACCGAGAGCGCCGCAAATGAGATACCCACGGCTAGGGCGTCGATTGAGGTGGCGATGGCTAGGATCAGGTATTCTACCAGGTCAATCTTCTCGGCATTCTTGTCGTCGCCCTCATCCTCGTCTTCGGTAAAGGCTTCCCACAGCATCTTGCCGCCGATGAAGGCCAAAAGGATAAAGGCGATCCAATGGTCGATGGGTCCGATGATGCCCATGAATTGACTGCCGAGCGCCCATCCGATTACGGGCATACCGGCCTGAAAGCCGCCAAAGAACAGGCCGAGCACCACGGCGACTTTAAGGTTGATCTTTTTCATGCCAAGGCCCTTGCAGATGGATACGGCAAAGGCGTCCATCGAAAGGCCGATGGCGAGCAATACGAGCTCGGCGAGTCCCATGGTCTGGCTTCCTCTCTGCGGGCGGGCCCGCGTGTACCTCTTGGGGGAGCAACAAAAAAAGACTCGTGGCGTACGCGCTGCGCGCACAACCACGAGTCTCGTTCATTAAGGCAAGCCAGGCCGCATCGGCCAGTGTGTTGACTTGCCGCGCCACCGGAGGCGAACCCGGTCACGCGACTACTCCCTCATTCATGTGAATCCCGATGCTACCACATAAGCAGCTCATTTGGGTTGGGGCTCTCAGCGGTGTTCGCTCATTCTGTAAGCATCGGATTTCATGGCTGCTGCGGGGACAAACCGTGAGAAACTATTTAGCGTTTATGGAGCGTATACGATGGGAGCGATGCCTTGGATAAGAACGAGCTGCAAAAGCGTATGGAACAGGCTATTCGCCTGACTGCCCCCGGCCAGCCGATCCGTACCGCCCTCGACATGATCATTGCCGGTCACCTGGGCGCCCTTATCTGCGTCGGCGACACCGAAAACGTGCTCGCCGCCGGCAACGACGGCTTCCCGCTCAACATTTCGTTCACCTCGAACCGTCTATTCGAGCTCTCCAAGATGGACGGCGCCATCGTCATCGATGGCGACCTCACCCAGATCCTGCGCGCCAACTTCCACCTCAATCCCGATCCCTCGCTCGCCACGAGTGAGACGGGCATGCGTCACCGTACTGCCGCTCGCATGTCGGTGCTCACCGATGCCATCGTGATCTCGGTCTCGGCCCGTCGTGCCGTCGTTAACGTGTACGTCCACGGTAAGAGCTACGAGATTCAGCCTGTCACCACCATCATGAGCTCGGTCAACCAGCTCGTCGCCACGCTTCAGACCACTCGTCAGTCGCTCGACCGCTCCCTGCTGCGTCTGACGGCCCTCGAGCTCGATGACTACGTTACGCTCGCCGACATCACCGGCATTTTCTCGAGTTTCGAGATCATGCAACAGGCAAAGACCGAGCTTAAGGATTGTATCGTCAAGCTGGGCAACCAGGGCAAGCTCGTGCAGATGCAGCTCGAGCAGCTCGCTGGCTCCAGCATGGATACCGAATACGACCTGATGATCCGCGACTATGCGAGCGATTCCTCCGAGGCAAACGCCGAGAAGATTCGCGCCGAGCTTAGCCGCATGACGCCTAAGGACTTGTCCGACCCACAGCATGTGGCGGCGGTTCTGGGTTACGACGACCTGGACGAGGACTCCGTCATGACGCCGCTGGGCCTGCGCACGCTTTCGCGCGTGTCCGTCGTGCGCGACGGCGTGGCCGAGAAGATCGTCGACGAGTACGGCTCGCTGCAGGAACTCATGGACGACATCAGCGAGGATCCGGAGCGCTTGGGCGACTTTGGCGTCAACAACCCTGCCATTCTTGCGGACTCGCTGTACCGCATGAAGGGCACCAAACAGGGGAACGCATAATGGCGCCCGTATGCGCCGTGGTCGTTGCCGGTGGCAGCGGCCAGCGCTTTGGTAACCCCGGTGGCAAGCAACTCGTCAATGTAGCGGGCCGTCCGCTCATGAGCTGGTCCATCCGCGCATTTGACCGTAGCGATAAGGTCGGCCAAATCGTCGTGGTTTGCCCTGCCGAGCGCCGTGCCGAGATGCGCCGCCTGGCCATCGACCCGTTTGACTATGACACGCCCATCAGCTTTGCCGATGCCGGCGATACCCGTCAGGATTCCACCCGAGCCGGCGTGCATGCGGTACCGGCAGGCTTTGAATACGTCGCCATTCACGACGGCGCTCGTCCGCTCATTACGACCGAGGCCATCGATCACGCTATCGATGTGCTCGTGAGCGACCGCGCCCTCGACGGTGTCGTGTGCGGTCAGCCCGCAATCGACACGCTCAAGATCGTCGATGGCGATAACATCGTTGAGACGCCGCCGCGCGAACTCTATTGGGCTGCACAGACGCCGCAGATCTTTAGCGTCGACGCCATGAAGCGCGCCCACACCGCAGCCATCGCCGAGGGCTTTATCGGCACGGACGATTCGTCACTGGTCGAGCGCATGGGTGGGCGCGTCCGCTGCGTTCAGAGCCCGCGCGACAACCTTAAGGTGACGGTGCCCGAGGACCTGCGTCCCGTAACCGCGATTCTGCTCGGTCGCATGGCCGAGGGAGAGGACCTTCCCCATGTTCAGTAACCTGCGCATTGGCCATGGCTACGACGTCCACCGTCTGGTGGAGGGGCGTCGATGTATCATCGGCGGGGTCGACATTCCCTACGAGCGCGGCCTGCTGGGCCACTCGGATGCCGATGTGCTCGCGCACGCCTTGGCCGACGCCATTTTGGGCGCCTGCCGCGGGGGAGACATCGGCAAACTGTTCCCCGACACCGATCCTGCCTATGAGGGTGCCGATTCGATGGTGCTGCTTGCCCGTGTGATGGACTATGCGCGCGAGCTGGGCTTTGAGTTTGTCGATGCCGACTGCACCATTGCCTGCCAGCAGCCCAAAATCACCCCGCACCGCGACGCCATGCGCGCCAACCTTGCCCATGCTCTGGGCGTTGACATCGAAAACGTGGGCGTCGCCGCTACTACGACCGAAAAGCTCGGTTGGGAAGGCCAGGGCGAGGGGATCGGCGCCTGGGCCGTCTGCCTGCTACAGAAAACCGTTAAGGAGTAACGAATGCGTATCTACAACAGCGCTACCCATAAAAAGGAAGAGTTCCAGCCCATCGAGTCCGGCAAGGTTCGCATGTACGTGTGCGGCCCCACGGTCTACGACAACATCCACATCGGCAACGCCCGTACGTTCATCAGCTTTGACGTAATCCGCCGTTGGCTCATCGCGAGCGGCTACGAGGTCACGTTCGCCCAGAACCTCACCGATGTCGACGACAAGATCATCAAGCGCGCCAACGAGCAGGGTCGTACAGCCGCCGAGGTCGCGACGGAGTTCTCCGACAAGTTCATCGGCGTCATGCGCGCCGCCAACGTGCTCGATCCCGATGTGCGCCCCCGCGCCACCAAGGAGATCGGCCCCATGATCGCCATGATCAAGACGCTTATCGAGCAGGGCCACGCTTACGCAGCCGATAACGGCGACGTGTACTTTGCCGTGCGCAGCGATCCCAACTATGGTCAGGTCTCGGGCCGCAACATCGACGACCTTATGGTGGGCGCGCGCATCGAGGAGAACGAGGACAAGAACGACCCGCTCGACTTTGCCCTGTGGAAGGCCGCCAAGCCCGGCGAGCCCAGCTGGCCGAGCCCCTGGGGCGAGGGCCGTCCTGGTTGGCACACCGAGTGCGCCGCCATGGTGCATCGCTACCTGGGCACTCCGATCGACATCCACGGCGGCGGCTCCGACCTTGCCTTCCCGCATCACGAGAATGAGTGCGCCCAGGCCACCTGCGCCTGGCATCAGGGCTTCTCCAACACCTGGATGCACACGGGCATGCTACTGGTAGACGGCGAGAAGATGTCCAAGTCGCTCGGTAACTTCTTTACGCTGGCCGAGGTGCTCGAGCAGCACTCTGCCGCGGCTCTGCGCTTGCTGATGCTGCAGACGAGCTATCGCTCGCCGCTCGACTTCTCTTGGGAGCGCCTGAAGGGTGCCGAGAACTCGCTCACGCGTATCGCCGGCACGGTCGAGAACCTGCGCTGGGCTGCAAGCCACGCGACGGCCGACGCCGATGAGGCTGCCGCCGAGGCGTTTGTCGCCAAGGCCGCCGAGACTCGTGCCGCCTTTAAGGAGTGCATGGACGACGACTTTAACACCGCCGGTGCCATGGGTGCCGTCTTTGGCTTTGTCACCGAGTGCAATCAGTATCTGGAGCAGGCGGTCGATGCTGCCGACAAGGCCGCAGCCCTGGCCGCCGCCGATACCCTGGCCGAGTTGCTCGATACGTTTGGCGTTGAGCTTCCCGAGCCCAAGGTCGAGCTGCCGCTGGGCCTGCTGGGCGTTGCCGCCGGTCTGGTTGCCTACACGGGTGACGATGTGGACGAGGCCGCTGCCAAGATTCTCGAGGCTCGCGCCGAGGCCCGCGCCGCCAAGAACTGGGATCTGGCCGATGCCATCCGCGACCAGCTCAAGGACCTGGGCCTGACGATCGAGGATACTGCCGCGGGCACTCGTATTAAGACTCTCTAGTATTTGTCGACCGTTCGAGGTGCGGCAGATTGCCTTGAAAGAGGAGGGCATAGACCTGGTGGTCATGCCCGACGATTGAAAGGCAAGGTGCCGTGGCTCGGACGGTCGATTCTTGTTTGTTATCTATTTAAGGAGGTCGCTTTATGGCCGACAATCGCAAGCGCGCGTCTCGTGGCGGCAAGCAGGCTGCTTCTGGCTCGCGTCCGATTCGCCGTAATGACCGCCCTGCCGCTCCCAAGGGTCAGCGCGATCGTACCCAGGCCGCACGTCCGCAGCGCGATCGCAACCGCGACGCTGTCCAGGCTCCCAAGGGCGAGTTTATCGAAGGCCGTCGTGCTGCCGCCGAGGCGCTGCGCACTGGTTTTCCCATCAAGTGCGCGCTCATTGCCGAGGGCGGGGAGCGCGATGCCGCCCTGTCGCGTCTGGTCGATGACCTCAACGCCGCGGGCGTCCGCATTAAGTATGTGCCGCGTGCACAGCTCGATGTGCTGTCGAGCCATGGCGCTCACCAGGGCATCGCGCTCGAGGTTGGCAACTTCCCCTATGCCGATGTCGCCGATATCCTCGACCGCGCGGGCGACGGTCCGGCGCTTGTCGTGGTGCTCGACCACGTGACCGACGACGGTAACTTTGGCGCCATCGTGCGCTCCGCCGAGGTCGTGGGCGCGGCCGGTGTCATCATCGCCAACAAGCGCGCCGCCGGCGTGACCGTGGGCAGCTACAAGACCTCTGCCGGCGCCGTCATGCACCTGCCCATTGCGCAGGTTCCCAATATCGCCCGTGCGCTCGATGACCTCAAGGCCGCTGGCTTTTGGGTGGGCGGTGCCTCCGAGCACGCCGAAGGCAGTTGCTGGGATGCTCCCTTCGAGGGTCGCGTGGCGCTCGTCATGGGGTCCGAGGGCGATGGCATCTCGCGCCTGGTGCTCGAGAAATGCGACTTTTTGACCAAGCTTCCCCAGCGCGGCATGACCGAGAGCCTCAATGTTGCCCAGGCGACCACGGCGCTGTGCTTTGAGTGGCTGCGCCGCAACGCCGGCGAGCTCATGGGGGAGGAGTAGCGCATGTCCAAAAAGAACCGTGCCAAGTCCAAAGCCAAGCGCTTTGGCGAAGGCTCGGCCAAGCCGATTGTCTCGGCCGCGACCTACGGCGTGGGCGGCAATGCGTTTGCACAGGCTATCGCCGACCCAGTCTCGACGGTGCACTCCAACAAACCCGAGCTGCTGGTGGTCGACGGTTACAACGTGATCCACTGCACGCCGCGCTACGAAAAGCTCGTATACGACCATTCCGACGATCCGTATTCCAGTGACGTTCACGATATGGCGCGCACCGCCCTCATCAACGACGTCGCCGCCTTTGCCCAGGGCCGCTACGAGGCCGTGATCGTGTTCGACGGCGCGGGCAATATCTCCAGCGAGCGTCCCAACCTGCCGGCCCGCGGCGTGCGCATCGAGTTTTCGCCGACGGGCGTCTCTGCCGATACCGTGGTGCAGAAGCTCTGCATCGAGGCACGTGAGGAGGGCCGCGCGTGCTCCGTGGTGTCGAGCGACGGAACGATTCAGGCCGTCGTCATGGGCAAGGGTGTCACGCGTATCTCGAGCCGCATGCTGGTGGACGAGATCAAGCAGATTGACAACGACGTGCACGAGGCAGAGGAAGCTCCGCAGATCAAGATGACTCTGGGCAGTCGCCTGAGCCCCGATGCCCTGGCCAAGCTCAAGGCCCTGCGCGGGAGGTAGGGGAGTTGGCGGGGCAATGCTGCCTCGCTAACTCCATTCAGCGATGTCGATCATTCTTTCGAGGCGCCACGTTAGCGCCTCTTTTAGATAAGGCAGTCTCGCTGCTAGGGCATCGTTTTTAGACAGAATCTCGATCGCCTCGTCAACGAAGCCTTCGAGTTTGTCGCCGTCAAACCAGCCCATGTCCTCGACGAGCAACATTTGTTTGGCGGGGCTTGAATGAAATTGTGCGCTGGTAAAACTGTGCTCTCCCGCCCTAAGCTCCTCTAGTGATATGTTGCACCAGAGTGATGAGCCCGAATCGAAGATGGGGGCTGGTCTGCAGGCCAGTGAGTTGACGTTTCGCACGAGGCCGAAGTTGCGCCAATGACGATCGTAGTTGGCAATGATGTCATCGCATACGATCATGCGGTCAAGGGCATCCTTGACGCCTGTCACCCCGAGCTCCTCGCAGTTTGCTACGTATCGCTCGTAGTCGGTTAGTCGTTCACCTGCGTTTGCGTACTGGTTTACATAGAACGCAGGGACATACTCTTCTTCATCAGTTAAGAAGACATCGCATATGCTCAGGGCGGAAGTGCCCGTGCCCTCGAGCGAGTAAGGCACAAAATCGCTGGCGTTTAGGATGCGACGATGGAGCGCGGTCGCCACCAGCTCGTTATAAGGTTCCTGGTTCAGGTGCGCTCCTGCCTTATGCAGAATTCGACGCCCGCCCTCGCATGTCCAGTACTTTTGAAGATTGCCGTCCGAGGTGTTGTCGGGCTTTGCGGCAGCTGCCTTGCCCTCTGGGGCGAAGGACGCGATGGACAGAGAGACGTCGTCAAAAGCATTATTGAAGAAGTTAATATCTTCCCACGCGAGACCGGAGCCTTGGGGTCTAATCCAATACTGGTCGGATAAGGAGAGGCCAAGATTTCGCTGTACGAGTTCATCGGGAACATCGACTGCGGCTTCTGCAAGCAGGGAGGCTAGCCCAATGCGTGCGAGCGGGATACCGCGGCCGCGCCACCAGATGCGGAAGGAGTCGAGCGATATGGGACTAT
This sequence comes from uncultured Collinsella sp., assembly GCA_937925735.1. Lineage (GTDB taxonomy): Bacteria > Actinomycetota > Coriobacteriia > Coriobacteriales > Coriobacteriaceae > Collinsella. The sequence goes on along the minus strand of CALAMK010000016.1, from coordinate 32,800 downwards.
TAGGGCCAAATACTCCAATAGGGGCGTGGGCACGATCGACGTCGGCGCCGATGTGGGTAAAGTCTTTTCGCGATGTGCTGTAGACCAGCTGAGCGACTTCGTGTGTGCGATTCATGAGGGTGAATGCGATCTCGCTCTTACCGTGGCCGCGGCGGGGACGTCCCCCCGTTTTGGTCACGGAACGGAGTCGCGTGTCGACGCTGTCTTTGTCGATGAGCCATACACCAGAAGCCTTGCGGGCCTCAAGTGCTCCGTTTTTTATGAGCTCCTGCACCCTGCGCGGGGTGATGTCGAGTAGTTCGGCTGCTTCCTTCGTGGTCAACATCGCGAAACCCTTTGCCAGAACGAATAGTTTTATATATTCCATTGTAATTAAAACTATTCGTTCTGACGAATAGTTTTAAGATTGAGGGCGAACTGACAGAAATGGACGGGCGTGGTACCTGTTGTTGCTGGATTTTGCATATTTGTATAACGCCGTGCGGCCAGTTGCGCCTCGTCAGCAATTCCTTTATTCTTAGTTGGCTTCGCGCGAAAGCGCCAAGTGTGCCAGTGTGGCGCAACGGTAGCGCAACTGATTTGTAATCAGTGGGTTGCAGGTTCGATTCCTGTCACTGGCTCCATGAGAGTTTCGGGCTCTGTTCCCTTGTGGGGCAGGGCCCGTTTCTATTTAGGTGGTGCGCCATCGGGTTAGCGCCCATTCCGTTTTTGGTTTGTCTCGTCCTCCAGTTTGTCTAAATCTGTAACACCAAGACCGATATTTGGCATCTAACTGTTACAGATTGAGATAAAACTTAGGGTGTTTCAGGAATATCTTGATCTGTAACATGTAGAAGCGGAATAGGCCTCTTGCTGTTACAAATCGAGACAAGGGCGGGTACGGACCCAGATGTCCTGCTCGAGCGTGGATTTCTGGACACGCGAGAGAAGAAAATCTGCCGGCCGGAGAACGAGCGTGGATAATTAACTTGGATAGGGAGCTAAGGTAAACACCGATTGTCTATCGAAGGCTTTAGAAACAACGACCCCGATTTCATTGTGGAATCGGGGTCGTTTGTGCCTCAGGAATCCGAATGGATTAATCGAGCTCCTAAGGGACTTCTTGGGTTCTTGCTAATGGTCTGCCGAGGGTGTCCCCAATGCAAACAGCGGGCATTTACTCAATATAGTTGGGATTCTTCTTGATAATCACGCGTGCAGCGATGAACGAGACGACGATGGCGATGACGGCGACAACGCACGCCAGTACGAAGTTGCCCATGGATCCATCGGGAGCGATAAAGATCAGCGCCGAAAGAAGACCGGGGCATGCTCCCGCAACATACTCCTTCAGGACGAAGATGCCTGCAGGGAGTCCCGCGCAGAGGGCGCCGATTGCCGTGCCGACAAGCAGGCGGGGACGCTCGATGAGGCAGCCGTAAAATGCGGGCTCAGTTACGCCGCAAAGTGCGGTGACGGCAACCGTGGTGACCATACCTCTCTTCTCCTTGTTGCCTTTCATTGCAGTTGCCAAGGCGAGACTCGTGCCGCCAATGCAGAGGTTTGAGATGAAGCCAAAGATGATGGGTGCCCAACCGAGCTGCGCCAGGCTCGTAACTTCGATTGCGATGTAAGCCTTATCGAGACCGAGCATGACGAAATAGGGGTTAAGGGCTGCCAGGATCGGGGTAGCGATAAATGCCACGTTGTCCATGAGCCATGTGGCGGCATCACTCAGCGCGTAGCCCATCATGCTGCCGGCGGGGCCGAGAACAATCAGCTCAACAGGCACGACGATGAACATGGTGAGTAGCGGCTTCAAGAACAGTTTGGTAACGTCGGGGATGATTTTCTGAAGACCGCGATCAACAAAGTACATGAACACAACGCCCAGTACGATTGGCACCACCGTGCTCGAGTAGTCATTCGTCGGGATGGGGATGCCAAGAAAGTCGAGACCCTCAGCACCGCTAATAGACGAGCTAATCATGATTGCGCCCAGCAGTGCGCCCATGATAGGCTGCATCTTCATGACGGCGGCGAGCTGATAGCCGAGGTAAACGGGTAAGAAGCTAAACGAAGCGCTAAAGATCGCCAACAGGACCTGGGCGGTTCCGCTATCGGTGCTCAATCCGCAATAATTGACCAGGAGATTCTTGATCGAAAGAATGAGTCCGCCAACGATGAGCGCCGGGACGATGGGCATGAATACCTGTGCAGAGACGTTCCCGAATTTCTCAATCAAGCCCATGGCGGTGTTACCGCTTTTAATGCCTTCTGCAAGGTCTTTGGCGGTTTGGGCATCGTCGGCAACCGTGCCACCGCCGACTTCGATTCCCGCGAAGTCGAGGAAGTCGTTGTAAGCCTCGGTGACGTTGGGGCCGATGATCACCTGAAGCTGGCCACCGCTGACTACTGCCCCGAGCGCCTGATCGGCCGATTTGGCGAGCTGGAGATCAATGATCGAGGTGTCTCGTGCGTCGATGCGAAGGCGCGTCGCACAATGAGTTACCGATGTAATATTCTCTTTGCCGCCAACAGCCTTTAGGACTGTTTCGGACATTGCCTGATATTTCATCTCTTTCTCCTAACCTTCCTGCTCCTGATACTTCGAGATAAGGTCTCGGTACCAATACCAGCTCTTTTTGGGGGTGCGCTCCAGATTGTTTTCGAAGTCGATATGGACAAGTCCGTATCGTTTTTCGTAGCCGTTGATCCAGCTATACAGATCCATCGTCGACCAGAGGTAGTAGCCCTCAACGCGCGCGCCGTCGCGCTTAGCCCTCATCATGTGCTCGATGAACTGGCCCAGAAGCTCGATGCGGTCATCATCGTGGATCATTCCGTCTGCGTCTGGTTGCTCATAGGCGCCATGTCCGTTTTCCGTAATAAAGATGCGGGGCGCGTCATAGCGCTCGTGGACATCCATGATGGTTGAATACATGCAACTTGGGAGTATTTCGCGGCCCCATTTATTGCGGGGAACATTGCTGTCGCGGGCGCTTTCAAACAAGGGCGCAATGCATTTTCCTTCGACCTTTTTGCTCGAACCGCCCTTATTGTTCGCCGAAACGGCAAGCTCTCCACCGTGCCAGTCGGTTACATACTCTCGGCAATACACGTTGAGTCCAATAAAATCGACTTTACCGTCTCTGAATTCTTCTACGTCATTTGGGGATCGATAGAGCGAGACGCCAAGTTTTTCAAGGATTTCGTCCATTTCTGGCGGCAGTTGACCCTGAAGTGCTGGTGCCAGAATCATGCGATTGGCGAAAAAGTCTGCGTATCGAAATACGTCATCGGGGTGCTCGGTTGCCGGGTCGAGTTCGACAACGCCGCCATCGTGGACGGCGCCGATGATGCCGTCGTAGCCCATTTGACGATATGCTCGGACTGCGAGTGCGCTGGCGCGCATCAGGTTGTACTGAAACTGCATGTACGACTGAACGTCGAGCGATCGATTGGGGGGATAGTTGCCCAACATGTTTACGCAGTAGCTGTAGAAATGCGGCTCGTTAACGGTAGCCCAGATTTTGACGCGGTCTCCAAAGCGCTCAAAGCAAATCCTGGCGTATTTGCAGAACCACTCTGCCATGTCGTTGTTCAGCCATCCGCCTTTGCAAGCAAGCGTGAATGGCAGATCGTAATGGAACAGCGTAACGTTGGGCTCTATGCCATTTTCGAGGCAGCAATCAATGACCCGATTATAAAAATCGATACCCTTTTCATTCACTTCGCCGATACCCGTGGGAATGATTCGACTCCATGAAAGAGAGAAGCGATAGGTGTTTTGTCCGCCTTCTTTCATCATGCGGATATCTTCTTCATAGCGATGGTAGAAGTCGCAAGATACATCACCGTCAACATGGTTGATGTTCTTATTGCTTGTGTGGTTAAAGAAATCCCACTCGCCAAGGCCTTTGCCGCCTTCGTTCCAGGCACCCTCGCACTGATAAGACGCCGTGGCGGAACCCCAGAGAAACGGCATGTTGTTCACGTTGTCCATGAATCCCCTTTCCATCATTCAACACGGTGGATACGTGTGACGGAATTACGATTAAGATGACGTCAACTGATTTGAATCATAGGAGAACGACCAAAGCTGTTTGATTCAATAAATGAACTATGATTTCGAGGAGAGCGGAAAGAGGAATCACGTGAATATCAATGACTTCGATGTGCTCAATCGCATTAGCTCCATCATCAACAGCGAGTTTGGGTCAAACGATGCCGCCATCGCTCGATATCTCATCGCTCACATTAGGCGTTCGAGCGAAATCAATGTTGCCGCAATAACCCGCGATGCATTCGTGACCCGTTCCGCTGTTCGTCGTTTCTGCAATCGTTTGGGCTACCAGTCTCTTAGCGATTTGAAAGAATCATTTACTCAATCAGTCTTTCCAAGCGACTTAAGCCATCGAGAGGAGGAATTTGGCTACGAGGAGTACAGGGCAGAACTCGACGTTCGCATGATCGAGATGTTCGCTGAGGTTGAAAGCGGCGTGTCCGATATCGCTATTAAGCACCTTGCCGACGAAATTGATGGCCATAATAACGTTGAAATCTGGTGCACCAATAATGTGAGCGCCAATCTCGTACGATTTCAGCAGGAAATGTTTTATGCGGGCAAGATAGTTCGCATAGTTGCTGGGGCTAACGTCGCGGAATTGAAAAACATGGGAGATGCTTCGCAGTCATTGATAATTCTCGTATCGGTCTCCGGGCTATTTGCGTCACAGGCGCGTGAGTATCTTGATTGCCGTTCGGGGAGGAAGATTCTAATTACTGCGTTTAGCAACGATGACAAATCGAGGTCTTTTGACCGTGTATATCGTCTTGGAAATGCGGGAAACGGAATTGACCGACTCGGCGTTTATTCGAAATACGCCATGACCTATTTCTTCGACTTGCTATCGTCGTGTTACTTGAGTCGCTACCCTTGCACCAAGGGGGAGCCGCTCTATGGGTCTACTTTGGTCTGGCCCGAGTAGTAGCGGCTCTATAGTTCTCCCGCCTAGTGAATGAGCGTGGATAATCTGCCACTTTGGGTTCGAAGCCGTGCTAAAAGAGGGAGATTATCCACGCTCGATTTCAAACGGGAGAAAATCCACGCTCGTTCGTGCCGGAAAAGTCCGATCGCGACCTATGTAATAGTGCAAGAAGGTCGTTATCGAAGGTCGATGCTGTAGGCGTACTCTACCGTGCCAAAGTGTTCCCTTGGGAAATGTCACCAGTGCAGCCAAATCCACCGTCCTTCATATCTAAACTCAACAAAACTGCAGGTCAAAGGCATATAGATACGCCCGGCACCGTGTATCTAGAGGTTTTCGTTGACAGCTCCCAAGGTTGCATCGTATTATCTTTTTCGTTCGCGGGGGCGGCGGTCCAAAAGACCAAAGAACCTGCGGATACTTGAACGATTGGGAGTTTGCCCGAGTGGTTAATGGGGACGGGCTGTAAACCCGTTGGCTCTGCCTACATAGGTTCGAATCCTATAGCTCCCACCCGTCAAGTGCCTGTATAGCTCAGTCGGTAGAGCACTTCGTTGGTAACGAAGAGGTCACCAGTTCAAGTCTGGTTGCAGGCTCCATCCGGCGGTGTAGCTCAGTTGGTTAGAGCACACGGTTCATACCCGTGGCGTCACTGGTTCGAATCCAGTCACCGCTACCATAGGTAACACGGTGGCTTCTCAATAGTATGTTGAGAGGCCACTATGGTATAAAGGCAAAGTCCCGTCCGGGGACGACCTGTTAAGAGGAGGGCTTTATGGCCAAAGAGAAGTTTGAGCGCACTAAGCCGCATGTTAACATCGGCACCATTGGTCACGTCGACCACGGCAAGACCACGCTGACCGCCGCCATCACCAAGGTTCTCTCTGAGACCGAGGGCTGCAAGGCTGACTTCACTGCGTTCGAGAACATCGACAAGGCTCCCGAGGAGCGCGAGCGCGGCATTACGATCTCCGTCTCCCACGTTGAGTACGAGACTGCTGCCCGTCACTACGCTCACGTTGACTGCCCGGGCCACGCTGACTACGTCAAGAACATGATCTCCGGTGCTGCTCAGATGGACGGCGCTATCCTGGTCATCGCCGCTACCGACGGCCCCATGGCTCAGACTCGCGAGCACATCCTGCTCGCCCGTCAGGTCGGCGTTCCCTACATCGTCGTCTTCCTGAACAAGTGCGACATGGTCGACGATGACGAGCTCATCGACCTCGTCGAGATGGAGACCCGTGAGCTCCTCTCCGAGTACGATTTCCCCGGCGACGATATCCCCGTCATCCGCGGTTCCGCTCTGGGCGCTCTCGAGGGCGACGCCAAGTGGATGGACGCTATCCGCGAGCTCATGAAGGCTGTCGACGAGTACATCCCGACGCCTGCTCGTAACAACGACCTCCCCTTCCTGATGGCCGTTGAGGACGTTATGACCATCTCCGGCCGTGGTACCGTTGCTACCGGTCGTGTTGAGCGCGGTGAGCTCAAGCTCAACGAGCCCGTCGAGATCGTCGGCATCAAGGATACCCAGAACACCGTCGTTACCGGTATCGAGATGTTCCGTAAGTCCATGGACTTCTGCGAGGCTGGCGACAACGTCGGTCTGCTGCTCCGCGGCATCAAGCGCGAGGACATCGAGCGCGGCCAGGTTCTCTGCAAGCCCGGTTCGGTTACCCCGCACACCAAGTTCACCGGCGAGATCTACGTTCTGACCAAGGAGGAGGGCGGCCGTCACACCCCGTTCTTCGATGGTTATCGTCCTCAGTTCTACTTCCGTACCACCGATGTTACCGGTACGGTCAAGCTGCCCGAGGGCACCGAGATGGCTATGCCTGGTGACCACATCACCATCGAGGGCGACCTCATTCACCCGATCGCCATGGAGGAGGGCCTGCGCTTCGCTATCCGCGAGGGTGGCCACACCGTCGGTTCGGGCATCGTCTCCACGATCATTGAGTAAATTAGCTCTTTGATATAGCTGACTTAGAGAGAACTCGGCACTTATAGGGTGCCGGGTTCTTTTCTACGCGGGGCTTGTTCCCTGACGATTGCGCTTCGCTCGCTCTTAAGCCGAGCGTGAGGGATCGATTAGATCTCGTTGGCTTCATTGATGTGTTCCAAATATGAATGGATCCAGCGAGAACCAATTGATTCGAGGTTTTCATTGACAGCACTTACGTAGAGCTGATAAAGTACCAACTCGTGCCCGTACGGGGCGGAAATGAAAGGTTCAGGATAAATGCGTACTCTAGTTACTCTTGCGTGCACTGAGTGCAAGCGCCGCAACTATACGACCACCAAGAACAAGTCGAACATGCCTGATCGTATGGAGATCAAGAAGTATTGCCCCTGGTGCCGTCACCACACGCTGCACAAAGAGACTCGCTAGTCTCTAGTCACATACGCCAGTAGTTCAATTGGTAGAGCATCGGTCTCCAAAACCGAGTGTTGAGGGTTCGAGTCCTTCCTGGCGTGCCAGTCATTATTCCGTAAGCTCCCAATTGGGGGCTTACGGTTTACTCATGTATAAGCGCATTGCGCGGAGGTAACCCAAATGGCCAACAAGAAGAACAAGAAGAAGGCACAGCAGCAGGCGCCTGCCAACAACGCTGCCGCCAACTCCAAGGTTGAGGCCAAGAAGGCCGTTGCCAAGAAGAGCGAGAAGGCTGCGAAGTCCAAGAAGAACGAGAAGCCCGGCTTCTTCGCCCGCACCAAGAAGTATTTCGCTTCGGTGAAGTCCGAGATGAAGCGTGTCACGTGGCCCGATAAGAAGGAGCTCGTGAACTACTCGGTCGTCGTTTGCGCTTCTCTGGTCGTCGTCGGCGTCGTCATCGCTCTGCTCGATGCTGGCTTTGGCGAGGCTCTTGCTCTGTTCTCCGGATTGAGGGGCTAAACCATGTCTAAGCGTTGGTACGTCGTTCACACTTACTCTGGATACGAGAACCGCGTTAAGTCCGATCTCGAGCATCGCATCGAGACCATGGGCATGCAGGACCGTATCTTTGATATCGAGATTCCTATGGAGCGCGTCACCGAGATCAAAGAGGGTGGCAAGCGCGAGACCAAGGATTCCAAGATTTTCCCGGGTTATGTCCTGGTTCGCATGGAGATGGATGACGATGCTTGGACGTGTGTTCGCAACACGCCCGGTGTCACCGGTTTCCTGGGCGGCAACGGCAAGCCCGCTCCGCTTTCCCGCGACGAGTACAATAAGATGACTCGTCGTCCCGGTAAGGGCGATTCGCCCAAGCGTACGTCGGTCGATATTGAGGTCGGTACGTCCGTCCGTGTCACCGATGGCCCGCTTACCGACTTTGATGGCAAGGTCTCCGAGGTTAACACCGAGGCAGGCAAGCTGAAGGTCACCCTGATGATCTTTGGCCGTGAGACGCCGGTCGAGCTCGACTTTAACCAGGTTGCTGTCATCGCTTAAGTTTTCGTCCGTTCGCGCGAGCGTGCTTCTTCTGTGACTGCTCATCTCAGGAGTGCTTCTAACACGTGCGTGCTTACGATATAGCAAGTACTTCACACTCGTGATTCGAAAGGAATGACCATGGCTGAGAAGAAGGTTGCCAACGTCATTAAGCTCCAGATTCCTGCTGGTGCAGCTAACCCCGCTCCTCCCGTCGGCCCCGCCCTGGGCGCAGCTGGCGTGAACATCATGCAGTTCTGCCAGGCCTTTAACGCCGAGACGCAGGACAAGAAGGGCGACATCATCCCCGTTGAGATCACTGTCTTCGAGGATAAGTCCTTCTCCTTCATCACCAAGACCCCGCCGGCGGCTCACCTCATCAAGAAGGAACTGAACCTCAAGTCTGGTTCCGCTAAGCCCCAGGCCGACAAGGTTGGTCAGCTCTCCCAGGAGCAGCTCACCAAGATCGCCGAGATCAAGATGCCGGACCTCAATGCCAACGACATTGACGCCGCCAAGAAGATCATCGCCGGTACCGCCCGTTCCATGGGCGTCACCATCGCTGAGTAGCGATTTCTTTAGGTAATGACGGGTGTTCCGACCGGGGCGCCCGTTAAATGTGTGCAATAGGGCACACGATACGATGTGGGAGGGCTCACGCCCGTTTAACCACAGGAGGTAATGCACATGGCTAAGCATGGTAAGAGCTATAACGCCGCTGCCGAGAAGATCGACCGCGCCACGCTCTACACCCCCCTTCAGGCTGCCAAGCTCATCAAGGAGCTCGACACCGCCAAGTTCGACGAGACCGTCGAGGCCCACTTCCGTCTGGGCGTCGATACTCGTAAGGCCGACCAGAACATCCGCGGTTCCATCTCCCTGCCCCACGGTACCGGCAAGACCATTCGTGTTGCCGTCTTCGCCGAGGGCGAGAAGGCCCGCGAGGCCGAGGCTGCCGGCGCCGACATCATCGGTTCCGACGAGCTCGTCGCCCAGATCCAGAAGGGCGAGATCAACTTCGACGCCGCTATCGCTACGCCGAACATGATGGCCAAGGTTGGCCGCATCGGTAAGATCCTTGGTCCCCGTGGCCTCATGCCGAACCCCAAGCTCGGCACCGTCACCATGGACGTCGCCAAGATGGTCTCCGAGCTCAAGGCCGGCCGCGTTGAGTATCGCGCCGACCGCTATGGCATCTGCCACGTGCCCCTGGGCAAGAAGTCCTTCTCTGAGCAGCAGCTCGTCGAGAACTACGCTGCCCTGTACACCGAGATCCTGCGCGTCAAGCCCTCTTCTGCTAAGGGCAAGTACGTTAAGTCCATCTCCGTGTCTTCCACCATGGGCCCTGGCATCAAGGTTGATCCCGCTATCCAGCGCGACTTCCTGGCTGAGTAACTTTTAGTTACTGCCTGAGCAAAGCAAGCATTGCTAAAGAAACCCGGTTCTGTCTCGTGCAGTACCGGGTTTCTTGCTATCGCGTTAAAACCACCTTAAAGGGGACAGCGCCCCCTTTAAGGTGGTTACCAGGGTGTTCTAGCGGTTGAGGACTCGATAGCCTCGTGGCGCTTGAGTTCGCGACGCATGGTTTGCGAATTGAGCCAGGCTGCCTGCCAGCCACGGATGGGGTAGCGCGCTTCGTCCAGCTCAAACTGCGTATAGCCGTAGGCGTTGATGATCGTTGCCCCGCATGCGTGCTGACGCTCACGTTGAAAGTCGCGACCATAGCATTGGTGCACATGCCCGTGCACCATGTAGTCGGGATTCCAGGACTCGAGCGCTGTGTTAAAGCATTCGAATCCTCGATGTGGCAGATCGTCCAGATCACCCACGCCGGCGGCGGGCGCATGGGTGAGCAATATGTCGCAGCCGCCGACCATCTTCACTTTGCGGGACAGCTTTCGCACGCGCTTGGCCATCTCGCGCTCGGTGTACATGTTGGCGCCATCTCGGTAGCGCATGGAGCCGCCAAGCCCCGCAATGCGGACGCCGCGATACACGTACACGGTGTCTTCGACACAGATACAGCCGCCCGGTGCATGACGTGCGTAGCGGTCATCGTGATTGCCGCGTACGTAGATGAGCGGTTTGTTGATGACCGTGACCAAAAACTCAAGATAGTCCGGGTCCAGATCGCCAGCGGACAAAATCAGGTCGACACCCTCAAAGCGTTCTTTGCGAAAGCACTCCCAAAGGCATCGTTCTTCGGTATCGGCTATGGCAAGGATTTTCATAGGGCGCGGACCTTCGGCTCATCGTCGGGCTGCGGAATGGTGCCCACCACGTTGTCTGCCAGCCAGTCCATCTCGACGATTTGCGTGCTCGGCAGTGGGGGAAAGCCTTCGATCTGTACCACGCCGTCTTGGCTATGGAGCTCGCCGCCAAATGGATTGATGGAGCCCTCGACAATGCCATTGCGCAGTAGCTGAACGAGCTTGCGCGTCTGATAGGGCAGGCCTGGAGCGTAGCGAATATCGATAACGCCCGAACTCATGCCATACCAGTAGTTGACGGCGCGAACCTGGCTGTCGTCACTGGTCTCATCCCAGGTGCCATGCAGCAGGCTTCGCACGATAAGCTCGTAGTAACGGCCCCAGTTCCATACCGGCATGGCAATGCCGGCAACCTTGCCATCGACCAAGCGGTGGAGTCCGTAGGCCGTGGGGTCTTCGAGCGGCTTTGACATGTCGGCGCCCGACATGACGCTTACACCTTCGCGGCACATGGTCTCGGCAAGGCCTCCGGCGGGCACATCGCCCCAGGTGAGGATTACCTGCGCGCGGGGGTCGAGCAGCGAGGCGCCAATCGCAAAGGCGTTGATCTCGCTGAGTGCGCCCGAGGCGAAGACCGACGCGTGGTAACCGATGCGGTGGTTATCCGCCATGCTGGCCGCAAGGGCGCCCAGCAGAAACTTTGCCTCGTACATCTTTCCAAAATACGAGCGCACGCTTTGATGGGGAAGGCCGATAGAGCAGTTGAGGAACCGCAACCGGGGATACTCAACGGCTGCCCTGAGCGTGTATTCCATCAGGCGGTGCGAGGTCGAGAAGATGACGCTGTCTCCATGTTTGACAGCCGTTTCCACGGCGGCGTAGAACACGTCCGGATCGTGGCAGTCCTCGAACGCCTCGGTGCGCACGATACCGCCAAAGTGCTCATCGAGATACTGACGCCCTTGGTCGTGCAGGCTGTCCCAGCTCGACGTCGCACAGGGGAACTCATGGATAAAGGCGATGCGCAGGGGATTGGCCGCCGAATAGACGGTCTTGCCCATAAAGAAGTTGAGCACGCCGGAGGTGGACTTGGCGGGCGACTCTTCCTCATCGACGCTCGGTGCTTCGACAAGATCGACCTTGTCCTCGTTATTTTTGCCAGCAATGACCAGCTCACGCCAAATCTTACACAGGCGGTTTACGACGATATCCGTCGGCGTATCCAGCAGGCGGTCCTGGTTGTACACATTGAGGTAGACGAGCATGGCGTCGGCGGGCGTAATGTCCAGGTGGTCGCCGCCCGCGCGAAGGTAGGCGCGCTTAAAGAGCAGGAAGGTGTGGCGCAGGTAGTCGACCTTTTTCTGCGGCCATTTTTCGATAAGGTTCTGACCGAGCATCTTGGCGAGCGTCTCGTAGCTTCCCTCGCGCGAGAACTCGATCTCGTATAGGGGGCAGACGCGCCAAAACGCGCAGAACTCACCGTACAGGCGGCTTTCGACGGAATCCCATGTGCCTGGGTAGAGACGGGTGACCTTGGCCGAAACCGTCGGGGCGCCCAGGAATTTGAGGACACTGACGCGCTTGTTGCCCTCTTGGACGTAAAACCGATGCATGAACTCGGTGACGATGACGGGATCGCGATAGCCCTCGGTCACCTGGATGTCGTAGAGGTTGGACCACTTGCGGGCGAACTCCGTGCTAAACGGCAGCAAGGGCATAAAGTTGCATGAAAAGGCCGACTGACGGCCCTTGGTAACCGTACCGACGACCATTTCAAGTGGAATGTCTCTCAGGCCGACATTCTCTCGCTGGCCTAAGGGGAGCTGGGCAACCAAGCTATCGAGGTCCGTGAGATACGGATGCTCGCTTTGACTAATGGCGCGTCGACGTCCTTGCTCGCCGCGCTTGCGTGCTTGACGATAGGCCTCTTCCATAGTTTTGCTCCCTTAGTCGTTTAAACAACTATATGAACCATGGTATCACGAATGAAAACCACCACAAAGGTGCCTGTCCCCTTTGTGGTGGTTTAGGCGATGATGGGGGCGATGGCGCGGATGCAGGCGTCGGCCGCCGTAAAGGTGGTGCTGTCGTCGCTGACGATAAAGATGATTTTGCCCTTAATGCCAAAGTCGCCGATCTCGCTAAAGAGCACGTAGGGTTCCTTGTCAAAGCCTGAGATGGGCGAGACGGCCGTTTTGGTGGCGCTGACGAGCTCGTCTGCCAGCACATCGAGCGATGCCCATTTGGAGGGGTCTTTGACCGCGACGGGGACGGCCACGCGCCCAAAGGGCATCAAATGCACGAGTGTGTTCTTGGAAATGTTGGAGTTGGGGACGATGACGGTCTGCCCGCAGGCATCTTCGATGGTCGTGTGGCGCCAAGTGATGTCCTGGACCACGCCCGACACGCCGCCGACCTCGATATTGTCGCCGGGCTTGATAATGCCCATAAAGGTCACCTGCATGCCGCCGATAAGGTTTGACAGCGTGTCCTGAAAGCCGAGCGAGATGGCGATGCCGCCGACGCCAAGAGCGGCGACGAGCGCGTTTGCGTTAATGCCAAAGCAGTTGTCGAGGATAAAGCTGCCGCCGATTACCCAGATGACGGCGCGCGCGATATTGATGAAGATACTCGATGCCGGAAGCGGGTTATCGTCGCGGTTGAGTAGGTGACGCAGAGTCTTGGATGCGACCTTGGCGGCGACGGCGGTGCCTATCGCCAAGATGACGGCCCAGATGATGTTGTGGACCCACCGTTGCTCAAAGAAATGAAGAATCGGCTCAAACAATTCCATGTAGGGAAAACCTCCTAATGATCATTCAACCATGATACCCACCAAAAAGCCCGTCCGATCACATCGGACGGGCTTCTGTGCTCGATATAAGGTTTGCACGGAGGGGCTGCAAGGCCCGGCGGTGTAGCTTAGCGGCGGCGCATCCAGATAATGCCGAGCATGATGACGATGATGCCGCCGATGAGGCATGCGCCGACCACGGCCAGCGTGCGGTCTCCCGTTGCGACAAGCTTGCCGGTTGTCTTCTTGGCGCTGGTTTTCGTGGTCGTAGTAGTCGTGCCGGGCTTGGGCGAGGGCTTAGGCGTTGGATTCGGATTGGGCGTGGGGTCCACGGCTGCGGAGCTGAAGCTGATGGTGCCGGCGAGCCCGGCCATCTTGTTCTCCCAGTCGCTCTTCCCGATCAGCGCTCTGATCGCCGCCTCGCATGTGCCCCACTCGGTGCGCTTGGTGGCATTTGCGAAAGTGGGAAAGTCGGTCGTGTTGGTAATGATGTAGTTGTTGGTGGCGACGGTGTAGTTCTTGGCGGGATCGAGCGTGCTGCCATCCTTGGTGAGCGTGGCGCTCACAATGCGCTTGCCTTCGGGCTGCGTCCAATCAATCGTCACGTTAATGCCGCCAAAGGAGAGAACGCTGCCAGAGTCATCGCGCCACTTGTACTTGTCTTGCGCCTCCTGCTCGGTGTGGCCGGCTGCCACATAGGCTTGCTGAAGCTCGTAGCTGTCGTTGCAATCGTCGCTGATCTGCAGTGAGTGCTCAAGCGCTGCGAGGAAGTTTGCGCCGGTCATGCCCCAGGTCTCCACGGTGTTGCCATAGGGCGAGATGGCGACGACGTTGCCGGCGGTCACATCGCCCGCCGCGATGCCGCCGCGGATGCCGCCCGCGTTTTCGATGGCGAGGTCTGCCCCCGTCAGGGCAAGATAGGAGCCGCAGATAACATGCCCGATGGTCTGGGCTTTGGTGGCGTCGCCCGCTTTACTGGGACGCAGATCGGTGGTGCGCACCATCTCCCAGCCATGCGTACCCGCGGCGTCCTCGCCGTAGAAATAGTTGGTGGAGGATGTGCCGAGCACCTTGTTCGATTCGCTTTCAAAGGCATCGTCGAGTGGCTTGATTTTGTTGTTGCGAACCTCGTCAAGGATGTTCTGGTTGTTAGGGTCTGCCAAAAGGTCGTCGACGTCCTTGGCGGTGTAGAGCTTCTCGTCGCTGTCGCCTGCGGAGACCGTCACCATGTCGTCGTTGGTGGTTTCGGTACCCCTGGTGTCGTACTCATAGGGAATGGAAAGCAGACCAACCTCGGCAAAGGCACTGCCTGCCTCGACGACGCGGACCGGCTTGCCGTCGGCCCCCGTCACGTTTTCGTCTAAGTTGATGTGCTCGTGGCCCGCGACCAGTGTATCGACCCCAACGAGCTTTGCGGCAAAAGTCTTGGCGTTGAGCGTGTGCGCGATGCAGACGATAACGTTGCAGCCCTCATCCTCGCGCAGTCGCTTGGCCTCGGCATTGATGGCGTCCGCCGCACCCGAGAACGACGTGCCCGCGACCAGGTCCGCGCGTAGCGAGGAGCCCAGCGACTCATCCATGGCTCCGACGACGCCGACCTTAATCTTGTAGTTAAACGTGGGGCTGCCCTCGCCGTCCTTCCAAGTGCGATTGAGCGTCTTGGTGATGCTCGAGCTCCATACGCCGTTCGAGGACGTTGCATTCGCGCAGAGCATGGCGAAAGGTGTACTGGTGGCACCATTGCCGGCCATCGTGCGAAGCTTGTCCGCGCCGTAGCTCCAGTCATGGTTGCCCGGTGTGGTTGCGTCGTAGCCGTTTGCGTAGAAGGTGCTCATGAGTTCGGCGATGCTCTTGCCCTCGCTCATGGTGGCAAAGGACTGCCCGTGGAAGGTGTCGCCTGCATCGAGCAGAAAGTCGGGGGCGTTGCTTTGAGCGCTATAGAGAACCGCCAGCCCGTCAAAGCCAATGGTGCCCGTGCCCTTGCTTGCGTTGTAGCTGTACTTGTAGCTGCCGTGGATGTCGTTGGTGTGCATGACGGTTACGGCGCCGTCAATAGCGGCGGGCAGGTTCCCCGCGAAAGCGAGGCTTGGGATGCCTGTGAGCGCGCCGGCAAACAACGCGGCAGCTAACGCAAGGCGGGGGAGTCTTTTCATGGCTGTCTCCTTACTCTTTAACAAAAACCACCACAAAGGTGCCTGTCCCCTTTGTGGTGGTTTTCTAGGTCGTTAGCTCAGCAGCATGCGGTCGTTGGCGAGCTCGCCGCCCGAGACCTCCTCGAACTTCTGCAGCAGGTCGGCAACGGTGAGCGACTTCTTCTCGTCGCCTGCCACGTCGTAGATCACGTGACCCTCGTGCATCATGATCAGACGATTGCCCAGACGGATGGCGTCGTTCATGTTATGCGTGACCATGAGCGTGGTCAGGTGATGCTCGTCGACGATTTCCTCGGTCAGATTGAGCACCTTAGAGGCCGTCTTGGGGTCGAGCGCCGCGGTGTGCTCGTCGAGCAGCAGCAGGCGTGGCTTGGTGAGCGTGGCCATGAGCAGGGTGAGTGCCTGGCGCTGGCCACCCGAAAGCAGACCAACCTTGGCGTTGAGGCGCGTGTCCAGACCGAGGTCTAGGCGCTTGAGCAGCTCAACGTACTCGTCCTTCTCGGCCTTGGTGACGCCCCACGAAAGACCGCGACGCTGGCCGCGGCGCTTGGCGAGGGCCAGGTTCTCGGCAATCTGCATGTCGGCTGCGGTGCCGCGCATGGGGTCCTGGAACACGCGACCCAGGTACTTGGCGCGCTGCGACTCGCTCAGACGCGAGATGTCGGTGCCGTCGAGCTCGATGACACCCGAATCGAGCGGATACACGCCGGCGATCATATTGAGCAGCGTGGACTTGCCGGCGCCGTTGCCGCCGATTACGGTTACAAAGTCGCCATCATTGAGGGTAAGGTCGACGCCGGTAAGCGCGCGCTTCTCGGTGACGGTGCCCTTGTTAAAGGTCTTTTTGACGTGCGAGAGCTTAAGCATCTGTCTCATCTCCCTTCGTGTAGGAGCTGCGGAGCTTATAGCGCTCCCAAACCACGGGCACGCACAGGGCCACGGCGACGATCACGGCGGAGAGCAGCTTCATGTCGTTGGCGTCCATGCCCAGCTGCAGCACGATGGCGCGGATAAGGAAGTACACCACGGAGCCAAAGACGGCGGAGGCAAGACGGACACTAAACTGCGTGAGACCGCCGGGCAGCAGGCGGCCGAGCACCTCGCCGATAACAATAGCGGCAAGACCGATAACGATGGCACCGGTGCCCATGCCAATGTCGGCGTACTTCTGGCTCTGGCAGATGAGCGCGCCCGAAAGGCCGATGAGGGCGTTGGAGAGCACGAGGGCGATCATCTTGGTGGAGTTGGTGTTGACGCCCAGGGCGCGGATCATGTACTCGTTGTTGCCGGTTGCACGCAGCGCCGAGCCGATCTCGGTGCCAAAGAACCAATACAGGATGGCAACGATGGCCACAGCGAGCAAGATGCCCAGGATGATGGCGACGGTGGACTGTGGCAGGCCCGTCATGTTGCTGACAGACGAGAAGATGGTGCCCTTGGCAAGGATGGGCGTGTTGGATTTGCCCATGATGCGCAGGTTGATGGACCACAGGCTGATCTGGGTGAGGATTCCGGCGAGGATCGCGGGAATCTCAAAGACGGTGGTCAAAATGCCCGTGACGGCGCCCGCGATGGCGCCGGCGCACATGCCGGCCAAAACAGCGAGCAACGGGTCGACGTTGTTATTGACGATGAGCACGGCACAGACGCAGCCGCCGAGGGCAAAGCTGCCGTCGCAGGTCATATCGGGGATGTCGAGCAGGCGGAACGTGATAAACACGCCAAGCACCATAATGCCCCAGAGGACGCCCTGCGAAATGGCGCCCTGCAATGCAATGAGCATGCTTCATACCTCCTAGGATAGGGTGGACACGTGAGTCACCATGATAGCGGTAACAATGTATGAAAGAGCTGCGGTCGGATGTTTTGTCTCATCCGTAACAAGCAGGGCGGACGCCGGTCTACGACGTCCGCCCACGTGGCTCAGATATTGAATAACGCGGCTATGGCGCGAGCGCGGGCTCTAGATGCATTGCCGCGCATGACGCTACGCGTCCAGAGCGGAGAGGTCGATGCCCAGGGCCTCGGCCATCTCGTCGTTCTTGACGACGACCAGGTCCTTGCTCGAGAGGTGTTTGATCGGCATGTCCTCGGGCTTGGCCTCGCCCTTCAGAATCTTAACGGCCATCTCGCCCGCGGCGTAGCCCAGATCCTCGTAGTTGATGGAGAGGGTGAACAGGCCGCCAGCCATGCACATACCCTCCTCGCCGGTCACGTAGGGAAGCTTGTTCTCCTTGCAGATCTGGCCCACCTGCGAGGCGCCCGCGGCGATGGTGTTATCGGTGGGGGAGTACAGCGCGTCGACCTTGCCCACGGCAGATTCGACGACGGACTGGATCTCGTTGGAGCTCGAGACGGTAAAGTCGGTGTACTCCAGGTCCAGCTTGTCGAGCTCCTTCTTGGCGGCCTTGATCTGGACGTCGGAGTTGGACTCGGCGGTGCAGTAGAGCAGGCCGATCTTCTTTACGTCGGGCAGGACCTTCTGCATCATCTCGAGCTGCTCGGCGACCGGGGTGAGGTCGGAGGCACCGGTGACGTTGGTGCCGGGCTTGTCGTTGTCCTGGACCAGGCCGGAGGCAGCGTAGTCGGTGATGGCGCAACCCACGATGGGGATATCGGCCGTGGCACCGGCGGCGGCCTGCGCGGCGGGCGTAGCGATGGCATAGATCAGGTCGACGCCATCGCCCACGAACTTGTCGGCGATGGACTTACACGTAGACTGGTCGTTCTGGGCGTTCTTCTGATCGATCTTGACCTTGAGACCGCTCTTCTTGATGGCCTTGACAAAGCCGTCGTTGGCGGCGTCGAGTGCGGAGTGCTCAGTGAGCTGCAGAACGCCGACGGTGTAGTCGGAACCGGCGGCAGCAGAGCCGGAACCAGAGTTGCCGCCGCATCCGGCGAGCGGAGCGAGCGCGAGCAGGCCAGCAGAGACTAGAAGGCTCCTGCGGCTGATGGTGATGTCCTTCATATCGTTACCCCCAGTATAGAAATGGCTGGAAATACTGCACTCAAACAAAGTGCAAGTGGAACTATAGTAGCGCGGATGTCCATTTTTACAATAACCTGGCGGGTTTTTAATACAGAACCGGATGGGCGGTACGGGTAGTCGAATGGGCGGCGGAGGTTCTTATGCGGCGGAGGCGTCCTCTTCGTCGAGGGCGGCGAAGAGCTTCTTGCCGTCAAGGAGACGTGTGGTGACGTTTCTCATGCGGCCGATCTCTACGGTACGCAGCGTGTCATCGGCGCCTCGGGCGTCATAGACCGTTCCCAGCAAATACGAGATGCCGTCTCGTTGCTTGATGGCAAAGGGGCGGAGTGTCATCCGTGCTACTTCAGTTTCGCCACGTGTCGTGACGCTCGAAATATCAAAACTCACCGTGGTTCCGTGGTCGATGGCCTGCTCGATGAGCTCGCAGGTGTCGATGCGCTTGACGGGCGTGCGCATGGCCTTGGTGGATTTGCCACCGGCGCTTGGAGCAGGCTCGGGTGCATCGAGGTAGCCGCGAACGTCGGCACTCGCCATGGCGACCAAGTGCTGAGCCATGCTTTTTCGAATGGCAATGGGCGTAGAGCGGTTGCGCATGACCATACCGTGGAGCCGGATGATCTCTTCGTCGGTGAGCGGACGGGTCAAGAGCCGATACCCCACGCCGCGCTTGTACTCAATTTCGTATCCGGCATGGCGAAGTGCGGAGATGGCGGTGTAGATGCTGCGCCGCGCCGCCGAGATGGGCATGCGGGCGGGATCGTCGGGATGGGCGAGGCGCCGGATCAACTCATCGGAAAGCATGGCCTTGTCCTCGCCGGTGTTCTCGCTTAATAGTTGCAGGATGCGAACGGCGCGATAGGCTGCCATCGAGGCGGCGCCTCTAGTCGTGGTGTCGTAGGTTTCAACAGCGGCTTCGGTCATCGTGCCCACGTCCTTTCCGTTTTGGGTGGCGACGGTATGGAGCCTAGGACGCGGGGCTTTCCCAGGGGCGCAGGGCGCTCTGGGCGGTCGGTAGTCGTCGGCAAACGGCGGGTCGAGTTTTCAACAGCCCTGCTCAACTGACCAAAAACTTGCCAAAAGCTTGACGGATGCTGTTGAAAAAAGCGTCTCTCGACCGATGTCGAGAGACGCTTGTGCGATGAGCGTTTGCGTGTGGCGACGCGAGCTAGCGTCCGACGTATTAGAAGTCGGCGTTGCCCACGGTGCGCGGGTGCGGCAGGACGTCGCGGATGTTGCCCACGCCGGTGAGGTACATCACCAAGCGCTCGAAGCCCAGACCGTAGCCGGCGTGCTTGCAGGAACCGTAGCGGCGCAGGTCCAGATAGTACTTGTACTGCTCGGGATTCATGCCCAGGTCCTTGATACGGGCCTCGAGCAGGTCCAGGCGCTCCTCGCGCTGGGAGCCACCGATGATCTCGCCGATGCCCGGCACCAGGCAGTCGGCGGCGGCGACGGTCTTGCCGTCGTCGTTCATGCGCATATAGAAGGCCTTGATCTCTGCCGGGTAGTCGGTTACGAAGGTCGGGCGCTTAAAGTGCTCCTCGGTCAGGAAGCGCTCATGCTCGGTCTGCAGGTCGATGCCCCAGCTGACGGGGTAATCAAACTGGTGGCCAGCAGCGACTGCCTGCTCCAGGATCTCGATGGCATCGGTGTAGGTAACGCGGGCAAAGTCGGAGTTTGCCACGTGGTCCAGGCGCTCGATCAGGCCCTTGTCCACAAACTTGTTGAGCATGTTGAGCTCGTCGGGGCAGGTGGCCATAACGTCCTTGAGGACGTACTTGAGCATGGCTTCGGCGTTATCCATGTAGTCGTTCAGATCGGCAAAGGCCATCTCGGGCTCGATCATCCAAAACTCGGCGGCGTGGCGCGTGGTGTTGGAGTTTTCGGCGCGGAAGGTGGGGCCAAAGGTGTACACGTCGCCAAAGGCCATGGCAAAGTTCTCGGCGTTGAGCTGGCCGGACACGGTGAGGCTCGCGTGCTTGCCAAAGAAGTCCTGGCTCCAGTCGACCTCGCCGGACTCGGTGAGGGGCGGATTTTTGGGGTCGAGCGTGGTCACGCGGAACATCTCGCCGGCGCCCTCGCAGTCACTCGTGGTGATGATGGGGGTGTTGACGTAGACAAAGCCCTGCTCCTGGAAGAAGCGGTGGATGGCGGCAGCCGCGACAGAGCGGATGCGGAACACGGCGCGGAACAGGTTGGTGCGCGGGCGCAGGTGCTGCTGGGTGCGCAGGAACTCGACGGTTGCGCGCTTCTTCTGCAGCGGGTAATCCGGGGCGCTGACGCCCTCGACCTCGATGGAAGTGGCAGAAAGCTCGAAAGGCTGGGGCGCATCGGGGGTCAGCTTGACGGTGCCGGTGCAAATGAGTGCGGCCGAGACGTTTTGATGAGCGATCTCGTCGTAGTTGTCGAGTGCCTCGCGGTTCATGACGACCTGCAGGTCGCGGAAGCAGCTGCCGTCGTTGAGCGTAACAAAGCCAAAGTTCTTCATGTCGCGGACGGACTTGACCCAGCCGGCGACGGTGACGGTCTGGCCGCCGAGCGACTCGGCATCGGCATAGAGCTGCGCGATTTTGGTGCGGTTCACGTATCCTCCCATAACGGTTGAATGATAGTTATCCATACAGTTCGATATTCTAGCAGCTCGGCTCATTTGGGCTATACAGATAAGGCATTGGCGGGATGGTTTTTCAAACGAAAAGCGCCCGCGGCCAAATGGTCGCGGGCGCTTGACGAGGTGCCTTTTGGCTGTGTGGCGCGGGGCCTGACTACTTGGTCTTGGCCACCAGCAGCGGGTCGCCCAGCTTGACGAGCGGGTTGCCGCCGATAAGCGTTCCAGACTCGCCGACATGGTCGATGCTCTTAAGACGATCGAGCTCGGAGACGATGACGGTCACGATGTCTTCGTGACCAGCGGCCTTAATGGCCTCGCGGTCGAAGCTGATGAGCGGCTGGCCTGCCTTGACCACATCGCCCATCTCGACAAAGCGGGCAAAACCCTTGCCGTTCATTTCCACGGTGCCCAGGCCAACATGGATGAACACGCGAAGACCGTCCTCGGTGATCATGCCAATGGAGTGGTTGGTGACGGTGGTAGCGCCGATGCGGCCGTTGGCGGGCGCATAGATGGTACCGGTAATGGGCTCGATGCCATAGCCCTGGCCAAGCATGCCCGAGGCGATCGTCTCGTCGGGGACCTCGTTCAGGTTGACGAGCACGCCGTTGACGGGGGCATAGATGACGCCTTCGCGGGTGGCGAAGCTTGCTGCGGGCGGAACGGACGCCTCGCCCGTCGAGGTGAAGGTGGACTTAAGCGAATCGAGCAGACCCATAGTTGCCTCCAACTTAAATAGGCGCATATCGCGCGTTTGGTTTGCCGGAAACGTTTCATATGTGTTTCGCGGCTTGGTCAACATCCCTCATTCTACGCTGCTCAGCGATGGTCCTGAGCTGGGATTATGTGATATATCAGTTGATGGGAAGCTTATTGCTGAAGTGTTTCTGTGCCACGGGCCCAAGTGGGGTACGCTTGAAAACGAAAAACAAGGGCGCATAATTTGCGCGAAGGGAGCACATATGATTGTCGAGAACCACGCGCTGTGGGGCGAGGAGCCGACCGAGGAATATCCAGCGACGTTTACGTATTTGGGTGCCGAGCCGCTGCCCGATAAACCGAATGGCCGCCGCCCTGCCGTGATTATCTGCGGCGGAGGTGCGTTTACGCATATCGCCCCGCATGAACAGGATCCCGTGGCGTTTGCGTTTTTGGATCACGGTTACCAGGCCTTTGTGCTCAACTATGTGACGAGTGGCACGGGTGACGTGAGCTTTCCGCACCCCCAGGCAGATCTTGCCAAGATGGTCGCCACGGTGCGCGCCAACGCCGACGAGTGGCATGTCGATCCCAAGCGCGTGTGCGTCGTGGGCTTCTCGGCGGGCGGCATGATCTGCGCCTCGCTGGCAACGCAGTGGAAGACTGGTCCCTTCGCGGGCCTGGCAGGGGCGCGTCCGGACGACATTCGTCCCGATGCCGTGGTGCTGGGCTATCCGCTGCTCGACTTTGCCTATGTGCGCGACATGCAGACGCGCGACCCGCGCATCGACCTGCGCGTGCCAAAGACGGGCGGCAAGACGGGGCGCGATTTGCTCAACGACTATTTGTCGATGGTGACGGGTGGCGAGGCAACTGACGAGCATCTGGCCGACATCTGCCCCACCACGCATGTTTCGCGTCAGATGCCGCCGACCTTTGTGTGGGGCGTGTCCGATGACAAGACGGCGCCGATCGCGCAGGTCTATCCGTTTGCGCAGCGCATGGCCGAGGAGGGCGTCGCATGCGAGATGCACGTCTTTGACCAGGGCGGCCACGGCCTTTCGCTCGGCAACGCCAACACTGCGGTCGACAACGAGGACAAGCAGGCGGCTGTCCGTCCTTGGATTCGCCTAGCCTTCCGCTTCCTGGAGCGCCACGGGTTTTAGTTACGGCGTTTTACCACACGCCGCAACCACTTGACGCTGCGAGCCCGCCAGGGCGGCAATCTGCCTTTCAACTTCGGCGGCATGACCAGAAGGTCAATGCCGCCTCGTTTCAAGGCACCTTGCTCGCTCTGACTGGCTTTCGCTGTCGTTGTCAAAAGAATGATCCCTTGGGGACGGAGGAAAACGGATCAGTTTGGGCGGTGCTGGCGCCAAGGTTTAAGACCGACGTTGTCCCTTGTTGCTTTCCTACCAGACGGTGAACTGGGCGTTTTCTGTGTTCCAATGGACATCGCGAACGTAGTCGCGCACGCCCGTCGCATCTCGTGCTTCGAACAACTCAAGAATATGGGCATGTTCGTTGTTGGCTTTGTTGAGCAGTTTGCACGCCGTCTCCTGGTCGACAGTCTCGTAATCGCGCTTGATAAAGCAGCGCTCGAGCTGCGAGATCATATCGCGCAGACGGTCGTTGCCGCAGCGGTTGAAGTACGTCAGATGAAAGTCTCGCTGAATGTCGTCGTACTTTCGGATGAGACCGCCTTGGATCGCGAGGTCCATAGAGCCGACGAGAAATTTCAGCTGCGTAATGTCATCGTCGGTTAGGTTCGGACAGGAGAGATATGCGGCCTGCCCGTCGAGCGGCCCCATAATCTCAAAGACTTCAACGGCGTTTTGCTGATCGAACCCACGGACGCGGAATCCGCGGCGGGGGAGATTGTCCAGGTAGCCATCGCTTGCCAGCTGGATGAGCGCTTCGCGGACCGGCGTGCGCGACACGCCCATGGCATCGCAGATCGTCTGCTCGCTCAGTCGGTCGCCGGCGGACAACTCGCCGGCGTCAATACGGCTCGAAATATAGTCGTATACGTGGTCCTTCAGGGGCCTTCTGAGCGTTTCCATGAGCTTATGCTCCTTAACTGTATATTTCTAAAACTAAATACGTTTCGCTTGAATAGCTCAATTGAATTATAGAACGACCAGCTAAATCGTGCTACTTTGCGCCGATACGTAAGAATACGCTTACCGATGAATATCTACCGTTCAGTATTGTATACAATATACAAAACAGGAAAACCGCACTAAGATAAAGCCATCGAAAGGAAGGCGGGCGCGAAGAAGTCCCGCTCTCTGCTAAGAGATCCAAGGAGGATCATCATGACCAAGTTCAGCCACGTCATCATCCGCCGCCCCGGCAAGTCCCTGAGCAATGGCATCACGAGCGCCCCCGAGCTTGGCCAGCCCATCTACGAGCGCGCCATCGAGGAGCACTACGATTACGAGCATGCGCTCGAGCAGTGCGGCGTGGATGTTTCGGTGCTGCCGGCACTCGAGCAGTATCCTGACAGCTGCTTCGTCGAAGATCCGGCCGTTATCACTCGCTGCGGCGCCATCATTACCAACCCCGGCGCCGATAGCCGCAACGGCGAGAAGGACGAGATCGAGCCGGCCGTCCGTCGCTTCTTTGACGACGAGCATGTCAAGCACATCGTTTCTCCGGGCACGCTCGACGGCGGCGACGTCATGATGGTCGGCGACCATTTCTACGTCGGTCGCTCCGCTCGCACCAACGAAGAGGGCATCCGCCAGTTCTGCGAGATTCTCGAGGGCTGGGGCCTCGGGGGTTCCGAGGTTCCGCTGGAGGAGGTCCTGCACCTCAAGACGGGCGTCAACTACATCGAGGACAACAACATGCTCGTCTCCGGTGAGTTTATCGATAAACCCGACTTTGCCCAGTACAACAAGATCGTCGTGCCCGAGGACGAGGCTTACGGCGCCAACTGCATCTGGGTCAACGGTACGGTCATCGTCGCCGAGGGCTATCCGACCGTGCTCAAGGCCGTGCAGGATCTGGGCTACAAGACGCTCGTCGTCGATACCTCCGAGTATCGCAAGGTCGACGGCGGCCTTTCTTGCCTGTCGCTGCGCTTCTAACGCGATAGCTGTAACAGTCTGATGATCGCTTGACCGATGGCCCGGCACCCGATTCGGGACGTCCGGGCCATCTTTCGTTCGATCACATGATGAAGGGGGTGCACATACAATGGCCTCTAAAGCTCAAAACGACGAGATTATCGACCCTAATGGCCTCGATCTCTTTCGTCTGACCATGATGGTCATTACCGCCAGTATTTGTGGCGGCATCTTCTCGCTTGCCGGCGATATGGCAGCGGGCGGGGCAAATACCGGTGCAGTTATCGTCTCGTGGGGAATTTGCTTTATTGGCGTCTTTGCGCTGATGATGGTGTTCAACGGTTTGTCTCAGGCCCGTCCCGACCTGACCGGCGGCATCTATGCATACGCTGCGGCCGGTTTTGGCGATTACATTGGATTCAACTCCGCCTGGGGCTACTGGATCAGCGCATGTCTTTCCAACGTGAGCTTTGCGCTCTTGCTGTTTAGCGCGCTGGGCTATTTCTTCCCTGCGTTTGGCGCGGGCAACAACTTGCTTTCCATCGTCTGCGCCAGTGTGTTTTTGTGGTTCCTTACCGCCCTTGTGCTTCGTGGCGTTAAGGAGGCTGCGGGCATTAACACGATCGTTACGTTGGCGAAGCTGGTGCCGCTGGGACTCTTTGTGCTGAGCATCGTGCTCCTGGGCAAGTTCAACGTCGATATCTTTATGGACAACTTCTGGGGAGAGCCGGCTGGTCCTGGCTTTGGCGAGCAGGTTGTCTCGACCATGATCGCCCTTGTCTGGGTCTTCACGGGCATCGAGGGCGCTGTCGTTATCTCGGGCCGTGCAAAGTACGTGCGTGACGTCGGCCGCTCGACGGCACTTGGATTCGCGGCTGTGTTCACGCTGTATCTGATCATCTCGATGCTGTCACTCGGCATTATGCCGCGCGAGGAGATGGCACAGCTCGCAACGCCCTCCATGGCGGGAATTCTCGAGTGCGCAATCGGTCCTGTTGGCGCTGCCATCGTAAACCTTGGCGTTATTCTCTCGCTGGTCGGCGCGATGCTGGGCTACGTCATCATTGCATCCGAGACGCCGTTCGAGGCAGCGCGCCAGGGGTCCTTCCCTCTGGCGTTTGCCAAGACGAACAAACACGATGCCCCGGTGGTAACGGTTCTCGTGAGCTCCGGCATTACGCAACTCTTCTTGATCGTGTCGTATGTGGCGGCGAGCACCTATCAGTTCTTCTATAGCTGCGCAGTCAATACGATTCTGGTTCCGTATGTTTGCTCGGCTGCCTATTACATGGTGATTGGCTGGAAGAACGAGCATCTGGACGGGCCGCATGCGCCAAGCGTCGGCAAAGCTCGCTTCTTCGGTACGCTCGGCTTCATCTACACATTGTTCCTGGTGTGGTCGACGGGTCTTCAGGGCGTTATGATCACGACGATTCTTTTTGCTCCGGCCATTCCCGTCTATATGCTGGGCGAGCGAGGCCGCGGTAAGCCGGTGCTTCCGCATCTGCACGACAAGCTGATCGCAGCGGTGGTCATTGTCGTGGCAATCATTTCGCTGTATCTGCACTTTGCCGGCATTGCGCCGATTGTCTAAGGCTATGGCGAGTTTCATTGCTTGGTAAGCCGGCGGGCATTGCGTATCGGTGCTACTTGGCATTCCATAGCTGATGTGGGTCTCTATAACGTGCCTATGTGAGCGCCCACCAAGCCCGCGCAGGTGACATTTGTTGCCAGCGCGGGCCTTTGCTGTTGCGGCGAAATGCTGCCGGCAGCTGGGGACGTTCCTGTTGTGCCGGCGCCTTGGGACACTCCTTGGTTGTTTTGCATGCGGCGAAGGGAATGGATCATTTTGTCGAGGGGGCGGGCGGCTTTCGGTCCTCGGGGAAACCACGGCCCGGAATCCCCCTTGCACCAATCTATCGATTGAACATCGGTGTGTGTTCGCGCTATCATGCGTGGTTAAATGGTTAGCCATGGCAAACGGTTAGCCAAGATAAACAAAATGCAACGCCCTGTGGGCGCTGGGGGAGGAACGCGGACGTGAGACTCGATACACTCGAGATTGGAAAGGACGCCGTTGTCGCATCGGTGGCATCGGACGACCAGGCACTCCGACAGCATATTTTGGACATGGGCCTAACGCCGGGCACCGAAGTCACCATGATGAAGTACGCCCCCATGGGCGACCCGCTCGAGATTCGCCTACGCGGCTACGAGTTGACGCTGCGCAAGGACGATGCCGCTCGCATCGAGCTCGTGGGCATTCACGACACCGATACGGGTCCGCGCGCTAACGCCGCAATCGGCACGACGGAGCATCCGGCCCTGGGCGAGGGGACGTATTCGCCCCGCGCGGCAAAGACGGCCGTGCCCGAGGGCGCACCGCTGCATTTTGCCCTCGCCGGCAACCAAAACTGCGGCAAGACCACGCTGTTCAACCAGCTGACGGGCTCCAACCAGCATGTCGGTAACTTTCCTGGCGTGACGGTCGACCGCAAAGATGGCGCCATCCGCAACCACCCCGAGGCGAGCGTCACTGATCTGCCCGGCATTTACTCTCTGTCGCCGTACACGGGCGAGGAGATCGTAAGCCGCCAGTTTATCCTGGATGAGCACCCCGACGCCATCATCGATATCATCGACGCCACCAACATCGAGCGTAACCTTTACCTGACGCTGCAGCTTATGGAGCTCGATCGACCCATGGTCATCGCGCTCAACATGATGGACGAGGTGACGGCCAACGGCGGCGCCGTGGACGTCAACCTGCTCGAGAGCCTGCTGGGCGTGCCTGTTGTTCCCATTAGTGCTGCCCGCAACGAGGGTATTGGCGAGTTGGTGGATCATGCCTTGCACGTGGCGCGGTTCCGCGAGCGTCCCGGTCGCCTGGACTTCTGCGCGCCCGATGGTCCGGACGGCGGCGCGCTGCATCGCTGCATTCACGGCATCGCCAACCTTATCGAGGACCATGCCGCGACGGCGCACATTCCCGTGCGTTTTGCGGCGACCAAGCTGGTTGAGGGCGACGAGCTGGTGACCGAGGCGCTTCACCTGGACCGCAACGAGCTCGACGCCATCGAGCACATCATTAGCCAAATGGAGGGCGAGGCCGGCACCGACCGTCTATCTGCGCTGGCTGACATGCGCTTCGGCTTTATCGGCGACGTGTGCGGGCGTTGCGTCGTCAAGCCGCACGAGAGCCGCGAGCACGTGCGCTCCGTCAAGATTGACCGCATCCTGACGGGTCGCTACACGGCCATCCCGGCGTTCCTGGTGATCATGGGTCTCGTCTTTTGGCTGACGTTTGGCGTGATCGGCGCGGCGTTGCAGGGGCTCATGGAGGACGGCATCGCTGTCATCATCGCCTCGGCCGATGCGGGCCTCAAGGCGTTCGGAACCAACGACGTGGTGCGCTCGCTGGCTGTCGACGGCGTGCTTACGGGCGTGGGCAGCGTGCTGACCTTCCTTCCGATTATCGTCGTGCTCTTCTTGTTCCTCTCCATTCTGGAAGACTCCGGATACATGGCACGCGTGGCCTTTGTCATGGATAAGGTGCTGCGTCGCTTTGGCCTGTCGGGCCGCAGCTTCGTGCCTATGCTCGTCGGTTTTGGCTGTACCGTGCCGGCTATCATGTCGACCCGTACGCTCCCATCCGAGCATGACCGCAAGATGACGGTCATGCTCACGCCGTTCATGAGCTGCTCGGCCAAGTTGCCGGTCTACGGTCTGCTGTGCGGGGCGTTTTTCCCACAGGCGACGGTTCCCGCCATGGTCTCGCTCTATCTGATTGGTATTGCGGTTGGTTGCATTGCGGCTTTGGTGCTCAACCGTACGGCATTTAAGGGCGACCCGGTGCCGTTTATCATGGAGCTTCCCAACTACCGCCTGCCGAGCGTCAAGACAACGGTGATGCTGGCATGGGATAAGGCCAAGGACTTTATTACCAAGGCCTTTACCATTATCTTTGCCGCTACCGTGGTCATCTGGTTCCTTCAGACGTTCGATATCCGCTTTAATGTGGTCGCCGATCAGTCGCAGAGTCTGCTTGCCGGTCTGGGTAGCATCATCGCGCCGGTGTTGACCCCGCTCGGTTTTGGCGACTGGCGCGCCTCGACGGCGCTCGTCACGGGACTCATCGCCAAGGAAAGCGTCATCTCGACCCTCACGGTGCTTTTGGGCGCAACGTCGCCCGCGGTGCTGTCAACCATGTTTTCGCCGTTTACTGCTTACGTGTTCCTGGTCTTTACGCTGCTGTACCCGCCCTGCGTGGCGTCCATCGGCGCCGTCAAGAGCGAGCTGGGCGCGCGCTACGCCGTTGCTGTGTTCGCGTTTCAGGTGACGGTCGCCTGGATCGTGGCGTTTGTCGTGCATTCGGCGGGCATATTGCTGGGTTTGGCTTAGTTATTTATTGACGGCGCAACCTCTGTGTATTGAGTTGATTACGGTCCCGCATCTGTACTGACGGATGCGGGGCCGTTGCTATATAATCGCCCACCGCCCAAGACAATCGGAGAGGTTTCCTACATGACTCAGGCAAGACAAGATGGCATCTCACTCAAGCAGTGGCTCCCGCTTATTGGGCTCGCCTGTTGCGCGTTCGTATTCAACACATCGGAGTTCATGCCCATCGGCCTTCTGACTGATATTGCCGCATCGTTCTCGCTCACCGAGGCCCAAGCCGGCATCATGATTTCGGTCTACGCCTGGGGCGTCATGCTGCTGTCGCTGCCGCTTATGGTGTTTGCCTCGCGCTTTGAGTTCAAGCGGATGTTGCTGGGCGTGCTGGCCGTGTTTTCGTTGGGCCAGTTTCTGTCCGCCGTGGCGCCGACTTATCCCATCCTGGTCTGCGCGCGCTTGGTGGTCGCCTGCGCACACGCCGTGTTCTGGTCGGTCGCCTCGATCATGGCGTCGCGTCTGGTCGACACCCGCCATGGAGCGCTCGCCATCAGCATGATCGCCACGGGCTCGTCCATCGCGCAGATCTTTGGCCTGCCGATCGGCCGCGCCATCGGGCTGGCCGTGGGCTGGCGCATGACATTCGCCGTGGTCGGTGCCTTCTCTGCCGCCGCGGTGGTGTACCAAGCCGCGGTGTTCCCGGCCATGCCGGCGGGTGAGCGCTTTACCGTCAAACAGCTGCCCGAGCTGCTCAAGAATCCGTTCCTGGTCGCGCTCTACGCGGTCACGGTTTTTATGGCGACCGGCTATTACGCAAGCTACAGCTACATTGAGCCTTTCCTGGCGCAGGTCGCACACGTCGACGCGGGCGCCATCACCATGACGCTGACGGCGTTTGGCTTCTCCGGTCTGGTGGGCAGCTGGCTGTTTGGCCGCCTGTTCGACGGGCATCGCTTCCCGTTCTTGGCTATCACGCTCTCCGGCGTGCCGGTGGCTCTGCTGCTTATGGGTCCGGTCGCATCGTCGCTCGTGGCAGTGCTTGCCGTCTGCGCGCTGTGGGGCTGCTGCGCCACGGCCTTTAACGTGGCGTTCCAGGCCGAGCTCATCAAGTACACGCCGGCGGATTCGTCGGCCGTCGCCATGTCGATCTTCTCGGGCCTGTTCAATCTGGGCATCGGCACGGGCACCGCAATCGGCGGTGCCGTGGTTTCGGGTCCCGGTATCGCTTGGATTGGCTTCGTGGGCGGGGCGATTACCGTCGTGGGCGTCATCCTCGCCATCACCGTGCTGTTCCCAGCCATCCGTCGCGCCAAGCCCGTCGCCTAATCACAACCCAGGAGGGTCGGGGTGGCTAAAAGAGCCCCGTCCCAAATTAACTACTCTGCTGGGCATACAATGGATGTCGTTGTGTTGAGCTTACCGGGAGGTTGCTATGTGGGCATACGAGACGACGTTCTACCAGGTCTATCCGCTGGGCTTTTGCGGAGCTCCGCGCGAAAACGCCGCGCCCGTTGCTGAGGATGAGCTCGCCCAGGCTGCCAACGACGCGCCCAACTCCGATGCCCCCGTCATGAAGATCGCCCAGTGGGCCGACTACCTGCAAAAACTCGGTATTGGCGCCGTGCTCATCAACCCGCCGCTCGAGTCTGATAGTCACGGCTACGATACGCGCAGTCTGCGCCATATCGACCGCCGCCTGGGTGGGGATGCCGACTTTGCCGCCGTATGCGACACGCTGCATACCCATGGCATCCGCGTGGTGCTCGATGCTGTCTTCAACCACGTCGGCCGCGGTTTTTGGGCCTTCCGCGACGTGCAGGAGCGCAAGTGGGACTCGCCCTACAAGGACTGGTTCCACATTAGCTTTGACGGTGACTCGTGCTACGGCGACGGCTTTTGGTACGAGGGCTGGGAGGGCCATTTTGAGCTTGTGAAGCTTAACCTGCAAAACCCCGCCGTGGTCGATTACCTGCTCGAGTCTGTGCGCCGTTGGGCCGACGTCTTTGGCGTCGACGGCCTGCGCCTGGACGTTGCCTATATGCTCGACCGCGACTTTATGCGCCGCCTACACGCCTTTACCCGCGAGCTCAAGCCCGACTTCGTGCTGATCGGCGAGACACTCCACGGCGACTACAACCAGATCGTCAACGACGAGATGCTCGACTCCTGCACCAACTACGAGTGCTACAAGGGTCTGTACTCCAGCTTTAACTCGGTCAATATGTTCGAGATCGCGCACTCGCTGCACCGTCAGTTTGGCGGCGACCCCTGGTGCATCTACCGCGGCAAGCACCTGCTGTCGTTTGTCGACAACCACGACGTGCCGCGCCTGGCAAGCATCCTTACCGACAAATCGTGCCTGCGTCCCGCCTATGGTATGCTCTTTGGCATGCCAGGCATCCCGTGCGTCTACTATGGCAGCGAGTGGGGAATTGCTGGTGAAAAGGGCGGCCCCGATGGCGACTGGGCGCTGCGCCCTGCGCTCGATGAGCCTGCGCCCAACGAGCTGACGGCGTTTATCACGCAGCTTGCGCACCTTCGCTCGGCCGACGACGCGGCGGCCCGTGCTCTCAACTACGGCGCGTACCGCAACGTGGTGATCCAGAACAAGCAGCTGCTGTTCGAACGCGCCTGCGACGGCGCGACGGTGCTCGTAGCGGTGAACGCTGTGGACGAGCCTTACACCTTTGGAGCCGGCGAACTCAACAGCTCCTTTGTCGACCTGCTTGCCGACGATGCACCCACGGTCGAGCTGACGGGCGCGCTTGAGCTTGCGCCCTACGAGGTGCGCTATCTGTTGAGGGCCTAGGCCATGGCTGCGTCCGACGAGGGCTATCAACATATTGAGCATGGGTTCGAGCCCGTGTTCGACCAGCGCTCGCGCGTTTTGGTGCTGGGGTCGTTTCCCTCGGTGCTTTCGCGCGCCAATGCCTTTTATTACGGCAATCCTCAGAATCGCTTTTGGCGCGTGATGGCCGCGTGCCTCGGTGTGCCCGTGCCGCCCAACGAGGGCGACCTTTTGGCGGACAGCGAGCCTGCGACGCTCGACGCCTCGATTGCCGCCAAGCGATCCATGCTGCTGAACGGCGGCGTAGCCCTGTGGGATGTGATTGAGAGCTGCGACATTAAGGGCTCGAGTGACGCGAGCATTCGCAACGTTGTGCCGGCACATATCGAGCGCATTACCGGTGCAGCTCCCATTGAGCAGGTGATATGCAACGGTGGTACGGCGGGGCGCCTCTATAAGCGCTATCTACAGGAGCGGACGGGTCTGGCTGCTGTCGTATTGCCGTCAACTAGTCCCGCTAACGCGGCTTGGCGTCTGGAGCGCCTTGTTGAGTGCTGGCACGAAGCCGTTGACTGGGCCGCTCTCTAATTTAGATATTTGACTGAGCATGGGCGCCCAGACGTTTCAGAACGCCTCGCCAGATCGGCGCGGGCACGGCTGGCTCGGCGCAAATCATGCCGTCGACGTTGACGTTGACGG
>CALAMK010000015.1:0-6532 GCA_937925735.1 uncultured Collinsella sp. | reverse complement strand
TCGTTGCGGCGCGGCTGCGCCTATGGCACTTCAACATCATTGTCGCAGCCCCGACCCGCGGTCACGAGCGGGGGCTCCTATCTTTTTAGTGCCCTCGGATTGGGTCATAGTGTCTGTCGATACCAAAACATCGGCGTTGTCGAAGTAGTCATTGGGGACGTTCTTAAACGACTAGTCGTTTAATGCGCCAGTTTCTGTCGAGTCGGTGCTTCTTGCGGGTTGCCCGTATAATGGTTTGCGTATGAACCGCAACCAAGGAGTTCCAGTTTATGGACCAGAGCCTCTTTAAATTCGACCTGATCGCCGAGGACCCGACGACGCACGCGCGTGCCGGCGTACTGCACACCCCGCACGGTGACATCGAGACGCCGATCTTTATGCCCGTGGGCACCAAGGCAAACGTCAAGGGTATTCCTACCGAGACCGTCAAACAGCTCGGCGCCCAGATCGTGCTTGCCAACACCTATCACCTGTCTATGCGTCCCGGCGAGGACACCATCGCCGAGCTGGGCGGCCTGCACAAGTTTATGAACTGGCACGGTCCCATCCTCACCGATTCAGGCGGCTTCCAGGTGTTCAGCCACAACGACGCCGTCAAGCTCACCGACGAGGGCGTGCGCTTTATCGTCAATGACTACGACGGCCGCCACGTGTTCTGGACGCCCGAGGACAACATGGAAATCGCCATGAAG
This sequence comes from uncultured Collinsella sp., assembly GCA_937925735.1. Classification (GTDB taxonomy): domain Bacteria; phylum Actinomycetota; class Coriobacteriia; order Coriobacteriales; family Coriobacteriaceae; genus Collinsella. Next base: position 5,840 of record CALAMK010000015.1, on the reverse strand, counting down.
CTCGGGTCCGATATCTGCATGCAGCTGGACCAGTGCCCGGGCTATCCCGCCACGCGCGCCTACGTTGAGCGCGCCGTTGAGCTGTCGAGTATGTGGGCCGAGCGCTGCTATAAGGCGCATACCCGCGATGACCAGGCGCTCTTTGGCATCGTCCAAGGCGGCATGCACCTGGACCTGCGCCTGCGCTCGCTGCGCCATCTGGAGGAGTGCGGCGACTTCCCGGGTTACGGCATCGGCGGCTATTCGGTGGGCGAAGACCACGAGACCATGTTCGAGACGCTGGCGCCGCTGGTTTCCGAGTACATGCCTAAGCACAAGCCGCGCTACCTCATGGGCGTCGGCAACCCTACCACGCTTGTGCGCGGCGTGGGCGTGGGTATCGACATGTTCGACTGCGTGCTGCCGACGCGCACCGGCCGCATGGGTACGGCGTTCTCCAGTGAAGGTCGCCTTAACTTCCGCAACGCGCGCTTTGCGCACGACGACGGCCCTATCGACCCCACCTGCACCTGCCCGGTGTGCACGGGCGGCTACAGCCGTGCGCTCATCCGTCACATGGTCACGCAGAAGGAGATGCTCGGCGGTATTCTGCTGTCGATGCACAACATCTACTACCTGCTCAACCTTATGCAGCGTGCCCGTCAGGCCATTATCGAGGGCCGCTACGGCGTGTTTGTGAGCGACTGGATGAACAGTCCTGCGGCGGTGGACTACTAAGAGCGGCGCGGGCGCTTGCAGAGCGCTAGCAACGGCAAGGGGCGAGCGCTGGCCGGTCATCACGTTCGCTAACACCGTCTGCGCGACCGATGACCGATAGCTTGCAAGCACTTGATGCATCGTGGGTACCATACCGAATAGTTGATGTTCGGGCGGGTGTTTGGCGCATGGCGTCGACCCCGCCCGTTTTTCTTTTTCTCGATAGGAGTACCCATGATTAAGAACGAGAATGTCGAGGGCGAGCCTGCCTACGACGAGACGTACCGCCGCGGCCCCGTGGTTATGCGCGGCCCCATGATTCCTAAGGACAACACCTACGCCAACCTGCTGGCGCCCGAGGAGTCGACCGACTGGTTGCATGCTGATCCGTGGCGCGTGCTGCGCATCCAGGCCGAGTTTGTCGATGGCTTTGGCGCACTTGCCGAGCTCGGGCCCGCTGTGACCATCTTCGGCAGCGCCCGCACGCCCAAGACCGATCCGCTCTATAAGGCGGCGCGCACGGTCGGCCGCAAAATCGCCCAGCGCGGCGTGGCGGTCATCACCGGTGGCGGCCCCGGCATCATGGAAGCGGCCAACAGGGGAGCGGCGAGTGTCAACGGCAAGTCAGTTGGCCTGGGCATTGAATTGCCGCACGAGCATGGGCTCAATAAATACGTGAACCTCGGCATGGACTTCCGTTACTTCTTTGTGCGCAAGACCATGTTCGTCAAATACAGCTCGGGCGCCATCGTGTTTCCCGGAGGTTTTGGTACGCTCGACGAAATGTTCGAGGTGCTCACGCTGGTGCAGACACACAAGGTCAAGCGCATGCCGCTCGTGCTGGTGGGCACCGAGTACTGGCAGGGCCTATTCGACTGGCTTAACGGTCCGGTGATGGACGCCGGTATGATTAGCCCGCTCGATCCCGAACTCGTACACATCACCGACGACCTCAACGAAGCCGTCGACATCGCCCTGAGTGGGCTGATGTAGGGCGAGCGCGCTTGTCGTTGTAGTGATGAGAAGGCAGACTGATGCTATTTAACATCAGTCTGCCTTCTAAACTGGGTATACTGATGTAAAAGACGAGAGCGAGGAGGTCGCGTATGTCTACTGCAACGGTTAAGCCTACGACGGTTCGCATCGAAGAGGGGCTCAAGGAACAGGCGACTGAGTTCTTGGATACAGTTGGCCTGAGTCTCAATTCGTATCTCAACCTTGCTGTTCGGCAGCTGGTAAATCAGCGAAAGATTCCGTTTGAGATTGTGGGTCGGCCCGAAGTTCCCAACGAGGCGACGAGGCGCGCCATGGTGATTGCCGAGGCTCATGAGTTGGGGATTCTGCCAGACGACAGCCCGTCATTCAATAACGCTGATGAGCTTATATCGTTCCTCGATGAGGACTAGCGATGTTTGAGATTAAAGTCGAGGCTCAGTTTAAGGCGGATTACAAACGGACGACGCGCATCCATCCGCAGCTAAAAACCGAGTTTAAGGCGGCAGTCGCAGAGCTTGCAGCTCGCGGCTCGCTTCCCGCGGAATATGGCGCCCATGAGCTTTCAAACCCGGGCGGCAATTACAACGGCCACATCGATTTCCATCTATCCGATGGCTTGGTCGATGTGATCGTTCTCTACTTGCCGCATAAGACTAATCCTGTGATCCGACTGGTCAGAATGGGCTCGCATGAGGAACTGTTCCGGGGCCCGCAGGGCTGATTGCCGATTTCTAAGTTGCGGTGGAATAGGGATTGATTTGCGGCTGATAAGCCAAAAACAGTCCCTATTCCACCGCAAGTGGTAAAGGTGCCCCTAGTGGATGGGCCGGTAGCGGGGGCAGTAGCTGATGGCTATGGCATCGACGCCCACGTGGGTGGCGATGGTGCAGCCGATGGGGCCGGTGCCGGCGTCTACGTAGTTCTGGCCTGCGAGCGCTTGGTTGACGAGCTCTTGCTCCTCGGCGGCGCCGGTCGTGAGCACGCGCACGCTGGAGCCCGGATGCTCGGTCAAAAATGCGAGGCAATCGGCCATGGTGTTGGCGACGATGCGCTTGGCGCCGCGGCCCTTTTTGATGGCCTTGATCTCGCCCGATTTCCACTCCGGCGAAACGGTCAGGCGAATGTTGAGCATCTGCGTCAGCTGGCCGGCGAGCTTGGGCGCGCGGCCGTTCTTGACCAGGTTCTCGAGCGTGCGCGGAATCAGCAGCAGGTGGGCGTCGGGCAGCGTTGCGCGGATCTGCGCCTCGGTCTCGTCCAGGCTGCGGCCGTCCTCGCGCATGGCCAGTGCGTACTCTACCAGCAGGCCCTCTGCACCCGAGCCGGTGCGCGAGTCGATGCAGCGCACGTCGAGCTCGTGCGTTTCGGCCGTGAGGCTGGCGTTGGCATAGCAGGCGGACCACTCGCTGCACAGCGAGATAAAGATGGCGCTGTCGTGGCCGTCGGCGAGCACGCGATCAAAGAGTGCCTTAAACTCGCCGGCGCTCGGCTGCGAGGTGTGCGGCAGCTGCTCGGAGCCGGCCATGCGCGTGACGTATTCCTCGGCGGTAATCTGCACCTGGTCGAGCAGGTCCTCGCCCTCGATAATCACATGCAGCGGAATCACGTAAATGCCGAGCTCTTGGGCGCGGGCGGGGGAGATGTCCGACGTGGAGTCGGTTATGATGGCAAAAGACATAATTGCACCTTTCGTTGGGGCGCTTTCGCGCCGCCTTCTGAGAGCAAAGTGCGACAAGTATAGTAGAGTCGTTCCACATTACTAGGTTCAATTGTTGAATAGTCAACAGTTTGAAGTGTCGGTGTGGAAATCATCAACTGGGGAAGAGGAATGCCGATGGAGGCACTGGAGATATGCAGGCGGCCGGTCGTGTTGTTTGATTTCGATGGCACGGTGGCCGATACGGGCCGGGCGGTGATGACCTCGACGCGCAAGACGCTGACTGCGCGCGGGTTTTCGGAGGCGCAGATGGGTGACCTGCGTCGCATGATCGGGCCGCCCCTGTGGAAGAGCTTTCACGACTTTTACGGCTTTTCCCGCGAGGAGTCGCTTGTGGTGGCCGATGAGTACCGCGCCTTTTTTGATGAGCTGGGGCCGGAGGAGTATCCCGTGTTCGATGGGATTCCCGGGTTACTCGACGGCCTTGCCGCCCAGGGCAAGCGTATGGCCGTGGCGACGTCGCGTATGGAGGCAAAGTGCATCGACATGGTACGTGAGCTCGGGCTTTCTCAGTTTGAGGCGGTGGTTGGCATGAATCCGCCGCAGGGGCGCGAGACCAAGGCCGATTCGGTCCGTGATGCCCTGGCGGCGCTCGGTGCGACCGCGGACGAGGCCGTGATGATCGGCGATCGCTTTAACGATGTGGAGGGCGCGCACGCGATGGGCGTGCCGTGCATCGGCATCTATTCGGGCGCGGCGGCGCCGGGCGAGCACGAGGCGGCGGGTGCCGATGCGGTGGTGCACTCGGTGGCCGAGCTTGCTAAACTTTTCGCTATATAAGTATGTGATGTGAGGGGCGGGCGTGCCCGCTGCTCATTGGTAAGGAGGTCGTCCATGAATCAGGTGGAGCAGAGCGTTGCCGAGTATGTCGACGAGGTCTGGGAAGATGTCGTCGCCGATATCGAGCAGCTGGTGAGCTATCCGTCTGTGGCCGTTTCTGCCGATGCGGAGCCCGGTGCGCCGTTTGGTCGCCCGGTCCGTGATGCGCTCGATTGCGCGCTCGGCATCGCGCAAAAGCTCGGCTACCAGACGAGCGATGACGAGGGCTATGTGGGTATCGCTGATATCCCGGGTCGCGGCGATAAGCAGCTCGCGACTATCTGCCATGTGGACGTGGTGCCCGCAGGCCCCGGCTGGAACACCGACCCGTTTGCGATGGAGCGCCGCGAGGGCTGGCTGCTCGGCCGCGGCGTGATCGACGACAAGGGCCCGGCGGTGTTGTCGCTCTACGCTGGCGCCTACCTGCTCAAGCACGGCATTGTGCCACGCTACACCTTCCGCGCGCTGCTGGGCTGCGATGAGGAAGTTGGCATGTCCGACGTTCACCATTATCTGGAGAACTATGCAAACCCCGACTTTCTGTTTACGCCCGATGCCGAGTTCCCGGTCTGTAATGCCGAGAAGGGCCAGTTTGGGGCGACGTTTGTGAGCCCCAAGATCGACGGCGGGCGCATCGTGTCGTGGAGCGGTGCCGAGGCGAGCAACGCCATTCCGTCGCAGTCTATCTGCGAGCTCGCGATTGCCGCCGATGAGCTGCCTGCCCCGGTCGAGAACGCCGACCGCCTGGAGATCACGGCGCTCGATAACGGGCATGCGCAGATTTTTGCCCACGGCATTGGCGGTCATGCCTCGATGCCCGAGGGAACGATCAATGCCGTCGGCCTGATCGTGGCGTATCTGCGCGAGGCCGAGGACGCGTTTGGTGCCCGTGGCGAGCGCCTGCTGACGCCTGCCGAGCACGAGTTTGTCAAGTTTTTGGCCTTTGTGCACGCGGACGCCTATGGCCGCGGCCTGGGTATCGACGCGACGAGCCCGGCGTTTGGCCCGCTCACCTGCAACCCCGGCGTCATCCGCGTGGCGGATGGCCACATCGAGCAGGTCATCGACGTGCGTTTCCCCGACAGCACCAGTGCCGATACCATCTGCGAGCAGCTCGAGCCGCTCGTGGGCCGTTTTGGCGTGACGTATCGCGTGGATCGTGCCAAGGTGCCGTTCTCGGTCTCTGCCGATGATCCGGCCGTGAAAGCGCTTATCGATACCTATAACGAGTTTACGGGCAAGCATGCCGAGCCCTTTGCCATGGGCGGCGGCACGTATGCGCGAAACTTTGCGCGCGCCGTGTCGTTTGGCCCCGAGGAGACCGGCCTGGAGCTGCCCGCGTGGGGTGGCCAGATGCACGGCCCCAACGAGTGCGCCAACGAGGAACAGCTCAAGCAGGCGCTCAAGATTTATATCGTGGCGATCCTGCGCCTCAACGAACTGGAGCTTTAAGGTTACGCGGTTTCCTAATCTAAGTTGCGGTGGAATAGTTCCTAGAAGGGGGTGCGGACGATTTCTTGGACCGCGCCTAGGCGTATCCAAGCTTCCTGCGGTACTCCATCGGGCTCAGCCACCCGAGGGACTTCTTGATGCGCCCATCCCGATAGTACACGAG
>CALAMK010000014.1:0-35887 GCA_937925735.1 uncultured Collinsella sp. | reverse complement strand
CGGCGGTGGGCCCCATGCCGTCCTCCGTCGCCAGGAGGAAGAGCTCGACCTTCTCCCTGCTGTACATGCGAACCTCCAGTCCGGACCGCTTCACGGTCCAACTTTCTGTCCGCACCCCCAAACGGGTCTTTCTGTTACAGATTGAGACAAACGGAGCTGCCCCTCGGAATGATCTCGATCTGTAACATCTAGACATCAAAAGCGTGTCTAGATGTTACAGATCGAGACGTTTGCCTGGGTAGGTGCCCCGCCCCATTACATCCCTGTCAACAACACGACATCGAGAATCGTCACGATGGCACCGATCCCTACGAGCAGCACGTTGAGCGGGCGCGAGTTGGCGTATTTGCCCATGACGCGGGGCGAACTGGTGAGTCGTATGAGCACAAAGACCGTAATCGGCAGCTGAAGCGACAGCAGTGCCTGACTCCAAATGAGACCCTCAAAAGGATTCGGGACGACCAGACACGCCGCCACTGCGCCGACGAAACAGGTCGCCACTCCAATCGAGGAATGTCGGTCGTGGATGTCGTATTCCTCGTCGAACATGCCCGCGGTGATGGTGCCCGCCGCCATGCCCGCCGTCACACTACTCGAGAGGCCCGCAAACAGCAGCGCCACGGCAAAGATGGTCGAGCTTGCCGGACCCAGAATGGGGGAGAGCGTGGCCGCTGCGACGGCGAGGTCGTCTACGACAATGCCATGCGCAAAGAAGGTCGTTGCGGCCAGGATGACCATGGCTGAGTTGATTGCCCAGCCCACGCCCATCGAAAAGAGCGTGTCGAAAAGCTCGTAGCGCAGACGTTCTTCGATAACCTGCTCGCCTTGGCCTTCGAAGTGCATGGATTGGATGACCTCGGAGTGCAGGAAGAGGTTGTGGGGCATAACGACCGCGCCTAGGACACTTACGATAATCGCTGCCGAGCCGGTGGGCATACTGGGTGTGATCCAGCTTGTGGCGGCTTGCGGCCAGTCGATCTTGACTAGTGCAAGCTCGGCTAAAAACGAAAGTCCCACCACGCCCACGAAGGCGATGATCCAGCGTTCGGCACGCTTGTAGGAGTTCGTCATGAGCATCGCCATCGATACTGCCGCCACGATGATGCAGCCGGCGCGCACGGGCAGTCCAAAGAGCATTTGAAGCGCGATCGCACCGCCCAGCACTTCGGCCATGGCGGTGGCGATGGTCGCGAGATAGGCACTGGTGAGCACCGTGCGTCCAACGAAGCGGGGGAGGTAACGTGTCGTAGCCTCGGCAAGACAGGTGCCCGTGGCGATGCCCAGGTGCGCCGCGTTGTGCTGCAGCACGATGAGCATGATCGTGGACAGCGTGACGATCCACAGCAGCGCGTAGCCAAACTGCGAGCCGGCGGCCATATTGGAGGCCCAATTGCCTGGGTCGATAAAGCCAACGGTCACGAGCAGCCCGGGGCCGATATGCCGTGCGATGTCGAGTCCTCCGTGGCCGCCGGTGCGCCGGGAGCCAAAGTGTTGTTTGAGATGGTTGAGCATGGTGCGCTCCTGCGTGCCGTTTGTTTGACTCCGCAAAGGATACCCGTTTTAGGCTCGAAGTTAACCAAGACTAACAAAATAGCTGTATTTGAATAGGATGAGGAAGGGGGCTGCCGAAATGTCTTGATCTGTAACAACTAGGGATGGAAATTGGACCTAGGTGTTACAGATCGAGACAGGAAGAAATGGTCCTATGGAATATCTCGATCTGTAACAGCTGACCGCCAAAACCGGCCCTTCGTGTTACAGATTGAGACATTCGGAACCGTCTCTCGAAAACATCTCAATCTGTAACAGCTAGTCATCGAAATTGGGTCTTCCTGTTACAGATTGAGATGTTTGAAGCGGTGAGCTTGCGGGCCGAACCTGGGGCCCTTGTTGTCGCTCTTGAGGTCGGCGGTGTCCACTCATAGGGCGTGCGTTACGCGATTGTTTCGAAACGGGTGGGAAACACAACGGGCCGGCGATGCTCCTAGTATGCCTATTCAACTGACTGTCTAATATCTAGGGGAGGATCGCGATGCAGGCAGATTCCGCTCAGCAGCAGGGCCTTTATCGCCCCGAATTCGACCACGATGCATGTGGCATCGGCGCGCTTGCCGATATCAACGGTGAGCGCCACCACCAGATTCTGGACGACGCGCTGTCCATTCTGGTCAACTTGGAGCACCGCGGCGGCACGGGACTCGAGAAGAACACCGGCGACGGCGCTGGCATCCTGTTCCAGGTTCCGCATCACTTTTTCCGTAAAGAGGCTCAAAAGTGCGGCCAGATTCTGCCGGCAGAGGGCGACTATGGCGTGGCCATGCTGTTCTTCCCGCAGGACGACAAGGGCGTAGAGGACGCCCGTCGCGTGTTTGAGGAGGGCTGCGCCGAGGCCGGCGTGCCTTTGCTCTTTTGGCGCGAGGTTCCCGTCGACCCGCATGACCTGGGTGAGACGGCCCGTGCCTGCATGCCTACTATCCTGCAGGCCTTCCTGGGCCGTCCCGACGACACGCCCGCCGGCGATGCCTTTGAGCGTCGCCTGTACGTGTGCCGCCGCACTATCGAAAAGAAGGCCGACGCCGAGTTTGCCCTGCGAGACAAGATCTTCTATGTGTGCTCCATGAGCTCGCGCACCATCGTGTACAAGGGCATGCTGGTCGCCACGCAGATGCGCCGCTTCTTCATCGATCTCAACGACGCCGCCGTCAAAACGGCCGTGGCGCTCGTCCACTCGCGCTACTCCACCAACACCACGCCCAGCTGGGAGCGTGCGCACCCCAACCGTTTTATCATTCACAACGGCGAGATCAACACCCTCAAGGGTAACGTCAACTGGATCCGCGCTCGCGAACCCAACCTGTACAGCCCCGTGTTGCAACATGATCTTGAGCGCGTGATGCCCATCATTAACCGCGAGGGTTCCGACTCCGCGATTCTGGACAACGTGCTCGAGTTTTTGGTCATGAACGGTCGCCCGCTCACGCGTGCCGCGTCCATGTTGCTGCCCGAGCCGTGGGACCACAACGACAGCCTGAGTGAGGAGCGCCGCGCCTACGACGCTTACCAGTCCATGCTCATGGAGCCGTGGGATGGCCCGGCGGCCATCGCCTTTACCGACGGCCGTACCCTGGGTGCCGCCCTCGACCGTAACGGCCTGCGTCCGGCTCGCTACTACGTGACGCGTGACGGCCGCTTTATGCTGGCGAGTGAGGTGGGCACCATCGAGGTGAGCCCCGAGAACATCCTGACGAGCGGCTGTCTGGGACCGGGCCAGATGCTCGAGGTCGATTTTGCCCGCGGCCGCGTGATATACAACGACGAGCTGCGCGCCCGCTATGCCAAGGAAAAGCCCTACCGTGATTGGATTGCCGAGGAGACACTGACCGTCGACGCGCTCGATGAGTCCGTTGCGGCAACACCCGCCGAGGACGCCGAGGTGCCTGCCGCCGTGCGCATGGCTAAGCTCGGCTATCACTGGGATGATGTTGACGAAGTCGTGCGTCCCATGGCCCAGCAGGGCAAGGCGCCGCTCGCCTCGATGGGCATCGACGCGCCGCTGGCCTGCCTGTCCAAGAAGACGCGCTCGTTCTTTGACTACTTCTATCAGCTGTTCGCCCAGGTCACGAACCCGCCCATCGACGCCCTTCGCGAGCATATGGTCACCTCGACCACGCTCTACCTGGGCAACCACGGCAACCTGCTCGAGGACTCTCGTGCGGCCTGTCAGCTGGTGCGCTTGGAGCGCCCGCTGCTGAGCGAGGAGGAGTTCGAGCGTATCTGCGCCATCGACCGCGTGGGCTTTAAGACCCGCCGTTTCCGTGCCGTGTACCGCCGCGACGCGGGTGAGGGCGCGCTGCAGGCTGCGCTCAAGCAGCTTGCCGAAGACGTCGAGGGTGCGGTTCGCGATGGCGTGAACATCGTGGTGCTGAGCGATCGTGCCGCTGCGGGCGAGGTGCCCGTACCGTCGCTGTTCGCCGTGGGCTGCGTGCACAACCACCTGATCCGCGCCGGCGTGCGTACCTTTGCCGACATCGTGGTGGAGTGTGGCGACGCCGTGTCCCCGCACGACTTTGCGGCGCTGGTGGGCTACTCCGCGAGCGGCATCTATCCGTACAACGCGCATGCGTGCATTCGCGACTTGGCGGCGCACGGCGATCTGGACGTAACAGCCGAGCAGGGCATCGCCAACTACAACAAGGCTGCGACCGTCGGCATCGTCTCCATCATGTCCAAGATGGGCATCTCCACGGTGCAGAGCTACCATTCGGCGCAGATCTTCGAGGCCGTGGGCTTTACTCCGGAGTTCGTCAACGCGTACTTCGCCGGCACGGTGAGCCGTGTGGGCGGTATGGGTGTCGAGGACGTCGAGCGCGAGCAGAATGAGCGCTACGACGCCGCGCTCGCTATCCTTAAGAGCCCGGCTCCCGATCAGCTGCCCACGCTGGGTCTGACCAAGTGGCGCCCGCTCGGCGGCGAGGATCACCTTATCGACCCGCAGACCGTCTACCTGCTGCAGACCGCCTGCCGCGAGGACAGCTACGACACCTTTAAGGAGTACAGCGCCCGCCTGCACCGCACCGGCCGTGCCGTGCGCCTGCGTGACCTGCTGGACTTTAATGCCAACGGTCGCACGCCGGTTTCGCTCGACGAGGTGGAGCCCGCGTTCAACATCGTCCGCCGCTTTAACACCGGCGCCATGTCGTACGGCTCCATCAGCAAGGAAGCACACGAGTGCATGGCCATCGCCATGAACCGCCTGCACGGCCGTTCCAACTCGGGAGAGGGCGGCGAGGACCCGCGTCGCGAGACCCCGCTGGCTAACGGTGACTCCAAGAACTCCGCCATCAAGCAGGTGGCAAGCGCGCGCTTTGGCGTGACGAGCCGCTACCTGTGCAGCGCCTTCGAGATTCAGATCAAGATGGCCCAGGGCGCCAAGCCCGGCGAGGGCGGCCACCTGCCCGGCAAGAAGGTCTACCCCTGGATCGCCGAGGTTCGTCAGTCCACGCCCGGCATCGGCCTGATCTCGCCTCCGCCGCACCACGACATCTACTCCATCGAGGACCTGGCAGAGCTGATCTTTGACCTTAAGAACGCCAACCCCGGTGCGCGCGTGTCGGTCAAGCTGGTCAGCGAGGCCGGCGTCGGCACCATTGCTACCGGCGTGGCCAAGGGTGCCGCCGACAAGATTTTGATCAGCGGCCATAACGGCGGCTCGGGTGCCGCGGCGCGCGATTCCATTTGGCATGCCGGTCTGCCGTTGGAGCTCGGCCTTGCCGAGGCCCAGCAGACGTTGCTGCAAAACGGCCTGCGCTCCCGCGTGGTGCTCGAGGCCGACGGCAAGCTCATGGACGGCACCGATGTTGCCGTCGCCTGCTTGCTGGGCGCCGAGGAGTTTGGCTTTGCAACCATGCCGCTCATCTCCATGGGCTGCCTCATGCAGCGCGACTGCCAGCAGGATACCTGCCCGGCCGGCATCGCGACGCAAAACTGCCGTCTGCGTCACGGCTTCCGCGGTAAGCCCGAGCACGTTGAGCACTTTATGCTCTTTGTTGCCGAGCAGCTGCGCGAGGTCATGGCGAGCCTGGGCTTCCGCACCGTCGACGAGATGGTCGGCCATCCCGAGTGCCTGCGCCAGATCGAGGTGCCGGGCAACCGCAAGGCCAACCTGCTCGATCTGTCGCCCGTGCTGGCGAGCGCGACCTGCGAGTTCGGTGCCCATATCCCGGGTGCCGACGGTCGCCACTTCCTGCCGCAGATGGCAGCGGACAGCGAGCTCGACAAGACGCTCGACTCCACGTTGTTTGTGCCCTATACGGCCGATGCCCGTGCGCACCTGCGCCCGATTCGCTTCCATGCCGACATCGCCAACGTTAACCGTTGCGTGGGCACCATCCTGGGCAATGCGGTGACCAAGGCACATCCCGAGGGCCTGCCCGCCGGCTCCATCACCGTCGATTGCGATGGTTCGGCCGGTCAGAGCTTTGGCGCCTTCCTGCCGCGCGGCATTACGCTCAACGTGTGCGGCGACGCCAACGATTACTTTGGCAAGGGCCTTTCGGGCGGTGAGGTGTCGGTGCGCCCCAACCCGCATGCGACCTACAAGTTCGACGAGAACATCATCGTGGGCAACGTTGCGTTCTTTGGCGCCACGAGCGGCCGCGGCTTCATTAACGGTCTGGCCGGCCAGCGTTTTGGCGTGCGCAACTCCGGCGCCACCGTGGTGGTCGAGGGCTGCGGCAACCATGGCTGCGAGTACATGACGGGCGGTCTGGCGCTCATCCTGGGCGAGGTCGGGCAGAACTTCGCCGCCGGCATGACGGGTGGCGTGGCCTATGTCTTTGACCAGTACGGCACGCTCGATGCCCGCGTGAACCACGAGAGCGTTGAGCTCAAGGCCCCGACGGCCGGCGAGCTGGCGCAGATTCGCGAACTCATCCAGGAGCACGTGGACGCGACGCAGAGCCCGCGCGGCATTAAGCTGCTTTACAGCTTCGACTCGATGAGCAAGCACTTTGTGAAGGTCATTCCAACCGAGTACGAGCGCGTGCTGGCGATTGTCGCCGCCGCCGAGGCCGTCGGCAAGACGCATGCGCAGGCCGAGGAGCTGGCGTTTGACATTGTGACCGGTCGCGCCGACGCCGCCGATGTCGCTCGCTTTGATGTGGTGGGTGGTGTCGCTGGCGCTGCGCCCGCCACCGCCAGCTCTGTTGCTTCGACCAAGAAGGAGGCGTAAGTGCCATGGGTAAGCCCGGTGCTTTTCTTGATATCGATCGCGTGACCCACGAGCTGCGCCCCGTGGAGGAGCGCAGCCGCGATTTCGATCCGCTGTACGTGGAGCTCGACGACGATGCGCGCCGTGCCCAGGCGAGCCGCTGCATGATGTGCGGTGTGGCGTTTTGTCAGATGGGCGCGAGCTTTGGCAAGGCACGCCCGGGCGGCTGCCCGCTGCACAACCTGATTCCCGAGTGGAACGAGCTGGTGTACCGTGGCCGCTGGGATGAGGCTGCCGAGCGCCTGTCGCTCACCTCGCCCATGCCCGAGTTTACGAGTCGCGTGTGCCCGGCGTTGTGCGAGGCCGCGTGCAACCTGGGTTCGGTCGATGGCCAACCCACGACGATCCATGACAACGAGCGTGCGATCAGCGACCATGAGTGGGCAAATGGCGGTCCGCGCCGCTTTGAGCCGGCAGGGGAGGATGCACCCACGGTCGCTGTGATTGGCTCTGGCCCGGCTGGCCTGGTGGCTGCATGGGAGCTTGCACGTCGCGGTGCCCGTGTGACGGTATTTGAGCGTGACGACCGCCCGGGCGGCCTGCTCATGTACGGCATTCCCAACATGAAGCTCGAGAAGTCTGTGGTCGAGCGTCGCGTGGCACTCATGCGCGAGCTGGGCATTGTGTTTGAGCTGGGTGCTGACGTTACGAACCCTGCGGTGGCGGCCAAGCTCAATGGCTTTGACGCTGTCGTGGTGGCTGCCGGTGCTCGCGCCCCGCGTGGACTGGCTGCTGAGAATATTGACGCGCCCGGCGTGGTGTATGCCGTGGACTACCTGACGGCCTCGACCGTCTCGGTGCTCGATGGCGGCGAGCCTGTCATCGATGCACGCGGCCTGGACGTCGTGGTCATTGGCGGCGGCGATACCGGTAACGACTGCGTGGGCACCGCGGTACGTCAGGGTGCGCGCAGCGTGCGCCAGTTTGAGTTCTTGCCGGCGGCGCCTGATGTGCGCGCGGCGAGCAACCCCTGGCCGCAGTGGCCCAACGTTAAGAAGACCGACTACGGCCAGCAGGAGGCTATCGCTGCGATGGGTGGCGAGATGCGTGCCTGGGGCGTGGATACGCTCGAGGTGCTGCTGGACAAGAAGGGTGCGGCTGCGGGTCTGCGCGTGGTCGATCTGGACTGGTCGGCGGGAAAGCCCGAGCGCATCGCGGGCTCCGAGCACGAGGTACCGGCGCAGCTGGTGCTCATCGCCTGCGGCTTCACGGGCCCGGAGCACAGTGTGTTCGATGCGGTGAGCGTGCCTGTTGCCACCGCTGGTCGTCCGCTGCCTGTGATGGCCGCCGAGGGCTCGCACCTCGCGGCTCGCACGGAGGGTGTCGCCGCGGATGCCGCGCCGGTGTATGTGGCGGGTGATGCCCGCAACGGCAGCTCGCTCGTGGTGAGCGCCATGGCCGACGCCCTGGCCTGCGCTGCCGAAGTCGCCGAGGCGCTGGAGCTGTAAGGCGGCTGTCCACAGCTGAATCGTCAAGGGCTGTCCCCAACGGCCGGCCCAAAAGGAACGTCCCCAAGTGCCGGCAGCTAGGGACGTTCCTTATGTGCCGGCATTCGGGGACACTCCTTGCGGGTTTGCGGGCGACTTTGTCATTTGTCGACGTACAAGTATTCATTCGTCGACGTTTGCGACTGTGGTGCTCTGCTGTTTCTGTGGTGGCAGCGGGCATCTGGCTCAAAATGGCGGGTCAGCTGTCTATATCTACCTGCCGTTTCTTTGCGGTGCGCATTTTCGGTCAAGCATCCCGTCAAGTGTTTGGTCAGCAGTTGGTTTGCAGCCGGAGGCCTATTTTGTCCGTGCCAACAGTGGCTGCCCACCCTCCTCGTAAGCTCAAATTGAGGTTCATCAGTTTGAGGAGGATGCCGTGACTGATCACGTTTTAGACCGAGCACATCTGGCTGAAGCCGTCGGCAACGATATTGCCGACATGGCCCATTTTTGGATGCTGCGGAAGTTTCAGTTTTTGGAGCCGGCGCGCGAGCAGTTCGAGATCATTGTCGACCCGTGGCTCGGCTATTGCACCGAGCCTTCCCAAAACGAAATCATGGCCTACAACATGGCATTTACCGATTGGCTGCTCTTCGAGCGCCCCTATCGCCATGGCAAGACGCTGCTCGAGCTGTATGTTGATGAGCCGCCGGCATCGCTTTCGCCTGCCTCGCTCAAGCGGCTCGAGCAGGTGCGCGACACACAGTATTTCTCGCGCTTTGGCATTTTGGACAAGGATCCTGCGAACGGCATGGTTGCGCTGAAGGATACGCGCACCGACCGTCGCTTTGATGTCTACGACCCGCATATCGTGCAAAAGGAGCATTGGAGCGACGGTGCGATTGCGGTGCGCCTCGCCTGCGTCGACGATATCTGGCTGACGGCGGGGCAGCTCTACCTCTACGACATAGCGCGCCTGAGCGATACGGCAATCGATGGGCCGGGCGCGGTGCATCCGGAGGACCTGCGGGACGGCTTTGATACCTCGTGCATCAGCTTCTTTTTGCGCCTGGTCCGCGACATCATGGGTGCCCAGGGGCGCTACGTAAAGTCCCTCAACATCTACGAACAAGAATGGGAGTAGGGGATGTGATTGGTGCCGCCCTACAGCCCTGACTTTGTCTCAATCTGTAACGTTTGGCGGCTGTTTGGGCCCGTAACTGTTACAGATCAAGACATTTGTCAGCGGAGGCAACGGTGACGATGGTCCATTTGTCTGACGTGGTGGTGATGAAAGTGTCTAATACCGTTCTCAAACACAAGCATACGACTCGCAACACGCTGGCGCGGAACAGGATGCTCGCGCGTCTCACGGAGACGGCCAAGCAGGGTGCGCTGCTCGCAACGCATGACAATACCGAGCTCATGTGGCGGCGACGCCATGTTGGAACCGACGATATCGCGGAGCCCGAGCCGTACCTGTTCTGTTTTCAGCATGATTGGGATGCATTGACGCCGGCGGAGCGAGCGCTGAGGACTATCAAAGGGCTTGCGGAATTTCATCCCGATTGGGCGTTTTGGGGCTATGACGCGGCGCTTTTGTGGGGTTTGGAGGTGCCGAATGATCTGCTCGGGCCGCGTTTTCTTGTTAAGACGGGCTGTTCGATGACGTTGAACAGCGGGTGCAGGTTGTTGCGTCCGCAGATGGCGGGCGCGCTCGAGCGTGTTGATGGCGTGCAGGTGACGTCATTTTGGCGCACGGTGGAGGATTGCTTGCTTCGTGCGCCGTTCTCCTACGGGTTGGCGATTGCCGATTCTGCACTGCGGGCGAAAGGCGTTTCACGTGGGGATTTGTGCGAGCGCCTCCGCGCCGATTGCGAGGGCAGGCGAGGGTATCGCAGGGCACAGGTGATTGCGTCGTATGCGGACGGGATGTCCGAAAACGGTGGCGAGTCTCGGTTTCGAGCGTTCTTTATTGCATACGGCTTTCCGGTTCCGGAGTTGCAGGTGGAGTTTCGCGATCCGCTCGATTCGAGCCAGGTGTTTCGGATCGATTATTTTTGGCGGCTCGAGGACGGGACGTGTGTCATCGGCGAGCTCGACGGAAAGGTGAAGTACACCTTGCAGAACGGCGAGGGCCGGGAGTCGGTCGACCCATTCGTGGCAGAACGTCAACGGGAGTCTCATCTGACAATGCTCGGGCACAAGGTGCTTCGGTTTACGTTTGATGAGCTCAAGAATCCGGGGAAGCTGGTTGAGAAGATGAGGTTGGCGGGTATTCCGCGACGGCCCGATTTGGCTGAGGAGTGGAGACGTCAGTGGTATGGGCGCTGAGAGGTTTTGTCTCGATCTGTAACGTTTAGAAGTTGTTTGAGTTCGTAATTGTTACAGATCGAGACAAACCGGTGAAACGTCGACCGAATGTCTCGATCTGTAACATCAAGGGGCCCAATAACCCTGTATCTGTTACAGATCGAGACATTCCCCTGATGTTGCTGGGGTGGGACTGCAACGTATTCCGTCCCCCACATCCCCTCTTCCCTCCGTTAACCGATATGTCTGTGGCAATCGGGCTACACTGGATAATAATGGACAGATGTTCAAGTTTTCTGAGGGGGAGGAGCTCGATATGGCGTCTGCCGATCGTTCCACGTTGTTTATCAATGCGACCGTCCTGGATGGTTCGGAACATATGGAGCCGCAGCCCGACATGGCCGTGGCCGTTGAGCGCGGTGTCATCACGTGGATGGGGCCGAGTGCTGTGGCGCAGGCGCCTGCAGGTGCCGAGGTCATCGATCTGGCAGGGGCGTATCTCATGCCAGGCCTCATCAATATGCATGTGCATCTGTGCGGTTCGGGCAAGCCGGTTTCGGCGGGCGATGCGGGTGCGCTGATGAAAAAGCTCGATAATCCCGTGGGGCGCGCCATCGTGCGCCACATTCTTAAGGGCAGCGCCCAACAACAGCTGGCAAGTGGCGTGACCACGGTGCGCGGCGCGGGCGACCCGCTGTTTGCCGATCTTGCCGTGCGCGATGCTATCGATGCCGGCAAGTATCAAGGTCCTCGCCTGGTGGCGCCGGGAACGGGCGTCACGGTGCCGGGCGGCCATGGTGCAGGCTTGTTCGCCCAGGTGGCCAACAGTCCCGCCGAGGCAGCCGAACAGGTGCGTGACCTGTATGCGCGCGGTGCCGACGTCATTAAGCTGTTCGTAACGGGCGGTGTGTTCGACGCGACCGAGGTGGGCGAGCCGGGCGTGCTGCGTATGCCGGTGGAGGTTGCCGCGGCGGCGTGCAAGGCGGCGCACGAGGTTGGCCTTCCTGTCATGGCGCATGTCGAGAGCACCGAAGGTGTGAAGGCCGCGCTTCAGGCCGGAGTTGACACGATTGAGCACGGCGCTCCGTTGACGCTCGAGATCCTGGAACTGTACCGCGGCGCCGCGGGTACGCAGCTCGAGGGACGTGCGCCGAGTGTGACCTGCACTATCAGCCCGGCGCTGCCGTTTGTGTTGCTCGATCCGGAAAAGACCCATTCGACCGACACGCAAAAGAAGAACGGTGACATCGTGTGCTCGGGCATTATCGAGAGTGCTCGTGCCGCACTGGAAGCTGGCGTTAAGGTGGGCCTGGGCACGGACTCAAGCTGCCCGTTCGTGACGCAGTACGACATGTGGCGCGAGGTGGCCTATTTTGCCAAGTATGTCGGCGTGAGCAACGCCTTCGCACTGCATACGGCTACGCAAGTCAACGCCGAGCTGCTGGGGCTGGACGGTGAGACTGGCACGATCGAGTGCGGCAAGGCCGCCGATATCTTGGTGACGCGCAAGAACCCGCTCGATGACCTGTGCGCTCTGCGTGAGCCGATACACGTGATGTGTCGTGGCGATCTGGTACGCAAACTCAAGGTGAAGCGTATTCCCGAGGTGGACGCCGAACTCGACACGATTATGGCAATGCCGGCCGAGGCACTGGCCGAGGAGCTCGCCCGCGACGGCGTGGCGTAGACGAGACAAAGGGACAGCTCCGTTGCCGCATACAAAAAGCCGAGGTCTCAACACGAGGCCTCGGCTTTTTTATCGAACAAATACTTAAGATTTGGGACAAACAAACCTGATTTATTTGTCCCGCGTGCGGGCGCTAGGAGCGGGTTTCCATCTTGGCGTGGCACTTGGGGCAGGTGACGCGGATCTTGCCCTTGCCCTTGGGGACGGAGAGCATCTGGCCGCAGTTGGGGCACTTGAGGTATGCCGTGGTTTTGCGACCCTTCCACATCTTCTTGGCCGTGCGCTTGGCACGTTCAAAGTCTTCCTTACTGGTGCCGGCCGCGCGTGAAGTGCTGGCCGCTGCGGCCCCGCCGCCCAAGCTGGCGACGAACTTGCCCAAGCCGGGAACATTGGCGGTCGCGGCGACAAAGGTCTCGTTCTCCTTGCGACGTGCATCGATGTTTTTGGACAGGCCGCGCAGCACACCAATCACGATGACGGCGATGGCGATCCAGCTGAGCCACTGGATGCGGGCTATCGATCCGATCATCGCGATGATGATGCCGGCAAAACCCATCACGATGGTGAGTTCATCGGCGCCATTGCGACCCTTCATAAAGTCATTCATGCAAACTGCCTTTCGTTCGATATGCTGCAGGCCTTTATACCCGATTTAGAGCAAGGGGGACAGGTTAATCTGCACCAAGGTGGTGCAAACATTCCTGTCCCCGGAACACCAAGACGGTGCAAAGAAGTCTGTCCCCAATGCCCCAATTACTTGGAGAGCTTGTCGACAACGCGTTCGATCTCGGCGAGCTTGGCGGCTTTGAGGTCTTCGTCGCCCGATTCGATTGCCGAAGTCACGCAGCCCTCGATATGCGCCTTGAGCACGTCGGCGTTAATGCGCGCGAGGAGTGCCTGCGTGGCCATGAGCTGCGTGGAGATATCGACGC
The DNA here is from genome assembly GCA_937925735.1 of uncultured Collinsella sp. Lineage (GTDB taxonomy): Bacteria > Actinomycetota > Coriobacteriia > Coriobacteriales > Coriobacteriaceae > Collinsella. Next base: position 22,759 of record CALAMK010000014.1, on the reverse strand, counting down.
AATAGCGGTCCTCATCGACCATCCGCAAGATGCCGTCGATCTGACCGCGTGCCGTCTTGAGCATGCGGGTCACCGATTTATGGTCTGCCATCATGGCGGGTCCTCGTTTCTGGTCGATCTTTCGGATATCCCTGTCAGTTGCGGTGAAATACGGACCGTTTAAAGGCCTAGGGCGGCACAACAGTCCGTATTTCACCGCAACTTCTGAGGATTGAGTAGACAGCGTCTGCTACGCGGCGGTCACGGACAGGGCGTGGAACTTCTCGCCCGCGGCCTCGACAGCGGCGGCGAGCTGCTCGGCGGTCACGGTGTCGGCGCACTCCACCTGGACGGTCTGGGTCTCGTGATCGGCGTCGGCGTCGGTCACGCCGGCCACGTTGAGCAGCGCCGTCTCGACGGTGGCGTCGCAGTGGCCGCACATGAGGCCAGACGTTTTAATTGTGTAACGCATGGGTATTCCTCTCTGTTGTGTCGGCTTTCCCAGGTGCCCGATCTTGACCTTCAAGCCGTCGCTCGCGTACCAAAGTACGCGTCGCTCCTCTTTCAGGTCAATCTCGGGCACCTGGAAAACCCGTTCTAAATGGACGTAATGGTGAGCCTATTTTGCCACTTTCGGCTTAAAGGTTCGCAGGCGCAGCGCGTTACTTACGACGCAGACGCTCGACAGGCTCATGGCCGCGGCGCCAAACATCGGCGAGAGTTGCCATCCGGTGAGCGGGAAGAACACGCCCGCCGCCAGCGGAATGCCGATGCCGTTGTAGAACAGCGCCCAGAATAGGTCCTGCTTGATGTTGCGGATCGTGGCGCGCGAAAGCTCGATGGCGCGGGCGACGTCCATGAGGTCGCTGCGCATGAGCACCACATCTGCCCCTTCCTTGGCGATGTCGGCACCAGTGCCGATCGCAAGGCCCACGTCGGCGCGCGCCAGGGCGGGGGAGTCGTTGATGCCGTCGCCCACCATGGCGACCTTGCTGCCCGCATCCTGCAGCTCGCGCACGTGGCGCTCCTTGTCGGCGGGGAGGACGTCGGCGATGACCTGTTCGCTGCTCAGCCCCACGCGGCGGGCGATGGCCTCGGCCGTCACGCGGTTGTCGCCGGTGAGCATGCGCACGTCGACGCCAAGCGAGCGCAGTGCGACGATGGCCCCGGCGCTCGTCTCCTTGACCTCGTCAGCCACGGCAATGGTGCCAGCAAGCTCGCCGTTCTTGGCAAAGAACAGCGGCGTCTTGCCCTCGGTGGCGAACTGTTCGGCAAGGCCGGCGGGCACCTTCGCGCCCAACTCGTCCATCAGGCGCATATTGCCGGCGGCAATGGCGTTTTGCCCCTCGCGCGCCGTAACGCCTCGCCCGGGCACGGCGGCAAAGTCCTCGACCATGCGCGCGACGATCCCGCGTGTCTCGCACTCGGCCATAATCGCCTCGGCCAGCGGGTGCTCGCTTGAGCGTTCCAGCGCGGCGGCCAGCTTGAGCAGCGCCTTTTCGCTCATGGCGGGCGAGCCGTCGGCGCGCGTGGCCACCACGATATCGGTCACGGCAGGCTTGCCGCGGGTGACCGTGCCCGTCTTATCGAGCACCACGGTGCCCACGCTGCGCAGGCTCTCCAGCGCCTCGGCGCTCTTGAACAGAATGCCCATCTCGGCGCCCTTGCCGGTGCCTACCATAATGGCGACGGGCGTGGCCAGGCCGAGCGCGCACGGACAGCTGATCACCAGCACGGCCACGGCAGAAGTGAGTGCCTCGTTCACGCTGCCGGTCAGTGCCATCCACACCACAAAGGTCACGGCCGAGATCGCGAACACCACGGGCACGAATACGCCGGCGACCTTGTCGGCCATGCGGGCGATGGGCGCCTTGGTGGCGTTGGCGTCCTCGACGAGCTTGATAATCTTGGCGAGCGATGTCTCGGCGCCCACACGCGTGGCGCGGAAGGTAAACGAACCGGTGCGGTTGACGGTGGCGGCGTTGACGGTGGCGCCGGCGGTCTTTTCCACGGGGATGGACTCGCCGGTGAGTGCACTCTCGTCCACGGCCGAGTTGCCCTCGAGCACCACGCCATCGACGGGTATGGACTCGCCGGGGCGCACGCGCAGGACCTGGCCGGGAAGGATGCTGTCGACGTCGACGGTGGTCTCGCTGCCGTCCTCTGCCACGACGGTCGCGGTCTTGGGCGCCAGGTCGATCAGCGCCTCGATAGCGCCGCCGGTTTTGGACTTGCTGCGCGTCTCGAGGTATTTGCCCACGGTGACGAGCGACAGGATCGTGCCTGCGCTCTCAAAATACAGATTGTCCATGCTCGTCATCATTGCCTCGTGTACCTGACCCGCGGCTAACTGGTCGGCCATGATGAACATGGCGTACAGCGACCAGGCGATGGAGGCGGTGGCGCCCACGGCGATGAGGGCGTCCATGGTAGGCGCGCCGTGCGCGAGCGATTTAAACCCGTTGATAAAGTACGCGTCGTTGACGTAGACGATGGGGATGAGCAAGACGAGCTCGGTGAGCGCCAACGTCATGCTGTGGGTGTGGTCAGTGAAGACGCTGGGCAGCGGCCAGCCGAGCATGTGTCCCATGCCTATGTAGAACAGCGGAATAAGAAAGATGATTGAGATGATGAGACGGGTGCGCATGGCGGAGGCAGTGGCCTCCAACTTTTTGGTCGGCGACTCCATATGAGCGGCGCCGGACCTGGCTTGTGCGTTGCCGTTTGAGTTGGCGGCATCGGTGCCCGTGCTAACGGGCGAGGCCGAATAACCCGCGCGATCGACGGCGGTACAGATGTCGTCGGGGGAGACCTGCGCGGGGTCGTAGTCGACCAGCATGGAGCCGGCGAGCAGGTTGACCGCGACGCTTTGGACGCCGTCGAGCTTGCTCACGGCACGGTCCACGTGCGCCTGGCAGGCGGCGCACGTCATGCCGCCCACATCGAACTTATCTTGAGCCATGGCTTCTCCTTTCTGTTGTTCGGTGTTGGAATTGTTAACCTGCCGATACTATACGCCCATACCCCCTGGGGGTGTCCAGTACAGAAATAATATATGAGATTTCGTTACAGATGAGGATGGATGGTTGGCCGATGGTCCGTCCCTGCCAAACATCTCAATCTGTAACAACTAGACCCGTTTTTGTCGAGTAACTGTTACAGATCGAGACATTACATCGAGCCACAACTTAACGTCTCAATCTGTAACGTCTAAGGACCGTTTTGCCTGCTAGATGTTACAGATCGAGACAGAGCGTCCGCGGTCAACTCAAATGTCTCGTTCTGCAACATCTAGACCGGTTTTTGGGTTCTAACTGTTACAGATCGAGACAATTGCCGGGGAGGGGTCCCGTCACGGCAAGACGCCCGCCGCCTAGATACAGAACCCGGGGATCACACAGGTTAGCTTGTTTGGCTCTTCCGCAGGCGTTGCGTACGTAAAGACGTCGCCGTCGTGCCCCACGCGGTTCATATAGAGCGTGCCTTCGCTCTCCGATGTGTCGGGGCTCACCGTGCGCTCCCACCAACAGGTGTCCTTGCCCTTCCACTGGCGGACCATCGTCTCGTTCGTGGAATACGGGCTCACCTTGAGCTCGCGGAAGAGCTGATACTCCTTGCCCTCGCCGTTGTAGATGTCTGCCAGGTAGTGATAGCCCTCGGTAAACGAATCGGGCGGTTGCGTACCGCACAGCTCGACCATGGCGGGCAGCCAAAGGGTTGCGGGCAACTCGCTCAGGCACGATGCGCTGTTGGCGGCGCCCACATTGTTCGAGACCTTCTTGACCCCTTTAATGAGTGCGCGCAACTCGTTGGGCAGCAGCTTAAGGCCGTCGCCGTTGAGCCATTCCCGCAGCTCGCAATCTGCCCAGCCGGCGCTCGGCGGTTCAGCCGCAGCGTTGCGCTCGGCAATACCCGCATCGAACATAAACGTCAGTCCGGCCTTGCCCGTCCCGTCCAGAAGCTCATCGTGGCGGATGCCCACAAGCTGCGCGCCAACCTGCAGCCCGTTGGTGAGCGTGACACGCTTGGTACACGGATAGGGGATATGCCCATCGGCATCGAGCAGATGATAGCGCTTGGCAATCTCGCGTGCCTTGCTACGGGTCTCGGCGGCCTTAATCTTGAGCGAAATCTCCTGCAGCTGATCCCAGGTGTAGTCGTCAAGTGAACCGCGGATGCCGTCAAGGTAGTCGGGGATGCCAAAGCCATGGGTTGCCGCCCCGATAATGCTGAGCCCCGCAACGGCTGCGATAGCGCTGCCGATAATAAAGCGGCGGCGGGTCATGGCATCGTGGCGGGCCTGATTCAGGATCTCTCGTGCGCGCTCGCCGGCGACGTTGACCTTAAGGTGCGTGCCAGAATCGATATCAATCGCGGCCTCGTCTCCTGTGCCTTCGCGGCCCTCGGATTCGGCATCGGTGAGGTATGCCGAGAGCACCTCGAGCATCTGCTGCTCGGTGGGACGATCGCACTGCTCGACTGAGAGACCCTTCATGATGATTTGGACGAGCGCTTCATCGCCCTCGCAGCGCGGCTCGAGCGGTGCCGGCTTGGTCTTGGTCTTTACGAGATAGAACGAGCCGGTTGCAGCGGCGTCCGTCGACTCAAGGTCAAACGGTTTGCGACCGCTGTAGAGCTGGTACAGAATGCTCGAAAGCGCATAGACGTCGATTGCCGGCGAACGGCGAAGGGCCGCGATGCCTTCGATATCCTGTGTGAGCATCTCGGGCGCGGCGTATGCGGGCGTGGCAAAGCGCCAGATGTCGGCGCGCCGGGTGATCGTGTCGTCGCCGAGAGCCATGGTCGCGGAGCCCATGTCGATGAGGCAGGGGTCAAAGGAGCAATCGGCAATCTGCTGCTCGAGCGTTCGGCTGGTGGTGCGGAACATAATATTGGCAGGCGACAGGTCGCGATGGACGACCGGATTCACGAGGCCTTGGGTCATCAAGAGCGCACGAAGCACGGCGTTTCCGACGGCGGCGACCATCTGGGTGGTCAGCCCGCCCGAGGCGTCGTGAGGAAGCAGGGGCAGCGCCTGCTTGAGTGAGGTGCCCTCGACCCACTCCATGAGGATGAGCGGGTCATCCTCGCACGATCCGTAGCCATAGACGCGCGGAAATCCGCGCAGGTGCGAGACGGTACACAGATGACGGTACTCCTCAAACAGCGCAGCGGTGTTGGCCAGGTGCGCGGCCGATTGCTCGGCGGAGCGGTCGGGGGCTTGGCCAGAGAGAATGACGTTGTCCTTGAGCAGCTTGACGGCAAAGACCTCGCCGCTCGTGTTGGTCGCGCGCAGCACGTGCCCGATGTTGCCGTTGTTGCGGTGGGCCGTCTGGAGAATAAGTGTCATAAACCGGCGTTTGGCGTCGTCCTCGGCGCTGGGGTCGACCGCCACGGCGGTATCGAACGTATCGAGACGGATGAGTTTGTCGCCAGGGGCGGTGTTGGTGGTATCCAAGGCGTTCCTTCGTTTGGTGGGGCCGCGTGCTCACACCGAGAACGCGATTATCGATTAAAGCCCATGATAGACGTGTTTGCCGATAAGCTGACTCGTATTGCTATTTATAGTGCAGCGTGCAACGTAAATGATATAAGACGAGTGGCACCTGTTTTCCCACGTCTCTACGCGCTAGTCCACAATAACGAGAAACGTTGTATAGAGACCCAAATGAAGTCTGTCGCTATTGGCGATCTCCACGGGGGGATAGACTTTGCCGGGCTCTCGTTGGTCGCGGGGCGGCTCGATTACGATATCGCCGTCGCCTGCACCCGATTCGAGCACCGTGCCGTTGGTCGATCCGAGGCCCTGGGCGTACCAGTGCTCACCCTCAAGCCAAATGCGAAGATGCTCGCGCGATGCGTCGGCGCCCACGTCGGTGATGCTGGGCGAGGTTTTGGGCAAAGAACCAATCACGGTGCCGCGCGGATCGCGTGTGAGGGGATGGATTTGCATATCGACGCAGTTGTCGGCATGCGTCCTGAGCAGACCGAGGTTGGGAGCGACGGCGCGCGGCTGATCCAGACTGCCCATAAAGCCACGTCCAACGGTAGTTTCGGTGGTGCCAAAGTGCCCGCCCGTCTTGCTGTCGCAAAAGCGCTCGACGGTGGCCACGCCTTGAGCGGGGTCGGCAAGTGCGCCCGTTGCTACAAAGAGCATCAAGAAGAGCGTGCTTTTTTCGCGCACGGCATTGCCGTCAAAGTTGTCGATGCGATTGAGGGCATTTGCATATAGGCGGCTGTCCAGCTTGTAGCTGGCGAGAGCCGACATCATTTCGTTGGCGGCCGGACCGCGATAGTGCTCGGCGATTGCCTGATAGGCGGACTCGCCGCCGCCGAGCTTGCTGCAGATTGCCGCGGAAAGGTTGAGCGTGGTGACGGTAAAGTCGCTGTAGATGGAGGGCGCGCACTGGTCAGGCTTGCGATGGACGATGTAACGGGTGAGATACGAGCGGTTGGAAGAGCATTTCTCGAGCAGGGTACTGCCGAGATAAGAGTTTCCATTGATGAGCATTCGGGCGATCTCGAGATGTTTAAGACCGCCGAACGAGCGAATATCGTTATAGAGGACCGAGCAAGGCGTCTCTGCTGCCACGGATACCTCCTTTGATTGCTTCCTAGCCAATATGGCGATAGGAATTAATGGCCCCCGGTGGGCGACGTATTAAATGGCTGCGCAATATATAGCGTAACCAAAGCAACATTATAGGCCACATGTTCGAAATTGCAGGAAGACCGAGAGATTTTGGTTGGACTGAACGGAAATCCCCCTCTGTCTTGTTCTGTAACATTTGGACCCGGTTTTGCCCTGCATCTGTTACAGATTGACACAATAGGCCAGGCCCACCTCGTCCGCCTCGTCATCTGTGGTTTACGTGGGGGCATACGGAGTACGGGTATACTAACCGGCGGCGAATCTGCTCCATCGCTTAGAGCTGCTGCGTCTGGACGGCGCGTGATAGGGCTGCCAAAGCGATCGCCAGCGTGCTGAGCAACGTCCTCTCTGTGCGCACCTGTTTTTGTATGTATTAGCGCACTACCAAGCACGCCCGCGCGGCCGCATGCCGTGCCCATAGCGCGTGCAGATAAGGAACAACAACATATGCGTAATTCTGTATCCGACGTCACGGACGCCGAGATTCTGGACGAGACCCGCGAGGCCATGACCCAGGCCGCCTTCGATGCTGCCGACGAGGCCAGCGCCGCCCAGGCCGTCGAGTCCGCTACCGAGAGCCTGCCCGCCTTTGATGAGCTGGGGCTTTCGGACGAGATGCTCCGTGCTATCGAGAACCTGGGCTACACGGCGCCCACGCCCGTTCAGGCCGGCTCCATCCCCGTGGTGCTCGAGGGCCGCGACCTGCTTGCCGCCGCCCAGACCGGCACCGGCAAGACGGCCGCCTTTTTGCTGCCGACCATGAACAATCTGGAGCACATCGCTCCGCCCAAGCCCGTGCGCGAGCGCGGCGGCCGCAACCGCCGTCGCGGTGCTAAAAAGCCCGAGGGCAACGGCCGTGGCCCCGTGATGCTCGTCATCACCCCCACGCGCGAGCTTGCCCAGCAGATCGACGAGGTCGCGAGCAAGATCGCCGACGTCACCGGCCATGTTGCCGTGACCGTCGTGGGTGGCGTGAGCTACAAGCCGCAGACCGCGGCACTCAAGTACGGCTGCGATATCCTGGTCGCCACGCCGGGCCGTCTGGTCGACCTGATTGAGCAGGGCGCCTGCCACCTGGACGAGGTCAAGGTCCTGGTGCTCGACGAGGCCGACCGCATGCTCGACATGGGCTTTTTGCCCGCCGTCCGCCGCATTGTGCGCGAGACGCCGGCCGAGCGCCAGACGCTGCTGTTCTCGGCGACCCTCGACGAGGAGGCCGTGGGTGAGATCACCGACCTGGTGAGCGACCCGGCTCGCGTGGAGATCGCACCGGCCACGTCGACCGCCGACACCGTCGACCAGTTTGTGTTCCCGGTGTCCATCGAGGCCAAGAACAACCTGCTGCCCGAGTTCCTCAAAAAGGAAGGCCCGGAGCGCACTATCGTCTTTATGCGCACCAAGCACCGCGCCGACAGCTGCTGCCGTCGCCTGGAGCGCAAGGGTATCAAGGCCGCCGCGATTCACGGTAACCGCAGCCAGGCCCAGCGCGAGCGTGCCCTTTCGGCCTTCCGCGACGGTACCGTCGACGTGCTGGTGGCAACCGACGTGCTTGCCCGCGGCATCGACATTAGCGACGTGCGCTACGTCGTGAACTTTGACGTGCCAGCCGAGCCGACCGACTACATCCACCGTATTGGCCGTACGGGCCGCGCCGGCGAGCTGGGCTGGGCCATTACGTTTGTGACCGAGCAGGACGTGGACGAGTTCTACGAGATTGAGAAGCTCATGGACAAGACCGCCGACATCTACGAGGCCGGCGACCTGCATGTGGGTCCCAACCCGCCTGCGGTTGATCCCGAGCGCGACCCTTCGGCCTTTAAGGTGAAGAAGAAGACCAAGCGCGGCAAGTCCAAGAGCAAGAAGAAGCTTGAGCAGGCACGTCGCGACGGCAAGCGCAACGGCGATGACTATGGCGATGTGGCCGGTCGCTCCAACCGCGGTCGCGACGAGCGTCGCGGCGACGGCGAGCGTCCGAGCCGTCCCAAGCGCGGCGGCAAGACCCGCGTGCGCGAGGGCGTTCAAGCTCGCGTGGATGAGGCCGTTGAGAGTGTGGCCCGCGAGGTGGCTGCCGAGGAGCGCGCTGGTACTGGTGCCGCTGAGCAGCCTGCGCGCGGTAACCGTGCCGAGCGCCGTGCCAAGCAGTTCCAGGGCGAGGCACATCGCCGTCGCCGCGAGGACGAGGACCGTGGCGGCCGTCGTCGTGTCGAGCGCGAGGACGAGGGCCGCGGTTCGCGCGGTGGCAAGCGCGGCGCGGGCGACCGCCGTCGATCCGGTCGTGATGACGAGCGCGGTGGCCGTGATGAGCGTCGCGGTGGTGAGGGTCGCGGTGAGCGAGGTACCCGTGGCGGTGAGCCCCGTGGCGGCAAGCGCTTTGAAGAGCGCGGTAGCCGCGGCGGCGAGCGTCGCGAGGGTGCTCGCGGCAACGGTGGCCGCGGCAGCGCCGGTCGTTCGAATGAGTCGCGCGATCGTCGCGACCCGCGTGTCAGCCGCGATCGTCGCGATGACTGGCGCAACTACGACGATACCCGCGAGGAGCGTCGTGGCGGCTATCGTGGCGGGCGTGGCGGCAACCAGGCCGGCTCCCGTGGCGGCCGTGCCGGCGGTCGCGATAACCGTGGCAGCTATGGCAATAGTCGTGGTGGCAAGCGCGGCGGCAGCTCCCGTCGCCCCGGTGACGGCGGCGGCAAGCGCAAATAGCATACGCATCGCCCGCTAGAGCGAGGTGAACCAAGGGCCCCGAGCAACTACGCTCGGGGCCCTTTTTGGTGCAAGGGGGACAGGTTGGTTTGCACCAACGTCTTGAAGTTGCGGTGGAATACGGACTGTTCTGGCCTTTTGAGCGGCTTTTCAGTCCCTATTTCACCGCAACTCATGATTGGTGCATGGTGGCCTGACTCCTTTGTATCAAAAATGATCCGTTTTCCTCCGTCCCCAAGGGATCATGTGATCCGAAGAAGACGGAGGAAAACGGATCAAAAGGAAAAAATAGTAAGGCGTTCCTTTCCACATTGGATATTGTCATTTGGTAACGCGTTTTATCAAATATGGCATTTATCTGCGGTAATGTTCTATTTCACCGCCGAGGGTGACATTTCATACCGCCTGCCGAACTGCGTGGAGACCTAACAACTTTTTAGGTCAGTGTTGTGCGTGTAGCAACTTCGCCCGGCCTCGCCTCCGGGCTGCCGCATGAGAGGGGATCTTATGGCACGACTGCACGTAATGGAACGCAGCCACGCTCAGGCCGTCATGGACGACCTACATGATGCGCTTGGGCGCCGTCTGGCGGTGAGTTCGCTCGCCCCGTGCCCCGTTGAGTTTACGGCGGCGCTCGTCAACCTGTGCTCCACCCAGAGCTGCGGCAAGTGCACGCCCTGCCGTGTGGGCCTGAGCGCGCTGAGCGATCTGCTCGCCGATGTGCTCGAGGGCCGCGCCGACGAGTCCACGCTCAATTTGATTGAGCGCACGGCCCGCACCATCTACCTTTCGAGTGACTGCGCTATCGGCTACGAGGCCGGCGCCATGGCACTCACGGCCATTCGCGGCTTCCGCGACGATTTTGAGCACCACATTCGCGAGCACTCCTGCGGCTTTGACCGCGAGGCCCGCGTCCCGTGCGTCTCGGGCTGCCCGGCGCACGTCGACATTCCCGGGTACATTTCGCTCGTCGAGGCCGGCCGCTATGCCGATGCCGTCAAGGTCATCCGCAAGAACAACCCACTGCCGCTCGTTTGCGGCCTGGTGTGCGAGCATCCCTGCGAGATGCACTGCCGTCGTGGCATGGTCGACGATCCCATGAACATCCTCGCCCTCAAGCGTTTTGCCGTTGAGCACAGCGACCTCAACGACCACAAACCGCATGTAGTGGACGACACCGGCAAGCGCATCGCCGTGGTTGGCGGCGGTCCGGCCGGCCTTTCCTGCGCCTACTACCTGGCCGTGATGGGCCATAAGGTGACCATCTTTGAACAGCGCCACCACCTGGGCGGCATGCTGCGCTATGGCATCCCCAGTTACCGTCTGCCGCGCGAGCGCCTGCAGGCCGAGATCGACTGGATCTTGAGCGCCGGCATCGACGTGGAACTCGACCACTCCGTCAATGGCGAGGAACTTGCCCGCCTGCGCGACGAGTTCGATGCCGTCTACCTGGCCATTGGTGCCCACAGCGATAAGAAACTCGGCCTTCCGGGCGAAGAGGCGCTCGGCGTGGAGTCGGCCGTCAAGATGCTGCGCGCCATCGGCGACGACGAGCTGCCCGACCTGAGCGGCCAGCGCGTGTGCGTCATCGGCGGCGGCAATGTGGCCATGGACGTGGCGCGCTCCGCCGTGCGCTGCGGTGCCGAAAAGGTGAGCATCGTCTACCGCCGTCGCATCTGCGATATGACGGCCCAGGATGCCGAGATTGCCGGCGCCCAGGCCGAGGGCTGCGAGGTTCTGGAGCTCACGGCCCCGCTCGCTATCGAGACGGGTGAGGAAGGCCGCGTGACTGGCCTGCGCGTGCAGCCGCAGATTATCGGCGAGCCCCGTCGTGGGCGTCCGGCCCCGCGTGCCGCCGCCACACCCGAGCGCGTCATTCCCTGCGAGCGCGTGTTTGTGGCCATCGGCCAGGACATCGACTCCAAGCCGTTTGAGGACATGGGCATCGCCTGCAGGTGGGGCTGCGTGGTCACCGATTCGGATGGCGCCGTGCCCAACTTCGATGGCCTCTTTAGCGGCGGCGACTGCCAGACCGGTCCCGCCACCGTCATCCGGGCCATCAACGCCGGCCGCGTTGCTTCGGCAAATATCGATCGCTATCTGGGCTTCGACCACAAGATCAAGCTCGACGTGGAGCTGCCGACCGTCCAGTTTAAGGGCAAGCACGAGTGCGGCCGCTGCGAGCTGGGTGAGCGCGAGGCCGGCGATCGTATTCACGATTGGAATCTGGTCGAGCAGGGTCTCACCGAGCAGGAGGCGCGCCAGGAGGCAAGCCGCTGCCTGCGTTGCGACCACTTTGGCTTTGGCGCGTTCCGCGGAGGGAGGAACCTGGAATGGTAGAGCTCAACAAAACCACTGTCGGCGACAACAGCGAAAACGGAGCGCACAACATGGTCAGGCTCATTATCGATAACTGCGAAGTCGTGGTTCCCGAGCACACCACGATCCTGGACGCAGCCAAGTCCGTCGGCATCCAGATTCCCACCCTGTGCTACCTGCGCGATCTAAACGAGATCGGTGGCTGCCGCGTGTGCGTGGTCGAGGTTGAGGGCTGCGACCAGCTGGTTGCCGCCTGCAACAACTACGTGCTCGACGGCATGGTGGTCCACACCAACAGCCCCAAGGCCCGCGAGGCCCGTCGCACCAACGTGCAGCTGCTGCTGTCCCAGCACGATTCGCAGTGCACGAGCTGCGTGCGCAGCGGCAACTGCAACCTGCAGACCATCGCCAACGACCTGGGCATTTTCTATCTGCCATATCAAAGGCATTTGGCACGCGAGGGCTGGGACTTCGATTTCCCCATCATCCGCGAAAACGACAAGTGCATTAAATGTATGCGCTGCATCAAGGTGTGCGAGAGCGTGCAGGGCCTGGGGATTTGGGACCTGACCAACCGCGCCACGCATACCGCCGTGGGTACCCGCGGGCGTGCGCCGATCGGCAAGACCGATTGCGTTGCGTGCGGTCAGTGCATCACGCATTGCCCGACAGGCGCCCTGCGCGAGCGTGACGATACCGAGACCGTGTTCGACGCTCTCGCCGATCCCGACAAGATCGTGCTGGTGCAGATCGCGCCGGCCGTGCGTAGCGCCTGGGGCGAGGAGCTCGGCATTCCGCGCGATGAGGCCACCGTCGAGCGCCTGGCCTGTGCGCTGCGCCGCGTGGGCTTTGAGTACGTGTTCGACACCGACTTCTCGGCCGATCTCACCATTATGGAGGAGGGCTCCGAGCTGCTCGAGCGCCTGGGTAAGGCTGCCAAGGGCGAGGGCGACAGCCGCGGCTGGCCCATGTTCACGAGCTGCTGCCCGGGCTGGGTACGCTTTGTGAAGGCGCGCTACCCCGAGTTTGTCGACAGCCTGTCCACGTCAAAGTCGCCGCAGCAGATGTTCGGCGCCATCGCCAAGACCTACTATGCCAAAGTGCTGGGCGTGGAGCCCGAGCGCCTGTTCGTGGTGTCCGTGATGCCGTGCACGGCCAAGAAGGCCGAGTGCGCGCTGCCGAGCATGGTGGGCGAGGGCGGTGCGCCCGACGTTGACGTTGCGCTGACGGTGCGCGAGATGGTACGCATGATCCGCGCGAGCCACGTGAGCGTGGACACGCTGGTCGAGGAGCCGCTCGACACGCCGCTGGGCTTTGGCACGGGCGCGGGCGTGATCTTTGGCGCCACGGGCGGCGTGATGGAGGCCGCCGTGCGCTCGGCCTATTACCTGGTGACGGGCAAGAACCCCGACGCTGACTTCTTTACCGATGTGCGCGGCCTGGACGGCTGGAAGGAGGCCGTGGCCGATATCGATGGCACCAAGGTGCGCGTCGCCGTGGCACACGGACTGGGCAACGCTGCCCGTCTGCTCGACGCGATTCGCGACGGCCGCGTGAGCTATGACTTCGTTGAGGTCATGGCGTGCCCGGGCGGCTGCGTCGGTGGCGGCGGTCAGCCCATCCACGACGGCTGCGAGCTGGCAGCCGAGCGCGGTCAGGTGCTCTGGGGCCTGGATGCTGCTGCGGACATTCGCTTCTCGCACGAGAATCCCGATGTCCAGGCGTGCTACCGCGAGTTCTTGGGCGAGCCGCTCTCGCCGCTGGCCGAGGAGCTGCTGCATACCGACCATCACGCATGGACGATGCCCAACGAGGGGACGTGCTAGCGATGCGCGCGTTTGATTTTGAGATGTCGCGCCGGGGGTTTGCCTCGGCGCTCGCCGCGGGCGCCCTGTCGCTTGCGCTCGCGGGCTGTGGCGGCGGGGCTGCCGGTGCCGGGTCCGCCGCGGGCTCGGCTGCCACGGACGGCGCCGGTGCTGCTGTCAAGCCGGTCGAGGTGCACGTCGCCTCGCTCAAGGGGCCGACCTCGATTGGTCTGGTGCAGTTTATGGACCGGGCGGCCGATGGCGAGACAGACAATGAGTTCGACTTTGCGATGAATACTGCCGCCGATGAGATTGTGCCCAAGGTTATTCAGGGCGATATCGACATTGCCCTGGTGCCCGCCAACGTGGCGAGCGTGCTCTACAACAAGACCGAGGGCGCGGTGCAGGTCATCGACATCAACACGCTGGGTGTGCTGAACGTTGTGACGGGCGACGCGAGTGTGGCCTCGTTTGGCGATCTGGCGGGTCGCACCGTCTACATGACGGGCAAGGGCACCACGCCAGAGTACGTCATGAACTTCCTGCTGGAGCGCGCGGGCCTGACCGGCCAGGTGACGCTCGAGTTTAAGAGCGAGCCCACCGAGGTGCTGTCGGCCCTGCTTGCCGACCCGTCCGCCGTGGGCGTGCTGCCGGAGCCGTTCAAGACCGCTGCCATCGCCAAGAGCGAGGGCAAGCTGTCGGCACCGGTGAGCCTGACCGATGTGTGGGATGAGCTGGCGGGTGGCACGGGTTCGCGCCTGCTGACGGGCGTGACCGTGGTGCGCCGCGCGTTTGCCGAGGAACATCCCGAGGCTGTGGCGGAGTTCTTGAGCTGCCACGCGGCGAGTGTTAAGGCCGTCAATGCGGCGCCGGCAGACTGGGCACAGGCCGTGGTCGATGCCGGCATCGTGGACAACGCCAAGATCGCCGAGAAGGCGATTCCCGGGTGCATGCTTGTGTGCCAGACGGGCAAGGATATGAAGGCGGCACTTAGTGGGTATCTGCAGGTGCTGTCCGACGCGGACGCGAGCGCCGTGGGTGGTAAACTTCCGGCTGACGATTTCTACTACATGGAGTAGCCCGTGCGTGCGTTTGCTCGACAAATGACAGAGCGTATGAAGGCGGTGGCGGCAGTAGGTGCCGTCGCCGCCTTTTGGCTTGCCACGTGGATGCTGGTGGCGGCGCTGGTGGCGCAGCCGCTGATCTTGCCGGGACCGGGTGCTGTTGCCTTGGCGCTGCTGCGCCTGGTGTGCGATGGCGGTACCTGGGCGATTTTAGCGGGCTCGGGCACGCGGATACTGGGTGGGCTGGCGCTTGCCGCGGTGTGTGGTGGCGTGCTTGCCGGGATTTCATCACGGTCGCGGGCGTTTGCCCGCCTGGTGGCTCCGGCACTGTCGTTTGTAAAGGCGACGCCGGTCGCCTGCGTGGTGGTCCTGTTGCTCATTTGGCTGGGATCGGCGCGCGTGAGCATCGCGGCGGTCTTTTTGATGGCGCTGTCGGGCGTGTATTTTTCGCTGGCCGAGGGCTTGGCACAGGTGAATAAACCGCTGGAGCAGATGTTCCGTCTGCATGGCGTGCGCGGCTGGCGCCTGTTTTGCGCCCATACCTGGCGCGAGGTGCTGCCGTTTGTGCTTTCGTGCGCCCGCGCCGTGATCGGCATGAGCTGGAAGGCCGGCGTGGCAGCCGAGCTGATCGGCATGGCGGTGGGCACCGTGGGTGAGCGCATCTATCAGGCAAAGCTTTTGATTGAGACGGCTGATTTGCTGGCGTGGACCGTGCTGGTCGTTGCCGCCTCGTGGGCGTGTGAGCGCGTGCTGGTGTGGCTGCTGCGGGTTTCGGGACCCGTGGCGTGGCGCGCGGCCGTGCGGGCGCATGGGCATGGACTGCGCGGGCGTGCGGGGGCTGCGAGCGATGGCGCTGCAGCGGAGCTTGCGCTTGCCGTGGGCGATCGCGCGCCCTGGGCGCCGGCGCTCGACGGTCTGGCACTCAACGTGCCCGCGGGCGGGCGCGCTTGCGTGATGGGCGCCTCGGGCGTGGGCAAGTCGACGCTGCTTTCGTTGGCAGCGGGGGAGTGCGCGCCGTGCTCGATGGTGTTTCAGGATGCACGCTTGGTCGAGTCCGCCTCGGCGCTGGATAACGTGCTGGTGTGCGCCGATGCGCGTGTGGATGCTTCGAGCGTCGCGGCATTGCTGCGCCTGCTGGTGTCGGGAATCGATGTGCATGCTCGCGTGGCCGAGCTTTCGGGCGGGCAGCGCCGTCGCGTCGAGATCGCCCGTGCCCTGCTGTGCCCGGGCGGCGCGGTGATTCTTGACGAGCCCTTTACCGGCCTGGATGCCGCCGCGCGCGATGCGACGACCAAGGTCGTGCTCGACCTGCTCGACAGCCGCACGCTCTTGCTTGCCACGCACGATGTCGTCGACGCTCAGGCCCTCGATATCTCGGACATCATCACGCTCTAAATACTAACTCAGCAACAAAATGATTCGTTTTCCTCCGTCCCCATGGGGTCGGGTGTGGTATTCTATCTGCGGGGTAATACTTAGGAATACCAAGTAATACCAACGCCGCAGAAACAAACTCCGGACGCGGGCCAATCGGGTTGCCTTCACAGCCCGTCGCCCAGCCGCGTGGCCCGCATCTATCCGCACTACCGTCGTTTCAAAAAGGAAGCGCCATGGCAGAACACATGACCCCGGTTGTCGCGAAGGTCTTGCCCGAGGAGAAGGCAGCCTTCGCGGCGGCAACTCAGCTCGTGGGTACCACGCCGTCCAACGCCATCCGCATGTTTATCGCTGCGTTCAATCGCTGCGGCACCTTCCCGTTCGACATCTCGCCCAACGGGGCTTTTGGCAAAGACTGTCCCCAACAGCTAGTCGTTGAAGAACGTCCCCAATGACTAGTCGTTGGGGACGTTCTTAAATGACTAGCCGCCGAAGGAGGAGGTTGGCATGCTCAATGCGATAGCGTGGGCGCTTGCCTGTTTTGGCGTTGTCGCTGCCGATATGGCCCTGAGCGTGGTTCTGTTTTCTGTTCTCGATGCCGTGTCGGTGCTGACGGGCTATCCGATCGACAATCTCGATATCCAATGGTTCCAGGCTGCCGCTCAGACGGCGTCGTTTTTGATGGCGCTGCTGTGGTGGCGTTATCTGTGGCCGCGTTCGTTTATGGCACGCCGGCAAAGCGCGCATCCGCTCGGCGGGGGAGCGCGTGGGACATGGAAACGCATCGCCTGCGTTATCGTGATTGGCCTGGCCCTGCAGGTGGTCGTTGGCTACGTGACCGACGCCGTGCTGTCGCTGCTGCCCGAGGCGGCGGCCGACTACAGCGAGCTTGTCGAGGAAACAGGCATGGGCGACACCAGCTATCTCGCCGTCCTGACTACGGTGTTCGGCGCCCCATTTTGTGAAGATCTGCTGGTACGCGGTATTATTTTTGAGTTTTCGCTCCGAGCGTTTAATCCGCAGTGCCGTCTACTTTGGAAGCGCCGGCGTCGTGCGAGCGCGCAGGACGGCGCCATGGTGCCCTGGGCGGCCCCAAGCACGTGGGGTATCGCCGCGGCGATTGTGCTGCAGGCGGCAATCTTCGGTTTTATGCACATGAATTGGGTACAGGGTTGCTACGCGGGTGCCGCCGGCCTCATCTTTGGTTGGGTGCTCGTGACGACCGGAAAGCTCCGCTACACGATCCTGCTGCACTTTGCCTTTAATGCCGGGTCGTATCTCATGACGTTGCTTTGGTTTGTAAACACGCCTCTCGACGTGGCAATTGCGGTCGCTATCGCCGGTGTCATCCTCGTTGAGGCAATGCGCTCGCTGCGCCAAGCGTGCCAGTCGGGCGCAGCGAGCGCATCCTTGCGCTAGTTGCGACGCCCGCCTCCGTTGGCGCCCTGACGACCCTGGGCCGCGCGGTTGCGACCTGCGGTGTTCTGCGCGCGCGACATGCCGCCGTGGCCCTTGCTGCCCTTAGGCCCCTTGCCAGCGGCGCTACCGTGGGCCTTGCCGCCCTTCTTGCCAGTGCCGTGTCCGCCGCCGGCAGATGTCTCGCCTGGGCGTGGCGGCACGGGACGGATCAGACAATGCTTGGTGTAGCCGATCAGGTCGCGACGGCCGGCCTTTTCCAGTGCCTCGCGCACGAGCTTGTAGTTCTCGGGCTTGCGATACTGGATGAGCGCACGCTGCATGGCCTTTTCGTGCGGGTCGCGCGCCACGTAGATCGGCTGCATGGTGCGCGGGTCCACGCCGGTGTAGTACATGCAGGTCGACATGGTGGACGGCGTAGGGTAGAAGTCCTGCACCTGCTCGGGCATGTAGCCCATGTCGCGCACGGCCTCGGCAAGGTCCACGGCTTCCTTCATCGTCGAGCCGGGGTGGCTCGAGATCAGATACGGCACCACGTACTGCTTGAGTCCGTACTCGCGGTTCAGGCGCTCAAATTTGCGGCAGAACGCATCGTAGACGGCGCGGCTCGGCTTGCCCATCACGGAGAGCACCGCGTCGCTCACGTGCTCGGGCGCTACGCGCAGTTGGCCCGAGACGTGATGCTCCAGCAGCTCGCGCAAAAACTCGTCCGAGGCGTCGGCCATGGTGTAGTCAAAGCGGATGCCGCTGCGGACGAAGACCTTTTTGACGCCCGGCAGCTGGCGCAGGTCGCGCAGCAGCTGCGTGTAGCCGCTTTCGTCGACCACCATGTTCTTGCACACACTCGGCCACAGGCAGCGCTTGTTCTTGCACACGCCGTGCTTGAGCTGCTTGTCGCAGGCCGGGCGGCTAAAGTTGGCCGTCGGTCCGCCCACGTCGTTGATGTAGCCCTTAAACTCGGGGTCGTGTGTGAGCAGCTCGGCCTCGCGCATGATCGAGTCGTGGCTGCGCATCTGCAGCACGCGGCCCTGGTGGAAGGTCAGCGCGCAAAATGAGCACTCACCAAAGCACCCGCGGTTGGAGCTGATTGAAAACTTGATCTCGGCAAAGGCTGGCACGCCGCCCGCTGCGTCGTAATCGGGATGCCAATCGCGTGCGTAGGGGAGTTCGGCCACCTCGTCCATCTCGTCGGTGGTGAGTGTGGCCGACGGTGGGTTCTGCACCACATAGACGCTGTTGGGGTAAGGCTCTACCAGGCGATGCCCGGTGATGGGGTCCATGTTTTGCTGCTGTACGTTAAAGCTGCGCGCGTAATTGAGCTTGTCGGCGGCAAGGTCGTCCCAGCTGGGCAGCAGGTCGTAGTCGTAGACCTCGTCGAGCGAACCCGTGCGGTAGACGGTGCCATTGATATAGGTAATCTGATCGACGGGCAGCCCCGCGTCGAGCGCGTCGGCGATCTCGACGATTGCGTGCTCGCCCATGCCGTAGATGAGGATGTCGGCGCCCGAGTCGAGCAGCACCGAGCGCTTGAGCTTGTCCTGCCAGTAGTCGTAGTGGGCCAGGCGGCGCAGGCTTGCCTCGATGCCGCCGATAATGATGGGAGCGTCCTTAAACGTCTGACGGATAAGGTTGCCGTAGACCGTGACGGCTCGGTTGGGACGGCGCCCCTCCTCGCCACCAGGGGTATAGGCGTCGGTGTGGCGGCGGTGCTTGGTCACCGAATAGTGGTTGACCATGGAGTCCATGTTGCCGGCGCTGACCAAAAAGCCCAGGCGCGGCTCACCGAGTACGCTGATGCTGGCGGGATCGGTCCAGTCGGGCTGGCAGATGATGCCCACCTTGTAGCCGTGCGCGTCGAGGACGCGGCTGATAATGGCCATGCCAAAGCTGGGGTGGTCCACGTAGGCGTCGCCGCAGATGTAGACGAAGTCGCACTGGTCCCAGCCTCGCGCGTCCATATCGGCGCGGCTGACGGGGAGGAACTTGTCGCGGCCCGGACGCCAGGGGCGCGTGGGCGCTGCTGGGGTATGCGTGGTGTGCCCACCCTGCGCCTTACCGCCGCGCTTTTGCTGCTGGCCCTGTTTGCCCTGCTGACTGCGCTGGTTGTTCTGAGCGTGCTGAGGCTTTTTTGCCACGATCCCTCCCGGTGTTTGTATGCTGCTCGTAATTGTAACCAGTCTTTTTGGGACGGGGCTAAAAAGACTGGTGGAGTACACGAGCCGGCGGATCGGCGTGTCGATGCGGGTGCCGGCGCCGCGCCCGCTGTTTGTTTCCAGACTGTGTATCTGCGCGTTGGAGAACCCGTCTCGCGCGCACGTCATGTTGTCAATGGGTTACAGTATGAACGGCGGCTATGTTTCCGCCAACGCACGAGAGAGTCGTCAACAAGGAGGATGCACGACGATGCAGCGTGCCAAACAGATATCGGAGTCTATTGAGCTGGGCATCATCTTGGCGCTCGCCGGTGGCTTTATGGACGTGTATTCGTACATTGGGCGCGACCATGTTTTCGCCAACGCGCAGACAGGCAACATCCTGCTCGTGGGCGTGAGCATCTCGGAGGGCAACTGGGCACTTGCGGGGCGCTACTTCTTCCCAGTGGTGTCGTTTGCCGTGGGTATTATGCTTGCCGATCTGGTACACGAGCGGTTTGGCAGCGTGATCCACTGGCGTCAGGTGACGGTGTTCTTTGAAGCCGTCATCTTGCTGGGCGTGAGCTTTATCCCGGGCGGCAATTTCAACCTGCTCGCCAACTGCCTCACCTCGTTTGCCTGCGGCATGCAGGTCGAGAGCTTCCGCAAGATCCACGGTCACGGCATCGCTACGACCATGTGCATCGGCAACTTGCGCAACGCGCTGCAAAACGTGGACGATTACATCATCACCCACAGGCGCGGCTTTTTGGAAAACGGCCTGCTGTACTTTGGCGTGATCTTTACCTTTGTGTTTGGCGCCGTGTTGGGCAACTGGTGTATTGAGCGCATGGGCCTGCACGCCATCGTCGTGGCGAGCTTGCTGCTGTTTGTCGCGTTTGCCATCATGTTCATCGACCGCGAACGCGACTTGCACAGGAAATGGGCCCGCATCATAGCTGACTGGCAGACCGCGAGTCTTAAGCGCTAAGGTGCATGTTCGTAACAACATCCAGGAGCCAGAAAAAACTATCCAGCTCCTGAATGTTGCTACGAACTGCTTTTTGCGATTTATTCGAGATGCTCTTCAATCCGAGCCCTAAGAAGGGCAATGGCTGTAGGTATTCCAATTGCGGCGGCTAATTCGGCTTTATCCAAAACCTGTATGCTAAAGCACGATTGTTTATCACATTGAAGGACGATAACTGAAGATAGTTTCACTTCCCGTTGGCTGAATATATCGTAATCTCCAAATAGGAAGTTACCTTTTATTGTGTAATTCGGTATGTTCGTTACGCACTTCATCTCAAGTCTGTTTAGGCCATAATCAAACACCGCAACTTCCTCGTGTTCGATGATGAGCGCAACCCTGGGCATGTTGCTAAAACCACCGTCGACGACAGTGAAGAGTTTTTCATTTGCATCGTCATAAACGGTATATTTAAGACTCAATAGCTGTCCTAGTGGACCCGTGAACCCATGTTTTTTGATGTTGAGGTTGTCTCCCGCTGGGTTGATGAGAGCCAGAGTATGCGGATAAGGGTTACCTTCAATTGAGATTTGATATTCGTTTGTAGCCGTCTTGCTCGATTTGGGACCACTAGCCACCATGTGTCATCGCCTCAGTCGAATTGGAACCGTCTTCTGCTTCGTGCGGAGAATTACGCTGTACGTTGCAGTAGATGCAGCTGCAATAACCGCATGGGCAATTTCTAACAAAATGAATGACGTTATTTGCTGCATGCATGTTATTCATTACAAAGTATCTTTTTATAAACGTATTGTCAAACATATATTGCTAAAACAGAAATAATTTATAGACTGAGTCGGTCGTATTCTTTGGGCGATTGCTCCTATAATCTAGCCTTCGCTGCTGTCGGGAGGGAAGGACTAGGGCTCCGTTATTCTGTTGAAACGCTTTAACACTTTTGATGTTCTCACGCGTTTTTTGTTTCAAAAGCGTTAGGATGGGACTCATAGCGTGGGGCGTAATGGATGCCCCGCACACGATGGGAGGCTATCAATGGCTAATCGTTTCGTTCTCAACACCATCTCTTATCATGGTTCCGGCGCCATCAAGGAGATCCCCGGCGAGCTCCAGCGTCGCGGCTACAAGAAGATCTTCGTCTGCTCCGACCCCGATCTGGTCAAGTTTGGCGTTACCGCTAAGGTGACCGACGAGCTCGACGCCGCCGGCATCGCATGGAGCCTCTACTCCGAGATCAAGCCCAACCCCACCATCCAGAACGTCAAGGACGGCGTCGAGGCCTTCAAGGCCGCCGAGGCTGACGCTATCGTGACCATCGGTGGCGGCTCCTCCATGGACACCGCTAAGGCCATCGGCATCATCATCAACAACCCCGAGTTCGCTGATGTCCGCAGCCTCGAGGGCGTTGCTCCCACTAAGAACCACGCCGTGTTCACCATCGCCGTGCCGACGACCGCCGGTACCGCTGCCGAGGTGACCATCAACTACGTCATCACCGACCCCGAGAAGGTCCGCAAGTTCGTGTGCGTCGACACCAACGACGCCCCGGAGGTCGCCGTCGTCGATCCTGACATGATGGCTTCCATGCCCGCCGGCCTGACCGCCTCCACCGGCATGGACGCTCTGACCCACGCCATCGAGGGCTACACCACCAAGGGTGCTTGGGAGCTTTCTGACATGTTCCACTTTGAGGCTATTAAGCTGATCAGCGAGAACCTGCGTGACTCCGTCGCCGAGGCCAAGTCCGGTCAGCCCGGCTCCGGCCGTGAGGGCATGGCCCTTGGCCAGTATGTCGCCGGCATGGGCTTCTCCAATGTCGGCCTGGGTATCGACCATGCCATGGCTCACACCCTGTCCGCTCACTACGACACCCCGCACGGCGTCGCCTGCGCCATGCTGCTGCCGATCGCCATGGAGTTCAACAAGCCGGTTTGCGCCGAGCGCCTGGCCAAGGTTGCCGTTGCCATGGGCGTCGACACCACGGGCATGAGCACCGACGAGGCTGCCGACGCCGCTATCGCCGCCGTCAAGCAGCTTTCCGCCGACGTGAACATCCCGCACGTCTGCGAGGCCATGAAGGCTGACGAGATCGAGGTCCTGGCCAAGGACGCCATGGCCGACGCCTGCTTCCCGGGTAACCCGCGCGAGGCCACGCTCGACGACGTTATCGAGCTCTTCAAGAAGATCTGCCCGGCTGCTTAACCTGGTTCGGCGGGCCCCGCCCGTTAGCCCCAGAATCGTCCTCGGACATGTCGGAGGCCCCGCTGCGCACTACGTGCGGCGGGGCCTCCTTCTGTCCTGCGGAAAGATTCTGGGGCTAACGGGCGGGG
>CALAMK010000013.1:0-8919 GCA_937925735.1 uncultured Collinsella sp. | reverse complement strand
TCGTGCGCCCCTTTTGCGTTTGCGGGGGCCTCTGGCCATAATGGTCAGGCGCGTTGCGGCAAGACGGGCGTCTGCCGCCGCGACTCGGTACGAAATCTACGAGAACCAGTGCACCCCATTAAGCTAAAGTGTGCGAACACCCTCCCTAAAAAGGTGAGCTCGCTAGGCTTTTTTGGGTTTGTTGACGATGATGATGCCGCCGCAGACCAACAGCAGGGCAACAAGTACGGTAACGGGGCTCGTGCCAGCGCCCTCGCCGAGCAGCAGTGCGCTCAACAGCACGCCAAAGACCGGGTTCATAAAGCCAAAGACCGAAACGCGGCTGACGGGGTTGACGGCGAGCAGGCGGGACCACAGCGAGTACGCGACGGCGGAAATGAGTGCCATATAAATGATGAGCGCGATGGCGGGGGCGATTTCGGTGGGGGACAACGTGCCGCCCATCAAAAACCCGATGGCGGTAAGGACCACGCCACCGACTAAAAACTGCCAGCCGGCGAGCAAGACGCCGTCATGCTCGCGCGAGAAGATGCCAATGAGGCAGGTCGACAGGGCGCCCGCAACAGTGGAAGCCAAGATAAATCCCTCACCGTCGAGCGTAAAGCCAAAGGTGCCATCCGCGCCCGAAAGGTTGACGAGCGCGACGCCGGCAAAGCCCAGCACACAGCCAAGCACCTTGGGCGTATTGAGCCTCTCGGTGTGAAATGCCAGGGCGGCAAAGAGGATTGCGAGAAAGTTGGCGCTGGCCTCGATGATGGAACTCGACATTGCGCTGGCGCGCGAGAGTCCAAGGTAGAAAAAGAAGTACTGCCCGATAGTCTGGATGAGCGACAAGATAAAGATGGGCTTGATGTCGCGAGCCTGCGGAATGAGGGGATGGCGCTGAGCCGCGCTCATCCCAACGATAACCAGGGCACCGGCAAGCGTAAAGCGCAAACCTGCAAAGAGCAGCTGTGAGGCGCTATCGTGCGCGGGGATGCCAAAGAGCCCGTAACCGATCTTGATGCAGGGGAAAGCCGATCCCCAGAGCGCACAGCAGACGAGGCAGCCCAGGATGAGTCCGGGCAGGGTGGCGAGATACGGCTTGCGGCTTTCCATTATGTCCTTCTCCTATACGCGCAAAGCAAAAAAGAACCCGCCACCGGGCGTGCCGGTGGCGGGTGTTGTTACCCGAGGGGATTGTACCCGATGGGGAAGCTTTAAGCGAAGTAGGCTACGCCGCTCTCAAAGATCGGCATGAACTTATCGCCGGGGACATGTTCGGGCACGTTGCGGTACAGGTTGTCGCCGCGACGCTCGGCATGGCCCATCTTGCCCAGGACGCGGCCGTCGGGGCTCGTGATGCCCTCGATGGCGAGTGCGGAGCCGTTGGGGTTGACGGAAAGATCCATGCTGGGCTTGCCGTCCTCGCCCACGTACTGCGTGGCGACCTGGCCGTTGGCGATGAGCTGGGCGAGCACCTCGTCGTTGGCGACAAAGCGGCCCTCGCCGTGGCTGATGGCGACGGTGTAGGGGTCGTCGAGGCTACACTGCGACAGCCACGGGGACAGGTTGGACGAGATACGGGTGCGCACCAGACGGCTCTGATGGCGACCGATGGTGTTAAAGGTCAGCGTGGGTGCATCCGGCGTGGCGTCGACGATGTCGCCATAGGGCACCAGGCCGAGCTTGACCAGGGCCTGGAAGCCGTTGCAGATGCCCAGCATCAGGCCATCGCGGGCCTTGAGCAGGTCGCGGACTGCCTCGGTGACCTCGGGAGCGCGGAAGAACGCCGTGATGAACTTGGCGGAGCCGTCGGGCTCGTCACCGCCCGAGAAGCCGCCGGGGATCATGACGATCTGGCTTGCACGGATGCGGCGGGCAAGCTCGTGGGTGCTCTCGGCGACGGCCTCGGGCGTGAGGTTGTTGATCACGAAGGTATCGGCCTCGGCACCGGCGGCGCGGAAAGCGCGGGCACTATCGTACTCGCAGTTGTTGCCGGGGAACACGGGGATAATCACGCGCGGACGGGCGATCTTGGCGCCGCCGTACACGTGGATGTCCTTGGCGCGGAAGTCGATGGCCTCGATCTCGGGGGTCTCGCCGGCGCTGCGGTAGGCGAAGACGCCCTCGATGCCGCTCTCCCAGGCCTCCTGGAGCTCGGCGAGCTCGATGACCTCGGAGCCGGTGTCGATGACATAGCCCTCGACGGTGGTGCCCAGGGGCTCGACGACAACGCCGTCGGCGACCTCGGGCAGCTCGGCATCCTCGGCGAGCTCGACGATAAAGCTGCCGTAGAGCGGGGTGAAGAGACTCTCCACGTCTACATCCTCGGCAAGCTCGATACCGATCTGGTTACCGACGCACATCTTAAAGAGGCTCTCGGCGCCGCAGCCGTAGCCGGGCGTGGAGATGGCCAGGGCGTTGCCGGTAGCAGTGAGCGCCTCGACGGCGTCAAACGCGGCGAGCAGCTGCTGAGCATCGGGGCGGTAGTCCTCGCCATAGGTGGCGGGGGCGATGCGGACGACGCGGTGCGTGAGGCCCTTGAACTCGGGCGAGACGGCGCGGGCGGCCTTGCCCACGGCAACGGCGAAGCTGATCAGGGTCGGCGGAACGTTGAGCTCGCCGGCCTCGTCCTCAAACGAGCCGCTCATGGAGTCCTTACCGCCGATGGCGCCGGCACCCAGGTCGACCTGGGCCATAAGGGCGCCCAGGACGGCAGCCATGGGCTTTCCCCAGCGCTCTGCCTCGGTGCGCAGACGCTCAAAGTATTCCTGGAAGGAGAGGTAGGCGCGCTTGTGCTCAAAGCCGGCGGCAACGAGCTTGGCGATGGACTCGACCACGGACAGGTAGGCGCCCGCAAACTGGTCGGCTTCCATCAGGTAGGGGTTGAAGCCCCATGCCATGGCGCTTGCCGTGGTGGTCTCGCCGTCCACGGGGAACTTGGCGACCATGGCAGAGCTGGGGGTGAGTTGCGTCTTGCCGCCAAAGGGCATGAGCACGGTCGCGGCGCCGATGGTGGAGTCGAAGCGCTCGGAAAGGCCCTTGTTGGAGGCGACGTTAAGATCGGTGACGAGCGAGGTCATGCGCTCGGCAAGCGTGGTACCGGCCCAGCTGGGCTGCCACACGCTGCGGGCGCAGACGTGGGCGACCTGGTGTTTGGGCGCACCGTTGGAGTTGAGGAACTCGCGGGACAGATCGACGATGGCAACGCCGTTCCAGGCCATGCGCATGCGCGGCTCGGCGGTAACCTCGGCGATGACGGTTGCCTCCAGGTTCTCCTCGGCGGCGTAGCCCATGAACTCCTCGACGTCACCGTCGGCGACGGCGCAAGCCATGCGCTCCTGGGACTCGGAAATGGCGAGCTCGGTGCCATCCAGGCCGTCGTACTTCTTGGTCACGGTGTCAAGGTCGACATACAGGCCGTCGGCAAGCTCACCCACGGCGACCGAGACGCCGCCGGCGCCAAAGTCGTTGCAGCGCTTGATCAGACGGCAGGCGTCGCCGCGGCGGAACAGACGCTGCAGCTTGCGCTCGACCGGGGCGTTGCCCTTCTGGACCTCGGCACCCGAGGTCTCGATGGACTCGGTGTTCTGGGTCTTTGAGGAGCCGGTGGCGCCACCGATGCCGTCACGGCCGGTGCGACCACCCAGCAGGATGATCTTGTCGGTGGGGGCGGGGCACTCGCGACGAACGTGGTTTGCCGGGGTGGCGCCCACGACGGCGCCAACTTCCATGCGCTTGGCCACGTAACCGGGGTGATAGAGTTCATTAACCTGACCGGTGGCAAGGCCGATCTGGTTGCCGTAGCTGGAGTAGCCGGCGGCAGCGGTGGTCACGAGCTTGCGCTGCGGCAGCTTGCCCTCGAGCGTCTCGGAAACCGGGACGGTGGGGTCGCCGGCGCCGGTGACGCGCATGGCCTGGTACACATAGCTGCGGCCCGAGAGCGGGTCGCGGATAGCGCCGCCCACGCAGGTGGCGGCACCGCCGAAGGGCTCGATTTCGGTCGGGTGGTTGTGGGTCTCGTTCTTAAAGAGGAACAGCCAGTCCTGGTCCTCGCCGTCGACATCGACCTTCACCTTGACGGTGCAGGCGTTGATCTCCTCGGACTCATCGACATCGGTCATGACGCCGGTCTTCTTGAGGTACTTGGCGCCGATGGTGCCCATGTCCATGAGGCAGACGGGCTTGGCGTCGCGGCCGAGTTCGTGGCGCATCTCCATGTAGCGGTCGAAGGCCTGCTGCACCACGGCGTCGTCGATCGTCACGTCGTCCAGGACGGTGCCGAAGGTGGTGTGGCGGCAGTGGTCGGACCAGTAGGTGTCGATCACGCGGATCTCGGTGATGGTGGGGTCGCGGTCCTCATCGCGGAAGTACTGCTGGCAGAAGGCGATGTCCGCCTCGTCCATGGCAAGGCCGCGATCGGCGATAAAGGCGGCAAGGCCGGCCTCGTCGAGCTCGCGGAAACCGTCGAGCACTTCGACAGGCTGCGGCTCGGGTGTCTCAATGTGCAACGTCTCGGGCAGGTCGAGCGAGGCGATGCGCGCCTCGACGGGGTTCACCACGTAGTGCTTGATGGCCTCGATGGCGGCCTCGTCCAGGGCGCCCGAGATCATATAGACCTTGGCGGAGCGCACGGCGGGGCGCTCGCCCTGGCTGATGAGCTGCACGCACTCGCTGGCGGAGTCGGCGCGCTGGTCAAACTGGCCAGGCAGGAATTCGACGGCAAAGACGGCGCCATCGCTTGCGGGGAGCTCGTCGTAGGTCACATCGACCTGGGGCTCGCTAAAGACGGTCGGCACGCAGGAGCGGAAAAGCTCCTCGTCGATGCCCTCGACGTCGTAGCGGTTGATG
The DNA here is from genome assembly GCA_937925735.1 of uncultured Collinsella sp. Lineage (GTDB taxonomy): Bacteria > Actinomycetota > Coriobacteriia > Coriobacteriales > Coriobacteriaceae > Collinsella. The sequence continues at coordinate 4,086 of CALAMK010000013.1, read as the reverse complement.
ATCCTCAGGGCCTCGATGCCCTTGATGCCGAGAATCTCGGTCAGCTCGCCCTTGAGCTGCTGAGCCTCGACGTCGAACCCGGGTTTCTTCTCCACGTAGATACGAGAGACCATTGGTTCCTGCCTTCCTGATCGGTTGGGCGTACGGTACGGTATGCGGCAGCGGTCGGTTTGCGGGGTCTGCCCTGCGGTCGCCTTGAGCCACATGTTTGTAAACCTCACTATGATACGACAGCTCGCGGCGCGTTGAGGACGGCGAGGGTGCTACAGTGAAGCGCAAACAAGAGAAAGGCATCACATGGCATTCGTTTCACTCGCCATCATCGCGCTCGTGGCCTTTGCAAGCCCCTTCATCGCCTCGGCGATTCCCGGAAAACCCGTTCCCGAGACGGTCTTTTTGCTCGTGTTCGGTGCGGTGCTGGGACCCCATATGCTCGGCGTCATCCATGTAGATGCCGAGGTCTCGCTGGTGTCCGAGCTCGGTCTGGCCTTTTTGTTCCTGCTCGCCGGCTTTGAGATCGACCCCAAGAGCATCACGGGCGTCGAGGGGCGCTACGGCTTGGCGACGTGGGTCGTCACGTTTGGTATCGCCTGGCTTGCCGTGCGCTTTACCCCGTGGTTCTCGGTCAGTCATTTCGACGGTATCGCCGTGACGCTTGCCCTCACTTCTACGGCGCTCGGCACGCTCGTGCCCATCATGCGCGAGCGCTCGCTCACCGGCACGCGTGTGGGCGACTCGATTCTCGCGTATGGCACTTGGGGCGAGCTCGGTCCCGTGCTCGCCATGTCGGTGCTGCTGTCTGCTCGCACTGGCATCCAAACGCTCGTAATCCTTGGCTTGTTTGCGGTGGTTTGCGTGTTACTGGCCGTGGTCCCGAGCCGTTCCAAGCGCGTCGGCAGCCGCTTCTTTGCGTTTGTCGAGGAGCGCGCCGATACCACGTCGCAGACCTTCGTGCGCCTGACGGTGCTTATTTTGGTCACGCTCGTGGCGTTCTCGGCCGTCTTTGATCTCGACATCGTGTTGGGTTCTTTTGCCGCCGGCTTTGTCCTGCGCTATATCATCCCCGAGGGCAACCATACGCTCGAGACCAAGCTCGACGGCCTGGCCTACGGCTTTTTGATTCCGGTGTTCTTTACCGTATCGGGCGCAAAGATTGACCTGACGGCCGTGGCGTCGCGTCCGGGCTTGCTCGCGGGCTTTATCGTGGCGTTGCTGATTATTCGTGCCGTGCCCATCCTCATCTCTATGGGCATTTGTCCTGCGACGCGCGATGTGTCGGCGTATGGTCGCATTACCGTGGCGCTCTACTGCACCACGGCCCTGCCGATCATCGTTGCCGTGACAAGCGTTGCCGTCAACGCGGGCGCGCTGTCGCAAGATATTGCGTCGGTCATGGTTGCCGCCGGTGCCATCACGGTGTTCTTGATGCCGCTGCTCGCGCAGCTCTTCTACCGCGTGGTCGATGCCGCGCCGGTCGCCGCCGTGGCAGAGGTTGCCGAGCATCCTTCCGACGCGCTCGACATCCTGCGCGCCCATCACGATTTGGCGAGCCTGCTCGCACGCGAGCACGAGCTGCTGACCTCGCATGGACATGGTCGCGTATTCGAGGGCTTGCCTACGCTCGATACGATTGCCGAGCGTCTTTCCGCCGAGGCAGCGAACGGCCACATCGATGCCCGCATCGTGGACGCGGCGCATCTTCTTGCCGATAAGACCTATGGTGATGAGCTTGACCCGTCCGAGCTGACTCCGCGTGAGCGCCGCCGCCTGGAGCGCGCCAAGCTCGCCGTGCACGAATACCGCCGCCGCATGCTGGAGCTCTACGCGCGCGATGAAGCCCAGGACGACGACGGCAAGTAGCAAGGAGTGTCGGGATACGGGTTCCGTCCAAATAATAGAAGGCGCGCTGCCTGCGGTTGATGCGGACAGCGCGCCTTTTGCGTTGAACTCTGTTGAGGTTCGAAGCCGAAACTTTCGACCTTTAGGAGCGGGCTGCCCCGTCGACGGGGAGGATGGCGCCCGTGACATAGGAGGACATGTCGCTCGCAAGGAAAACGAAGGCGTTGGCAACGTCCTCGGGCTCGCCCATGCGACCGAGCGGAATAGTGGCGATGATGGGCTTGATGACCTCTTCGGGCAGGTTGGCGACCATATCGGTCTTGGTTACGCCAGGCGCGACGGCATTGACGCGAATACCCATGGGGGCGAGCTCGCGCGAGAGCGACTGGACCATGCCGTTGACGGCAAACTTGGACGTAGGATAGCCGACGCCGGAGGGCTGGCCATACTTGGCGACCATTGAACTCGTGGTGGTGATGGTGCCGCCGTGGCCGGCCTCGGTCATGATCTTGGCGGCAGCCTGGTGACCATTAAAGACGGCGACGACATTGAGGTCCATGACCTTTGCAAACTCTTCTGCCGTGTAATCCAAAAGGGGCGAGCGCTGGGAGATGCCGGCGTTGTTGACGACCGTGTCCAAGCCGCCCATATCGGCGGCAGCCTGGGTAAAGGCCTCGGTTACGGCTTCGAGCGAGGTGAGGTCGCAGGAGCGACCCCAGACCTTGGCCTCGGGATAGGCGGCTGTCAGCTTCTCAACGGCCGCGTCGGCAGTCTCCTGGCGCGAGCCAAAGACGGTGACGGTGGCACCCTCCTCGATAAAGCGGCAGGCGATGGCATAGCCGATACCGCGCGTGCCTCCGGTGATGATTGCTTTCTTGCCCTCGAGCAACATGGTGCCTCCATTCTTCGGGGGTGGACGTACGCAGCACAGGATAGCGGCGGACAAAAGCAAACGTGCCTGCTTATCGGTGAGCGGTATCCCTGGTTGACACCGAACGGTCAAATTGTTCAAACGCGGATCGCGTCAATGCGCCCCGAGCGTGCAAATAAAAGGGCTCCCGTCCAAGACCAGACGGGAGCCCTTCGAGCAAATGCGTTGTGGGGTGTAAACCGAACTAGTTGGCCATGACACCTTCGGTCCAAGCCTCGACGTCCTCGATGCGCAGGACGTTGGCGACCTCGGCCACGCAGTCGACGCTGGCAAGCTCGGCGGCGGCAGCCTGGACGTCCTTCTCGAGTGCGCGGTGCGTCAGGAAGATGACCGAGCAGGCATCGCTGACACCCGACTTGCCGTCCTCGACTTGGTTGATGAGCGAGATCGAAATGTTGTGCTTGGCAAAGATGTCGACCGTCTCGGACAGGGCGCCCACGCGGTCGGCGACCTTCAGGCGCACATAGTACTTGGTCTGGAGCTCGTCCATGGGCTTAAAGGCGAGGTTGTGACCATAGGGCTCAATCTCGGGCAGCGGAGCCACGCCCCGGCTGATCTGCTCGGAGAGCGACAGGATATCGCCCACGACGGCGCTCGCGGTGGGGAAGGAGCCTGCGCCGGCACCGTAGAACATGGTCTCGCCCACGGCATCGCCCACTACGTAAACAGCGTTCATGGCGCCGTTGACCTTGGCAAGCATGTGGTCGGCGGGGATCAGCGTGGGATGCACGCGGACGTCGACGCCGGCGTCGGTGTTGCGGGCGATGCCGAGCAGCTTAATGGTGTAGCCGAGCTCGCGGGCCTGGGCGATGTCCTCGGCGCCGATGGTGCGGATACCCTGCTGATACACATCATCGGTGGTCACGCGGGTGCCAAAGCCGATGGAGGCGAGGATCGCCGTCTTGCTGGCGGCATCGAAGCCGTCGACGTCGGCGGACGGGTCGGCCTCGGCATAGCCCTTGGCCTGTGCATCGGCGAGCACGTCGGCGTAATCGGCGCCCTCGGCGTCCATGCGCGACAGGATGTAGTTGGTGGTGCCGTTGAGGATGCCGGCGATGGTCAGGATCTTGTTGCCCACCAGATCGTGCTCAAGCGTGCTCACGATGGGGATGCCGCCGCCGCAGCTGGCCTCGCACTTAATCTGCACGCCGCACGCGCGTGCCTTCTTGGCAAGCGTCTCGACGTGACGGCCCAGCAGGGCCTTGTTGGCAGAGACGACGTGCTTGCCGTGCTCAAAGGCAGTGGTGAAGATCTCGGTTGCGGGATGCTCGCCGCCGATCAGCTCGACGACGATGTCGACGGCGGGGTCGGTGACG
>CALAMK010000012.1:0-59407 GCA_937925735.1 uncultured Collinsella sp. | reverse complement strand
GCCCTCCTCCACCATCGCCATGATGGTGTAATCGTCGGTCACCTCACTCGTCACGTGCGGCGACAGCCCATGCGTTGCGAATGCATCGAGCACCAAACTCTGTTCGCCCTCATCCAGCAGCACAAACGGCTCGGACGCCAGGTCGGCGAGTGTCACCTTTTCCTTTGCCGCCAGCGGATGCGCGGCCGGCAACAATGCTACCAACTCGTCGTGATAGACCACGCGCCTCTCGAGCCCAGCGGTAAATCCGCGTGCCGTAAAACAAAAATCAACCACGCCATCGTGCACCCATTGAGCGTTGCGCGTGTAATCGCCCTGCTTGAGGGTAAAGCGCACGCCCGGGTGCAGCGCCCCAAAGTCGCGGATCACACGCGGCAACACGGTTCGACTCACGTTGGTAAACGTCGCAATGCGAATATCAGTCGAGGAGAGCCCCAGCAGCTCCTGGCGCTTGCCCTCGAGCTCGGCCTCGGCAGTTACGATCTGTCGCAGATACGGCAGATACTGCTTGCCATCGCGCGTAAGCGACACACCCTGTTTTCCGCGCTCGATAAGCGTGGTACCCAGCTCGCGTTCAAGCGCCTTGACGGCCTGGCTCACCGCACTTTGCGTATAGCCCAGCTCGTCGGCCGCACGTTTCAGACTGCCGCGATCGACCACCATACAAACAATCTGATACCGCGATGCCATTGTGCCTCCACATCAATGCAGCCGTAAAACGTTTTGCCAGTGCTTTTTCTACCTACATTAGCATTTCTTAATCATACTGAAGATACATTCGCTTTACTACATCCACATCTGGGAGCAGAATCCTTTTTACGAAACCGTTCTGTAACAAAAGGAGTCCCATGGATCGCAAAAAAGCAATCGCGCTCTCATTTTCCGTTCCCGTAGCATGGGGCTTTTCGTACCCCCTTATGAAGATCGGCATGGACAGCATGAACGCCACGAGCATCGTTGCGCTACGCTGCATCATCGCCTTTGTTGCCTGCCTGCTGCTCTTCCACAAGCGCGCTTTCCGTATCAACCGCGACCTTATGGTTCGCGCCGCCATCATCGGCGCCATCATGGCAACCGAGCTCACCTGCATGTGCCTGGGCTCCAGCCTCACCTCTGCCTCCACTGCCGGCTTTTTGCAGAGCCTGACGGTCGTGATCGTGCCGTTTGCCAACGCCGCCCTGCTGCGCCGCGCCCCCGAGCGCAAGGTGCTCGTCGGCACCACCATCGTCACCTGCGGCATGCTACTGCTCTCGGGCGCCGACTTCACCAGCCTGAACCCGGGCGCGCTCATCATGCTGCTCTCCGCCTTTGTCTATGCCGGACACATCATTGTCGCCAAGCGCTTTGTCGAAGATGTCGACCCGCTGGCTTTGGGCGTTTGGCAGCTGGGCTTTGGCGGCTTGTTCTCGGGTATCGCCGCATTCACCTTTGGCGGTTTCACGCTTCCCGGCACGCCCAGCGAGATCGTCGTTGTCGTCGCGCTCGCACTCATCTGCTCTGCCTATGGCTTTATCACCCAGACGCTCGTGCAGCCCCACGTGCCTGCCGAGACCACCGGCTTCGCTTTCTCGCTCGAACCGGTCTGCTCCGCCGTCTTTTCGTTCTTCCTGGTCGGCGAGGTCCTGAGCCCCATCGCCTTCTTTGGCGCCGCCCTTATCCTCACCGGCGTCATGGTGGCAACCGTCGAGCTTCCGCGCCTCCGCGCACATGGACAGGCTCGCATGGCAGGAGCGCCCGAGCACGTCTCGTAGACCCCACTCTTCATACAGCCGCGGCATAAAGGCAACCGGTGCGCCTTTACAATAGATGCCAACAGAGCATCTGCCATAAAGGAGCCCCATGGACACCGCAACTCGCGATCGCAACATAGCAACTTGGTTGGGCGATGCGCCGCAGCCGGTACGTGACACTACGAACCAGCTGCTCGAGCGCATCGCCCTTTTGCGTGCCGAGCAAACCATCTACCCGGCACAAGACGACATCCTCAATGCCCTCGCCTACACGCCGGCCGACCAGGTCAAGGTTGTCATCTTGGGTCAAGACCCCTATCACGGACCCAACCAGGCAATGGGGCTGTCGTTCTCGGTCCCCGCGACGCAAACCAAGTTGCCGCCGAGCCTGCGCAACATCTATAAGGAGCTCAAAGCCGATCTGGGCTGCCCCATTCCCGCCACGGGAGACCTAACCCCATGGGCACAACAGGGCGTCCTGCTCCTCAACACTACGCTCACCGTGCGCGAGCATGCCGCCAACTCGCACGCCAAACTGGGCTGGAGCACCCTGACCGACTACGTTATCGAACACTGCTGCCAGCTGCCCCAGCCGGTAGTCTTTTTGGCATGGGGTCGCTTTGCCCAACAGATGGTCGAAGGCAAGCTCGTCGCGACTGGCGCGGACAAGGCAACCGACAAGTTCTGCCTGGCCTCTACGCATCCCTCGCCGCTTTCGGCCAACCGTGCCACGGCAGAACTCCCCGCCTTTATGGGGTCGCGCCCCTTCTCGGCAGCCAATCGGCTACTCGAACAGCACGGCTCGACCCCCGTCAACTGGACTTGCCTCGGCTAAAAATCGATACATCAAAAACGCGCCCGACGGCTTTCCATCGGGCGCGTTTCCTACTCGGGCCAAATAAATCGCGTGCGGCCGGCCTCGCCGCCATCGATCAGCAGGCTCTGCCCGGTCATAAACCGGTTGGTCACGCCCACAAAGTAGATCCACTCGGCGATCTCTTGGGCGGTGGCCCAGCGCTTAAGCGGTGTGAGCTCCATAATCTGATTCCACAGGTGTTCGTCTTCCATCACGCAACGGTTGAGCGGCGTGATAACGCCGCCCGGGTCCACACTGTTGGCGATGGCCTGCGGTGCCAGCCGGTTTGCAAGGTTCTTGGTGTAGGCGATAATGCCGCCCTTGCTGGCAGCATAGGCGGGAAACTCCGATCCCGTATGCCCGCTCGCCGACCCCACATTGACCACGGATTTAATAGCCGGCGCCGGCTTGGCGGCAAGCCCCTCCCCCACAAAGGCGTAGCGCTCGGTCACGTTGATGGTGCCACACAGGTTGGCGGCGATGTCGTCGGCCGAATCCTGCGTACCGGCAACATTCACGATTACCTGGGGTTCAAGGTCGCTTGGAAACGAGTCCGGCTCGCGGACATCAACGATCAGATGGCGGTAGCGCTCGTGTTCGATCGCCGCCGGCAGCAGATCAAAGCCCACGACCTCGTGGCCCTCGTCCAAAAAGCGCTGCACGCACGCGGCTCCGATACCACCCGAAGCGCCCGTGATCAAAACCCGCATACTTGCTCCTTAGGCGGTTGCGTGGCGCTCGAGGTACTCGGAGCCTACATTCTCACGCTCCCAGCCGCGCACGACCTTGTAGCCTACGGGGCTCAGGAAGACCTCGCACAGTAGCTCGGCAACAGCGCCGGTCAGCGAGCACATAAGGACCTGTACCCAGGTCCAACCAAAGAACGTGTGGCTTACCACAATGGCAAAGACCAGGTTGTCGATAAACTGGCCAACGCCCGTGGACACATAGGAACGGAAGGCGAAGCTCGCAAAGTTATTCTTTTTGAGCATGCGGCCGAGCGACTGGTTGAGCGTGGAGTTAACCACGGCAGAAACGAGCATTGCCAGCGAAGAGCCCAGCACCACGTACCAGGTGCCGCCGATAGTGGCGTTAAGGGCAGTGTTGACCTCGATCATGCCCGTGTCGTAGTAAGCACCCCACATGCCGGGCGTGAGCGAGCATGCCCAAAAGCACAGACTCACGGCCAGGTTAACCAGCAGCGCGAGGATAGAGATTTTGATGGATGCCTTGGCGCCAAAGCGTTTGCAGATCATGTCCTGGCACAAAAACGAAACCCAGCTCACCACAAAGCCGCAATCGAGTGCCAGATACGGCAGGCTGATGAGCTCTTTGTTGGCCAGCAGGTTCATCATGATGACGCTCACGAAAAACAGCGAAACCGTTGCCGCGGGAATGCTCCGCAACAGGACCTTGTAGTCCTCCATGACCTTCTTGATCATTATGTACTCCTTTGGTTTTAGGTTTAACGAGCAGGATATCGGACCCGAACTGCTCGGACGCCCCGGTCTTGAGACGACGGTGGGTATGATAGCCGCTCACACGGCATCAGGCAAGTAAATGGCGCGGCGGCCCCGCAGGGTCACCGCGCCGGCACACTAAAACGCTACGTTGCCAAACTCCGACAGGATAAGGTCGGGGTTGTGGTCGGTTGCCCAATCCACGTTCCAAGGGCTCGTGAACAGCAGCAGCTTGCCGCCGCGCATGTCCTCGACGCGCAGCGTGTCGCGCGTGAGCGAAAGGCCCGGGATATCGATGGTGTCGGGGTCGTTCTGGATCCAGCGGATGTCCGTATAGGGCAGCGGCTGGCGACGAACCTCAACACGGTACTCGGCCTTGAGACGGCGCTCGAGCACCTCAAACTGCAGCACGCCGACCACGCCCACAATGACGCTCTCCATGCCGGCACCCAGCTCGCGGAAGATCTGGATGGCGCCCTCCTGGGCAAGCTCCTCCATGCCCTTGACAAACTGCTTGCGCTTGAGCGTGTCGACCTGCGTAATGCGAGCGAACATCTCGGGGGCAAACGTCGGAATCTGCGGATACTGCACGTGGCGCTTGCCGGAGCACACAGTGTCGCCGATGCTAAAGATACCCGGGTCGAACAGGCCCACGATATCGCCCGCATACGCCTCGTCCACGATGGCGCGATCATCGGCCATCATCGACGTGCCCGTGGCAAGCTTGAGCTTGCGGTTGCCCTGCACGTGGAAGGCGTCCATACCGCGCTCGAACTTGCCCGAGCAAATACGCACAAAGGCGATGCGGTCACGGTGGTTCTTGTCCATGTTGGCCTGGATCTTAAACACAAAGCCGCTAAAGTCGTCGCGGCAGGGATCGACCGGTTCGCTGGTGAGCGTATCGGTATAGGCGCGCGGCGTCGGGGCCAGACGCAGGAACTCCTTGAGGAAGGGCTCCACGCCAAAGTTGGTGAGCGCCGAGCCAAAGAACGCCGGGCTCAGCTTGCCGCAGGCAACGGCATCCAAGTCGAGCTCATCGCCGGCACCATCGAGCAGCTCGATGTCGTCCATCAGGTTCTTATGGTTCTCCTCGCCAATAAGCTCGTCCATGGAAGGATCGCCCAGTTCGGCCTCGACCTCGGCGACCTTCTTGGTGGCGTTGGCGTGGCCGTCGCCCTCAAAGGCAATGACGCGACGGGTCCGGCGATCGAACACGCCGCGGAAGTTGCGGCCGCTACCGATCGGCCAGTTCATGGGATACGTATTGATACCCAGGACGTTCTCGATCTCTTCCATGAGCTCAAAGGGGTCGCGAGCCTCGTGGTCGAGCTTGTTCACAAAGGTAAAGATGGGAATATGGCGCAGCGTACAGACCTTAAAGAGCTTTTTGGTCTGCGCCTCGACGCCCTTGGCGCCGTCGATGACCATGACCGCGGCGTCGGCGGCCATAAGGGTACGGTAGGTATCCTCCGAAAAGTCCTGGTGGCCGGGGGTATCGAGGATGTTGACGCAGGCGCCGTTATAGGTGAACTGCAGCACCGAGGAGGTAACGGAAATACCGCGCTCCTTCTCGATGTCCATCCAGTCCGAGACGGCATGCTTGGCCGAGCTCTTGCCCTTGACCGAGCCGGCGGTCTGGATGCTGCCGGTATAGAGCAGCAGCTTCTCGGTAAGCGTGGTCTTACCGGCGTCCGGGTGGCTGATGATCGCGAATGTGCGGCGCGACGAGATTTCATCCGACAGGCTTGCCATGCGGATCCTTTCTTGCATTGAGTGCATTACGTCGTTGTAACCGCACTATTGTAGCCGCGAAACCCCGCTCTAGGGCGCCTATCAGGACAAATTCATCAGTCAGAACGTGAACGGCTAGTTATCGAAAGTATTCTGCAGCAGACTGTCTCAATCTGTAACAGCAGGCGACTCAAAACGGACCCAGATGTTACAGATTGAGACAAACGAACTTGTCCGCCGGCACAATCTCAATCTGTAACACCTGACCGCCCAAATTGGGTCTAGCTGTTACAAATCGAGATAAACGGAAAGGCAGGCAGCCAATGTCTCGTTCTGTAACATCTAGCCGCGCAAATCGACTCTTACTGTTACAGATTGAGACAAATAGGCAGGCGGGAAAATAACATCTCAATCTGTAACAGCTGGCGACCAAAAACGGACCCAGATGTTACAGATTGAGATTGTTTTGGAGCAAGCGCGGCGTCGATGGGCTATTCCACATTTAGCTCTTGCATAACTGTGCATAGTGTATATATACTGTGCTTACCGGTTATATACACGTGTAGCCCAACAGCTAAGGAGCCGCTGTGGACATCATCCTATCCAATTCGAGCGATAAGCCCATCTACGAGCAAATAGCCTCGCAGGTCAAAGCTCGGATCCTTTCGGGCACGCTCGCTGCGGGAGCCAAACTCCCCAGCATCCGTGCGCTCGCGAGCGACCTGGGCGTGAGCGTCATCACCACCAAGCGCGCCTACGCCGACCTGGAGCAACTCGGTTTTATCTGCACCGTGCAGGGCAAGGGCTGCTTTGTCGCCGAGGGCAACCAAGAACTCTTGCGCGAAAACCAGCTCTGCCATATCGAAGAGCTGCTTGCGAAAGCGGCGAGCCAAGCCGAAACCCTGGGCGTCACGCGCGACAAACTGCACGAGATGCTCGACCTGGTAGCCCCCGAAACCATGCAGTAGCCATCTGCAAGAAAGGCTATACCATGCAAAACTTGCTTGAACTCAAAGGCATCTCACACGCTGTAAGCGACCGCTTTTCGCTGCGCGACGTCACGCTTGCCGTGGAGCCTGGCCAGATCATCGGCTTTGTTGGTGCCAACGGTGCTGGCAAAACAACGACGATTCGAGCTGCTCTCGGGCTTATAAAGCTCGATGCCGGCGAAGTGCACCTGTTTGGGCAGCGCTGTGGCGCCGACGCGCCCGATGAGTCGCAACGCCATCTACGCTCCCGCGTCGGTCTTGTCCTGGACACGTGCCCCTTCCCCTCCACGCTCAAGGTGGGCCAGATCGAGTCGCTCGTAGGCCCAGCGTACCCCACGTGGGACCGCGAAACGTTCGCCGGATTCATCAACCGATTTGGCCTCGATCCCAAGACAAAGGTCAAGGACCTCTCCCGCGGCATGGGCATGAAACTTCAGCTTGCCTGTGCGCTCAGCCACAAGGCCAAGCTGCTCGTTTTGGACGAAGCCACCGCGGGCCTCGATCCCATGGCACGCGAGGAACTGCTTGATGAGCTGCTTGCCTTTGTTTCCGACGGTCAGCGCAGCGTGCTGCTCTCGAGTCACATTACGTCCGACCTCGATCGCACCGCTGATCGCGTCATCTGCATCGATAATGGCTCGATTATTTTTGACCTGCCGCGCGAGGACATTACCGACCGCGCCGGCATCGCCCACTGCACCCAATCGCAGGCTGCCGAGCTTATGGCTTGCGTCGAAGGCGCCCGTGCCGCCCGTCACGCCTACAGCGTGGACGTACTCGTACCCAACCGTCGCGAAACGCTCGAGGCCTTTCCCGAGATTCCCTGCGATCGGGCAACCATTGATGACTATCTGCGCCTCATACTGAAAGGGGCTTCGAAATGAAACGCGCCTTTATGTCCGAACTCGCCATCGTTCGCACGCTCATCCCGAGCATTGCGGGCGTCGGCTTGTTCATCTTCGTTGTGCTGACGCTCGTCAACGCGTCGGATGGCGATTCCGGTATGAGCGCCGGCGCCTGCGCCGTCAGTGCCATGTCGCCCATCATAGTCATGAACTCACTGGCCGGTTTCGACAATCAAAACGGTTGGGAGCGCTACCGGGCAACGCTGCCCTTCTCGCGCAAAGACATCATCCGCGCACGCTACCTGAGCGTTATTGTCTTCTCCGCCGTCATGGCATGTGCAGCTACGCTTTTGAGCATCGCCTCCATCCCGCTCTTCAACAGCGCGGGCATTCCTTCGACGGGACAGACGGTCTTTGAAATCGCAATCGCCTCGGCAGCATCGATGCTCATCTCCCTCATGATGGTGTTTTTGGCGCAGCCGCTGTTCTTTCGATTTGGTCACATGGAGGCGCTGCGCCTATCCGTTGGCCTGTTTGCCCTGCTTGGTTGCGGCACCATGGCCACGCTGAGCTCCTCCAACCCCATCAGCAACTGGCTCATGTCGATTGCCGGAGCGAATCCCGATCCTGCCGTTCTTGGCTGCCTGTGCGCAGGAATTGCCGTACTGGCCCTCGCGCTATGTGCAGTCAGCTGTACCGTCAGCACCAAGGTCTATCGGGCACGCGACCTGTAATCGACAGCCAAAGGGCTTGGGCTGCACGCCACCTCATTTACTAGATAAGACGAAGCAACAACAACGCCGCCGCCCTTCGAAGCATGCCGTTTAGATCTTGGAAACCAAAGAGAAGTCGACAGCATATCGACAATTCGAGCCTTCACCAAATGGCTCCCCGGAACATAACCCCCGTCTCGCCGCGGCCATATCAAACCTTCATGGAGGGGCGGTATCCTCATGTCCATAAAACTCGCAGGATAAACCCATTATCCAAGGAGGCACCGCACCCGTGTCGTGGGTTGTCGCAGCATTTGCGTCAGCATTCTTTGCCGGCATCACATCCATCTTGGCCAAATGCGGCATCAAGCAGACCGACTCCGATGTCGCGACGGCCATTCGCACCTGCGTGGTGCTCGTTTTCGCCTGGGCAATGGCGGGCATTTCTGGATCCATTGGAACCATTGGCAGCATCGAACCCAGATCCTGGCTCTTTCTCGTCCTCTCGGGACTCGCTACCGGTGCTTCGTGGATCTGTTACTTTAAGGCGTTGAGCATCGGAAATGTCAATAAGGTCGTACCGGTCGACAAGATGAGCACCGTGCTCGCCGCGCTGGTCGCCATCGCGCTTTTTGACGAGACGAGCAACCTTGCGGTTAAGCTCGTGGGAACCGCTGTCATCACCCTCGGCACGTTTTTAATGATCGAGAAGAAGCAGTCCGCCAAACCCGAGCAGCAGCAAGACCAAACCTGGCTCGCTTACGCCTTCGGCGCCGCCGTGTTCGCGGCACTCACCTCCGTCCTCGCCAAGATCGGCATCGAAGGCGTCGAGTCAAACCTGGCCACGGCAATCCGCACCTGCGTGGTACTGGTTATGGCATGGGCAATCGTGGCAGCCAAGGGAAAACTGGAGCAGGTCGCGCACGTTGACCGGCGCGAACTCACATTTCTCGCAACATCGGGCATCGCGACTGGAGCATCGTGGCTGCTCTATTACTATGCCATCGCTGCAGGCCAGGTGAGTGTCGTGGTGCAGATCGACAAACTATCGATTGTCGTATCGGTGCTATTTGCGCGCCTGGCATTCAACGAAAAACTCTCCCGCCGCAGCGCCATCGGTCTCGTCCTCATCGTACTGGGCACCGCCGCGCTTGCAATTTGGAAGTAGCGCCGATACCGAACGAAATCCAGTCCACCCGCAAATCCGTGACACAGCGCCCGCACCGGACTTGAGATGTTTGTACTGACCGCGCGCTGCCGTGCTACTTGCGCAGCGGCTTGGGCAGTGGAATGCCAGCGGCGATGGCTGCGGCGATGATCATGCAGACAATCCCCTTGAGCGGGAAACACATGAGCAGCAGGCCCACGACCATGACCGGCTGACGCATAACGGCGCCCATCGTCGATGCCGTGCAGACGGCGACGCAAAAGACCGGATCTGCGCCGGTGAGGATGGCCAGGCCATAGCCCAGGCTTACGCCCGAGAAGATAACCGGGAAGAAGTGGCCGCCGCGCCAACCAAGGTTGATGAGGGCGGGGGTCAGCATGGCCTTGACAAGACCGGTCGCGATAAGCACGCCAGCGGGAATAGTCAGATAGGTTTCCATGAGCACGTCGGCCTGGGTCTCGCCGGCAAACATAGTATAGGGCAGGACCGTGCCACAGATGGCGAGCGCCAGACCGGCTAGCATGGCCTTGACGACGGGGCGCTCCCCTATGGCATGGGCAAACGCTTCGCTCGCGTGCTCAGAGACAAAGTACAGCCAGCCGCAGACCGTGCCGATCAGCGACAGGGGAATGAGCCATGCGAGCTCGAGGTTACCCACCTCGGCAGCCTCGAACCTGGGCATGCCCATGCCGCCGCCCATGAGCTGGCCGAGCAGCAGATAGGTGCCCAGGCCGCCGGCAATCGCGATGCCGTAGACCACGGTCTTCTGTGCCTTGGGCAGCTTGATGGTGATCTCGTCAGACGCGGAGTCCTCGCCATCGGCGCTGCCGGCGAGCGGGGCAACAAAGCCAAAGACGGGCGCGGTAAAGAGCGCCGTCAGGGCAGCCTGGGTACCCAGCAGCGTGAGCTCCCTAAACTCGGCGCCAAAGCGACACATGCGGTCGCCGACCCAGCTGCACAGACCCGCGACAACGCCGGTCAGGCCGGCCTCCGGTCCAATACTTCCGCCAAACAGCAGCGGCAGCAATGCCGCGAGCGAAAGCTTGCCCAGGTTGTCGTACGGGTAGTGCCCGTCTTGCTTAACCTTAGCCATCACCTGGTTGAGGTCGTCGGTCTTGGTGCCTGTAAGCTTTTCGTACAGACCGATCAGCAGACCGCCCAGCAGGCAGACAAAAAACGGGTACGGCAAAAAGCCGAACGGGCCGCTCGCGAGGTCGGGCGAAGCGACGCCCAGCATGTGGGGGATCTCGGTCCACAGATAGTCGATACCGTGCTCCATCGCAAAGAAGAACAGCCAGACGGCGGCACCCGCGAATGCGCCGGTCACAGCCACGCTGACCAAAAACAGCGCGCGGTTTTTAGGTTTTGCAAGCTTATCCATCGGGCCCTCCCGTGGTCAGAGTCGACAAAGGTATGTTTTATTGTAGAGCGAGCGTTGCCCACACGAGCCAACCATCTGCACCCCAAACGGCGCCGTTGGGCGCAACGCGCGCCTAATCTAGTACTTAGCCATTGATGATCGAGGCAATCTCGTGCAAATCTTCGGCAAAGAAAATGCCCTGCTGGCGACGCGGACTCGATAATCCCTTTTCGATCATATGCTCGAGCAAGGCCTCCAGGTCGTTGTAGTACGCATCCAGGTTGTACAGGATGCACGGTGCGCTCAAGTGCCCCAACGACACGGCGGACATGACCTCGGCAATCTCCTCGAGCGTGCCCGTGCCACCCGGGAAGGCGACGAACGCATCACCGAGTTCGATCATCTTCGCCTTGCGCTCGGCCATGTCGCTCGTCACGATGAGGTCATCGATGCCGTCGTGTTGGAACTCCGCCTCGATAAAAAAGCTCGGCTCAACGCCCGTCACGTGGCCGCCGGCATCGAGCACGCTATCGGCGAGCGCACCCATCAGGCCCGACTTGGACCCGCCGTATACCAGTGCGTGGCCGTTGGCGCCAATCCACGTACCGAGCTCTCGCACTGCAGGCAGAAACGCCGGGTCGTTACCGACGCTGGCGCCCAGGTATACCGTGATATTCAATATTCAGTCCCCCTCGTCGTGACGCGCGACGCCCGTTCTAACGTTGGCGCCGGCGATACTCGCGCACACGGCGCGACAAATCGGCGAGTTCATCGCGGTCGAGCTCTTCCAAATGCTCAAGATCGTCCATGAAGCGCGCCATGGTGTCCTTTTGGCGCATCTTGATGAGCGTATTGCAGTAGTTCACCGCCACGCCCGTGAGCATAGCGATGTAGAAGATGCTGATGACGCTCAAGATGACGGTGATAGCGCGGGCGACCGGCGTTTCTGCCGGGATATCGCCAAAACCGATCGTCGAGACGGTCTCAAAGCTAAACCAAAGGCCGTCGCCAAACGTAAGGGTCGTGGGCTCGGACAGCCAGACAGCCGTTGAGCAGAGCAGGAAAAAGACAAGAAACACGCCCGTTATGTGGGCGAACCCGGCCTGATGCAACACATCGGCAAGCGTCCTGAGCTTTTTCATCGCGACCCCTTCCGCGAACAATCAATCACATTCGCTCGGTATTGTCCCACATCCGGCAGTTAGGGACGTTCCTTTTGTGCCGGCAGAAAGGGACTGTCCCCAACTGCCGACAGAAAAGGAACGTCCCCATCTGCCAAGCGGTCAACGGGGCACCTGAGCTGGTATCCTTACGTGGTGTTATCTCGATTCGTTAGGATTGCCCGTGAGAGCTGCCGCCGTCCTTCGTTCAACTATATATCGCGCCCTCGCCATCGTGCTCACCGCACTTACCGTGCTGAGCGCCGTCATGCCCGCACCGGCCTTTGCCGCCGATACCGACCAGCAGGTCAAAACGGTTCGCGTCGGTTGGCTTGTCAACAACGAGGGGTTCCAGGATGGCACCCCCGGCGAGCGCCTCTCGGGATGGGGCTACGAGTATCTGCAGACCCTCTCGTACTACACGCCGGGCTGGAAATACGAATACGTCAGCGGCACGTTCACCGAGCTCATGGACATGCTCGACGCAGGCGAAATCGACCTCATGCCCAACATCTCGTACTCCGAGGAGCGCGCGCAAAAGCTGCTCTACTCCTCGAACCCCGAGGGCACCGAGCGATACTACATCTACGCCAAGCCCGATCGCGACGATCTTTCCGAGGGCGACCCTCAGGCACTCCAGGGCCTTACCATCGGCTGCAACCCCGGCGTCATGCAAACGATCGTCGGCCAGCAGTGGCTTGCCAGTGAGGGCATCACCTGCACCTATAAAGAAATGCCTGGTGCCGGCGACCTCTTTGACGCGCTGGCAAACGACGAGGTCGACGCTATCATCATGAACGACACCATCTCGTCGCCCAGCGCCTCCCCCATGTTCTACGTTGGGTCAAGTGACTACTATTTCGCCGTCCCCAAAAGCCGTCCCGACTTGATGAACGACATTAATGCCGCCATGGCGGCAATTGCCCGCGTCAATCCCCGCTATAACGACGAAGTCAAGGCGAATTACTCAGCCCAAAACAGCGGGTCATCGTCGCTCGCCGGTGCCGAGACCGCTTGGCTCAAAGCAAACGACAACACCATCACGCTCGGCTATCTTACAAACCAGCTCCCCTACTGCACGCAAAATGACGACGGCGAAATGGAGGGGTCGCTTGCCTCGCTCGCGACGACGTTGCACGACAAGTTTGGCATTAACGTTAAAACAGTCCCCCTCGCAGACACCAAACAAATGATCAAAGCCCTTTCAGAAGGCACCATCGATGTCGCCCTACCATTCTTTCGTGACTACTGGCTCGCCGAACAAATAGGGGTCATCCAGTCAAACTCGATGGGAACGGTCTCCCTGACCGCCATCCACAGCAGCAACGACCTGAGCAAGGACCTCAAAAACCTCGCTTGCACAAAGAGCGCTATCGTCAACCGCTTTGAGCTCGAGAGCCTGTTCCCCGACGCGACGGTAACCGAGTACCCAAGCGGTAGCGAGATGCTCAAAGCCCTCAATAAAGGAGAGGCCAGTTGCATCATCGTCCCCAGTACGCGCCTGGAAACCATCCGCGACACCTACGACATCGAGGATTTCAAAACGCAGGAACTCACCAACACAGCAGAACTATCGTGCTTGATCTCGCGCGGCAATCCCCAGCTCTTAGGAATCATTAATAAGGGCATCGTCAATGCCCGCGAATCGCTCTCCGCGAACAGTTATTCCCCCACATCGTATTCGGCTCAAGAATCCGATACACTTCGATTCCTCTATCGCAACCGCACCGCCATTGCCACCGTTATCATCTGCATTTTGCTGACCGGCATCGTTATCCTTGTCTGGTCGCTTCAACGCGCGCGGAAAGAGCGGCAGAAAGCCGACGCCGCCAACGCCGCCAAGACCGCGTTCCTCACGCGTATGAGCCACGACATCCGCACACCGCTCAACGGCATCTTGGGCCTTATTGAGATTGAGGAATTGAAAGAGGGCGATATAAAGGTCGCCCGCGAAAGCCGCGCCAAAGCACGCGTCGCTGCCAACCACCTGCTCTCGCTCATTAACGACATCCTCGAGATGGGCAAAATCGAGGATCGCAAGATAACGCTCGAGCATGTGGCGTTCAACCTTGAAGAGCTTTGTGACAATGCACTCGTGCTGTGCAAGCTCCGCGCATCGGACCGCGGCATTACGCTGCTCAATACCAGCGAGCCCTATGCCGTCGACCAGAGCATGATCGGCAGCCCCACCCACATCCGGCGAATCATCATCAACCTGCTCGACAACAGCATCAAATACAATAAGCACGGCGGCACCGTCACCTTCTCGTCCAACGTCAAACCGCTCAACGACGCACGCGCGCTCTTTTGCTTCACCATCGAAGACACCGGCATTGGCATGACGCCCGAGTTTTTGAAGCATATCTACGAGCCGTTCGCCCAAGAGGGCAACGACGCTCGCAGCAAATTCCAGGGAACCGGCATGGGCATGCCCATCGTCAAATCGCTTATCAACATGATGGGCGGCACGATCGAGATCTCGAGCGAGCTCGGCGTGGGCAGCACGTTCAATGTCCAGATTCCGCTTGATATCGACAAGAATCCCCAGGCTCACGCGAAGCCGACCGAGAAGGTGCCCAACTGCTCACTCGCCGGCATGAGCGTCCTGCTCGCCGAAGACAACAACCTGAATGCCGAAATTGCCCAGACGCTGCTGGAATCCGAGGACGTCGCGGTAACCCGCGCGGCCAACGGCAACGACGTTGTCGACCTGTACCTGTCGCATCCCGCTGGCAGCTTCGACGCCATCCTCATGGACATCATGATGCCGGGTATGGACGGCTACGAGGCGACGCGTGTGATTCGCCTGAGCGGCAAGTCTGACGCCGTCGACATCCCCATCATCGCGCTCACCGCCAACGCTTTTGCCGAGGACGCCAAAGCCGCACGTGACGCCGGCATGAATGCCCATCTGCCCAAGCCGCTCGATTTTGAAAAGCTCAAAAACATTCTCGCCCGCATCAAGCAGCACGGCCCCAGTTCGCTATCGCCTCTCCCCAAGAACCCTGCCCGATTGGAAAGGAATTCCGTGATGTTTAGGCCCCTGCGCAGAAAGAAACGTGCCATCACCGACGAGGCGGCGCGCGAGCTGCTCACCACCTGCAAGCGCGGTGTCTTTGCCGTCAACGGCGACGATGGCTACCCGTACGCCATTCCCGTCAACTACTTCTTTGACGCTGAGCACGACAAGATTTACTTCCACGGCGCCAAGGCGGGCCACAAAGTCGACGCTCTCAAGCGTGACGACAAGGTCTGTTTTACCGTCTACGGCAACGACTGGTACAAGGACGACGATTGGGCGCCCTACGTGCAGAGCACTGTTGTCTTTGGCCGTTGCCGCCTAGCGAATGACACCCCCGCATTTATCGAGGACAAGGTCCGCGAGCTCGCGCTCAAGTACTACCCCACCGCCGAAGAGGTCGAGGAAGAAATCGCCAAGGACATCAAGGGCGTTCAGCTGTACGAAATTACGATTGAGCATCTCTGCGGCAAGCAGATTAAAGAAAAGTAAGGTTCTGAAAGCAGAGCCTCGCATATAGCAATATGGCCATGTCCCAACCAAGTGAACGTTTACTGTGCATTAAAAACGTAACGATCCAGGCGGTCGCACGCCTCCTGTACGCGCGGAAGCGGCAGCGCCAGGTTCACACGAATGTGGCAGGGTCCATGGAACGGACGGCCGTCCTGGTAGCCCACGCCCACGCGCGCACCCTCGTCGAGCAGCCACTGAATGTCGCGACCGTGTGCGCGGCACCACTCCGTGCAGTCCAGGAACACCATGTACGTGCCCTGCGGACGCGCATAGGTCACACCCTCAAAATGCTCGTCCACGTAATCGCAGAAGTAATCGACGTTGCCCTTGATGACCTCGTTGAGCTCGTCCACCCACTCGTAGCCCTGCGGCTGGTAGGCGCCAATGAGCGCATGCATGGAGAGGACATTCATCTCGTTGTAGTGGGTCTTGTTGGACACGGCGCACACGCGGTCGCGCAGCGTCTCGTTGTAGATGATGTGGTAGCTGCCAACCAGGCCCGCGAGGTTAAAGGTCTTGCTGGGTGCATAAAGAGCCACCGTGCGCATGCGGGCGTCCTCGCTCACCGACTGCGTCGGAACGTGCTTGTGCCCGGGACGGATGATGTCAGACCAAATCTCGTCCGAGATCACCACGCAATCGTGCTGGCGATAGATGTCCATGGCACGTTCAATCTCGTCGCGCTCCCACACGCGGCCGCAGGGATTATGCGGCGAGCAGAAAACCGCAGCATGGATATGGTTTTGCGCGAGCTTGTGCTCCATGTCCTCAAAGTCCATACGCCACACGCCCTGTTCGTCGAGCTTAAGCGGGCTGTGGACAATACGGTAGCCCGCGGCCTCGATGGACTTGGTAAAACCGATGTAGGTGGGACTATGGACCAGCACCGCATCACCGGGCTGCACATAGGCGCGCAGCGTCGATACGACGCCGCCAAGCACGCCGTTTTCATAGCCGATGTGCTCGGGAAGCAGGCCCTCGACGTCATTGCGGCGACTCTGCCAT
The DNA here is from genome assembly GCA_937925735.1 of uncultured Collinsella sp. GTDB lineage: Bacteria > Actinomycetota > Coriobacteriia > Coriobacteriales > Coriobacteriaceae > Collinsella. The sequence continues at coordinate 42,858 of CALAMK010000012.1, read as the reverse complement.
TCGATGATGCGGTCGAAGTACTCGGCACGCGGATTAAAGTAGCCAAACATAGGGTGCTGGGCACGCTGGATGATGTGTTCCTGGACCGTGGGCACCGTGGCAAAGTTCATATCCGCCACCCACATGGGAATGCGGTCGAAGCCCTCGTCGGGTGCGTTCGGAGCCATGCCGGGGATCTCGCCCCAGGAGTCAACGGCGATGGAGTCCATGCCGTGGCGGTCGATAAGCGAGCTAAAGTCGTATTTCATGCTGAACTCCCGTGCAAAGTTGATTGTTTTGGTAGGCGTTATTGTCCACCAGCGTGGGCGGTTTTGGCATGGGGTTTGCTGTTGATTTTGACGGATACGGGCGGATGGCAGATTAGTCTTGAGCGTCGTTGATGGCGGTTACCGTCAACCCGGCTCCGTCGACCGTAAACGATATGTCGAGCCCGGCGTAAGCCAAATGGTAAACGCGGTTCGGCTCGTGCTTGCTGCCCGCACGGCGCGGATCTTGGCGCAGGACCTCGACCAAGCCAGGGAGCTTTGCGCTTGGGACTTTGTCTTGCAGTGCTTGCGGGAACTCGACGTCGAGCTCTTGCCACGGAGCATCCTCAATCCAGCCGCCTGTCGCATCCGGGTGGCAGTCCGCAAACGGAATGTAGGGCTTAATGTCGTAGATGGGCGTGCCGTCGCGCAGGTCGGTCCCCAGCACATGAATGATGGGACCATCGTCGGTGAGCTCGACGCGATCGAGCTTGACGCAGGTGAGCCCGATGGGATTAGGGCGAAATGGACTGCGTGTGGCAAACACGCCCACGCGCTTGGCTCCACCCAACCGCGGCGGGCGCACGGTTTTCGACCATTTTGCGTTGGTGCCGGACCTGTCCTGCGTCTTGGCATCGGCAGCTATGTCCTTAGCCGTGCCGCCGGGCGTTCCGTTTTCGAAGCGCCACAGCAGCCATAGGTGAGAGAAGGAGTCCAGACCCTCGACCGCTGCGTTGGAGGCAAATTCCGGCTCAAAGACAATGCGTCCCTGCAGATGGGGCGCCAAAAAGCTGTTGCGCGGAATGCCAAACTTCTGCGGCAGATCGGTATGTATGTGTGCAATAGGTTCCATGCCGGTCATTGTACGGCATGGAGGTGTGGGGCGTTGCGCGCAATTCTTCGCCGCGGTTCCCCGTCGTGCAACCAACGGTTGCTTGGAAGGGCACCTGCTGCCGCGTATGCTTAAGCCATCAACCAGCAGAAAGGAGCCGCCATGGCCTTTGCAGAAAAGCTCATCGCTGTCCGTCGCGCCCATCACCTTACCCAGGAGCAGCTCGCCGCCAAGCTCTTCGTCACACGCCAAGCCGTCAGCCGTTGGGAACGCGGCGAGGTCACACCGGGCATCGACATGATGAAGCTCATCGCCGCCGTAACCGACGAGCCCCTGTCTCACCTGCTCGAAATGCCCGAGCACTATTGCCAGAGCTGCGGCATGATACTCACGCCCGACGACTGCGGTACCGATGCTGCGGGCGCCGCGACCGATCATTACTGCAAGTGGTGCTACGACCACGGCCAGTACACCTACGAGACCACCATGGAGGCGATGATCGAGGACTGTGCCCCGCGGCTGGCACAAAACACCGGCATGTCGCTCGACGAAGCCGTCTCGCTCATGGGCGCCGTCCTGCCGCAACTGGAGCGCTGGCGCGCCGTGCAAGAAAACGAGGAGCGCTACGGTGCCGAGGCGCGGGCGCGCTATGGCGATGAGGCTATCGATGCGGCAAACGAAGCGCTGCTGGACATGGATCCTCAGACATGGAACGACATGAAGGAACTTGAACACGCTATTCTGGGTCAGCTCTCGATTGCCATGGGCGACGGCGATGCGGATGGAAGCGAGGCTCGCAAGCTCGTCGCGATGCATCGTCGTTGGATTGGTCTCAACTGGGGGCGCGAACCCCAAGACGAGGCGTACCTGGGACTCGCCCACGGCTATCTTGCCGACCAGCGCTTTGTTGACTACTATGACAAGCCGTGCGGCACCGGCGCCACAGCGTTTCTGGTCCAGGCCATCGAGTCGTCACTGGCCCGCGCATAGACCACGGCGGCTTTGGGTATTTCAATCGAAACCTCAACCGATTGGAGACCTATGGCTACTAATCATGAGCTCACGCTATTCGTTATGACCGGCTGCCCGTACTGCATAAAGGTCAAGCGTTTCCTTGCCGATAACGGCGTGACCATTCCCGAACGCAATATCTCGACCGATTCCGAAGCCGAGCAGACACTCATCGCCGTCGGCGGAAAACGCCAGGTTCCCTGCCTGTTCATCGACGGCAAGCCGCTCTACGAGTCGAGCGACATCATCGCATGGGTGCAGGAGAATCTGCTCTAGTGTGCCATTGCGGTCGGCCCGCCCCAACGCACAAACCCATACGGCACAAACATGTACGTCAGCATCCAAAGTCGACATTTTTCGACATCTTTGGATGCTGGCATACGGCCTTTTGCATGGGTTCGGCATACTCATTGGGGACGCACTTAAATAAGTAGGTAGGGATTCAGTTTCTCAATTTTATAGAACATATGTTTGCTCTCTGTGTTATACTCACCTCAAGGTATGAGACTGGTCGAGAGCTCCCGCGGAGGTCCCCAATGACACGCTGGAGCGGGTTCGGTAAGCAAGATCGGTGGTTACCGCACTCGCCCATCTCAGACAGGCTGCGCTCCTGTTCGCCGTCGCCATCAAAGAACGGCACTCACAATCAGACTATTTCGTTTCCGTGAGTCACACAGGAGTGTTTCGCTATGGCAAAAAAGATACCAACCTTTACGTCCGACATCGTTTCGAGCGCCTGCTCAGATATCAGCGGAATCGTTGAAGCCAAGAGTCTCAATCAAAAGGGCATCGATCATAAGACTTCGCTTGAGGGGGCATTGCTCATCGGGCGCCGTCTCGAACAAGAGACTGCCGGATACCCCATTTCCAACCTCAAAGGATTGCTCTCCCCTATCGGAGGTCACCTTAGACAGCATTTTGCCCCTCGTTTAGGTTCATCCTATCTCGCACGGTGCATCAAACTTGCGCGCGCCGTGCCCGAGAATACCCCTTTTCGTCCCGAGCTTAGCCTCGCCCACTACGAGTCACTCGCGCGTATCGCCAACAGCGACCTGCGCCTAGAGCTAATGAACGTTGCCGCCGACAATAACTGGAGCGCGTCGCGCGTTGGCCTCCATGCCAGATATCAGAGCCCTCAAGACGTTTTGGATTCGTGGAAGTGTCGCGAAGTCGAATCAAACCAAGAAATCTGGCGCTTTGCTCGAGCCTATACCGATGCCTGTGGAATTATCTCGCTTGATAAGTTTATTGAGCTCTACAACTCCTGTGCCCCCAACCCAGTCTCGAGGTTTGAAGTAAATGAGACCATTTGGCGAATCAAAAACGAATCAGGGCGAATCGATAATCCCTGCATCTTGTCCGAGGGAGGAAGGCTATATCTCATAGCACCCGAGCTTGATGACGCCGTCGACGATACCCCTTACTACCACGGTGACTATGGATATTCCTATAGAAAATACGAACGCCACAGTGAGTACACCGACGAAATGCGTACGCTACGCCAGCAGCGCGTTTACAGCAGAAGGGCCGCCATATTTGCTGGCCATAAACAACATTCGATCAAAAAGCTTGTTTATGAAAATGTCATCTGCGGTTATGCTGATTACACGCGGCCAGTTGAATACCTCAAACAGTATCTTTTGCAAGATTCCAAGCTCAGCGCCGCTGGCCTACATGCAAGAGAAGATGAGTTCGACTTCATCATGGCGAAGCTCTTGCGCTCCATTGGTCTCAATGGCATACCGACAGAGCAGCAAATAATCGAAGACACCGCATTTTTATTGATCATCATACGGCCAGAGTTTTATGAGCGCAGAGAAGCCGCCCTGGTCTCCAAGCTCCTCTCGATAATCTATGAAAACGCTCCTCTCTGGGAGTTCAATGGTCGTTCAAATGTAGAGCTAAAAACCGAAGAAGGCACGAAGCCTTCGATGCCCAATTCACATCAGACGGGCCCGTCAAAACAGGCAGCTTAGCTACATTAACTGCTTGCATTTTTGTCTACAAAACTGTATACAAAAAGAGAGGCCTTTATGGAGCTCATCGCAATCCACCCCCACGCCCTCAAACACGGGCTGACGGAGACGGATATTACATGCGCCTGGAACTCCGCTTTCGCATGGTTCAGGCGTGATCTTGAAAACGGAGGCATCGATTACGTTCTCGTTGGACTTGATGGAAGAAGCCGTCTCATGGAGCTCATCGCTCGATATTGCCCCAATCGAGATGGCTACATCATTTACCACGCCCTTGTCCCTCCTACGCGCAAGGTGCTCAGGGAAATCGGGGCCGATCGATAGGAGGCGCTATGGACGCTAAGCAGCTCGAAAAGATGATGGGGTTTGCCCCCGGAGAGTTGGAGAAAGCCGCGGAGGCATACGAAAAAGATGAGTGGCCGAAGGGTCGCACCATCAAGCTGGGAAGACCGCCGATCTCTGATGAGCCAAGCGTTGTTTTATCGGCACGTGTGGGTGAGTCGGTTCTTGATGCGTTTGACGCAAAAGCAAAGCGCCATGGACAGACACGCACGGAGCGACTCAGGGAGCTCATCACGATCGATGCAATGATTGCCTAGTTATCCACCGAGCCCAAAGACGTACGCCAGCATCCAAAGTCGACATTTTTCGACATCTTTGGATGCTGGCGTACGGTATTTTGCAACATAGTCATTCGGGACGTTCTTTTAAATGACTAGTCATTAAAGTGCGTCCCCAACGACTAACTAGCTGTGGAAGCGGGCTATGGGTGCAAGTGGCTGCTCGCGAAAGACGCGCTCGACGGCGGCGCGGTATTCGTCGACCTTTTTAGTCTTGCGTACGAGTTTGTGGACGGTAGCGGGGTCGGCGAAAGCGCACTTGGCGTAGAACCACCACTCCTTCATACGAAAGACCGCGTTACCGCCAATCTCTTCTGCATATGCCGCAAACAGCGTGTCGTGGAAGCGCTGCAGCTCAGCAGCCGTTGCAGCAGGGCCGCCCTTGACCATGCGAGCCAGCGCGGGGTTCGAAAGCAAGCCACGCCCCAGCATCACATGGCGTGTACCGGGATAGGCCTCCACCAGCACGTCCATATCCTCAAGATCGAAAATGTCGCCGTTGTATGCCACCGGAAACGGCGCTCGTTCCAGCGTCTCGCCATAAAACTCTTTGCGCGGCGAGCCCGTATAGCGGTCCTTTTGCACGCGCGGATGCACGATCAGCTCTGCCAGCGGCATGCGGCAATACAGGTCGAGCACGCGCTCATACTCGCCATCGCTCTCCAGACCCAGCCTGGTCTTTACCGATACCGGCAGCGGAGAGCGCTCACACACGTCACTCAAGAACACCTCAAGCTCGTCCAAGTTGCGCAAAAAGCCCGATCCTTTGCCCTTGGCGACAACCGTCCCCGAGGGGCAACCCAAGTTGAGATTGACCTCGCGATAGCCCATGTCGGCGAGCACCTGTGCCGCCCACACAAACTCGTCCGCGTTCTTGGACATCAACTGAGGCACCACGTTGAGCCCCTGGTTATTGGCAGGATCGATCTCCTTAAACGCCTTGCCGCCAAAGCGGTTTCCCACCCGCGGCGGCGGCAAAAACGGCGTGTAATAACAATCGAGCGCACCGAAGCACTCCGCATGCACGCGACGGAACACATGCCCGGTAATCCCCTCCATAGGGGCCAACGATAGAATCATCAACATCTACTCTCAGATCAATGTGACAAAGGGACTGTCCCTTTGTCACATGCATTATGCCTTGTCCTCGAGGCGCCCCACAAGGCGGAGGCGGTTACTTGACGCCAACCAGCCCTCCGACCGTCCCTGTGCAACGAAGATGAGGCGCCCACAAACAGCAAGTAGGGCCGCCCCACAGTAGTTCCCTCGCTCGTCACTTGCCCCTTGGCATCGGTTTTATGCTCCAAAAGATGACGTTCATGATCAAACGATCACCAGCAATGCGTTGTTGACCACTACGTTTGAACAACAGACACCCTCCACTCATCTATACTCAAGAGCATGTGCGCATCGCCCCCGAAAAACGATGAGAGTCGAGGCCCCATGCAGCAACTCACCGAGCAAGAAAAGAAACGCATCCAGCGGTACTGCACATACCCCAAAATCGCAGCGACCGCACTCGTCATGTCGTTCGTAGCATGCCTGCTGATGTTGCCGCTCCAAATGGTCAACGATATCGCGTTCCACCAAAAGGAATTCCAACCCGCGGGCATATATACCGCCATCGCACTCACCGTAATCGAACTCGCCATCTTTTGCTATTGCGCTCTTGCGCCGCGCTTTGGAATGCAGGGCAAACAGTGGAAGGAACTGCAGAGCAGGCTTGCGGTGGCCCAGACCAACAAGGACCATTCCGCGGAGGTCGCCGGCGTGCTTGCCACGCAAGCTGCCGGCCGCCTGCTCAAGAACAGCGATAACGATCTCGCGCGCAACCTGGGCGGTGCCGCCGAGGTTGCCAGCGCCGTAGGGGCAGTCGCCACGGCGGCAGACGTGCTGGCCGAGACCTCGAGCAATGCCGAGGCCATGGCAAACGCATACGGCGTGACGATTCCAAACGTCAATAAGCAGATCATAGCTCTCGCAGTGTTGCCCGCCATTGTGCTGCTTGGCGTCTACATCCCGCAGTTTGTCCAGGGAAATAACGAGCTTCAGGCAAGAAAGGCTGCAGCCGCCGAGCAGCTCGCCATCGCGCAAGATGCCTTGGAGCCCGCGTGCGAACGCGTCGCGGCAGACGACCCATACGAGTCGTATCACGACTACGGCTACCGCATTATCGGCTATCTGCGCGATAATGACCTCGGCGCTCAAGCAGCCTATGTCTACCTTTCTTTCGATGCAGATGGCATGCTCACGGACGTCGATTACGTCAGTCAGATCGACCCCGAGGCAAGCCTCGCAGACAACCTCGCCCGCGCCGAGCAGGATATCGCGACGCTCTGCGCCCCGCTCAACGGGTTGGACATTTCCGTTGCCACACCGGGCCTCCTCACGCCATGCAGCCTGTCGGATGAATTTAAACAGACATTTTTAGCTGGCTCCCTATATGAAGAAATCAGCATCAAGACGGAGGACGAATCTATCAAGTCGTACTACGCCTTTGACACCGAGGCCGCAGAAGAATTCGACGAATACACCCATCCGGAAATTAGGCTCATGCTCTCTGCAAAGAAGAACTAAAGGCTTTCGATCTAATTGCCGCTCGCGAACATCGTCTATATCTCGAGGTCTAATACTTTTCCGAGAAGTGAACGACCGTATTTGGACCCCCGAAGCATCAACATTTTCAGACGCCAAAACCGCAGGATTCAACAATCAAAACCACAGGAAATTGCATCTCAAAAGTGTCGACGCTCCGGGGGTCCATTTTGACTCGTTCACTTCTCAGAAAAGTATTAGACCCCAATTTCGCGAGGGCCCAATGTGACAAAGGGGCTGTCCCTTTGTCACATCATTCGGAGCGTAGGGCTTCCACAGGATCCTTTTTGGATGCGCTGCGAGCCGGCATCAGACCGGCGACGACCGTCAGCAGCACCGAAATTGCAATGAGCACCAGCGCATCCTGCACGGGCAAGCTCATCAGATTGGGCACCTGTTTGGCAGCAAGCGCCCAGGCATTAACCGGAAAGCTCACGGCCACCACGACGACAATGGCAAAGACGCCGGAGATGAGGCCTTCGATAAAGGTCTCGGCGTTGAACACGTTTGCCACGTTGCGCTTCGACGCGCCAATCGCGCGCAGGATGCCAATCTCCTTTTTACGCTCCAGCACGCTGATATACGTGATGATGCCGATCATGATGGAGCTCACCACCAAGCTGATGCTCACGAATGCGATGAGCACCAAGCTGATGGTGTTCACGATGTCGGTCACCGAACCCATGATGATGCCCATGTAGTCGGTGTACGAAATTGCCCGATCATCATGGCCAGCGGCTTTGACCTGCTTGTTGTACGCATCGATGTGATCGAGTACGCGCTCCTTGGCCTCAAAGTCGCGCGGGAAAATCTTGACCGAGATGGGATCTGCCTCGTCCGCATAACCCAACGTGGTCAGATTGTTGTCGTAGGTAAGCTTCGACGCCTTCGCATAGCTCATCATGAGCGAGCTCAGGTCCTCGGCGTCCATGTTGAAATGGATGGCATGAGCAAAGGCACTCGCATCCACGCGCATGGCGCTCGCCAGGTTAGCAAAACTCGACGACATCTGCGTCGCCATCTGGCCCATGAGCCCTGCTGCGCCTGCCCTGAGCTGAGCTGACACCGTCGCCGCAATCTGATCGCTGATCGACTTCATCACCTGATCCATAGCCTGCTGCAGATACGGAGCCAGCTGCTTTTGCACATAGTCGGTCATCGCCTGCTGCAGGCGCTCGGCCAGGGCATCGCCGCCGAGCGCTTTGAGCTGGGCCAGGATTTGCTGGGCTGCCGTATCACTCTCAAGATACGCCGAGAATGCGGCAGCAAGCTTTGACGCGTCCTTAAGATCATCGGGTGACAGCGCCCTAAACTGATCAGACTGCAAAAAGCTCTCAAACAGCTGGTTGGCTAGCGTTCCCACCTGCTGCATTTGCTCGGGCGTGAGTTCCAGGCCGTCAAAGATGCCCGAGAAATCTGGAGCCGGCGCTTTGGCCATGATGTCACCAAAGTCGATGTCCTTGCCAACGCCCGAAAGATCAATATCCAGGCCCGACAGATCGACGCCCGAAAGATCAATGCCGTCGCCGGCCGCACCCGAGAGCGCAGACGCATCAAACGAAAACGCACTCTTGAGCGCCGCCTCGTCCACACTGAACATGCTGCCCAGATCAACGCCTTGCTTGGCCTCGCCTTGCAGTTCGTCGAAGGTTTTGCCCGTAAAGACATCCGTCTCGGGGTGGGCAAGCTGCTCCTGCACAATCTGCGAATCGGCGGCGCGCTCCATAAGCCGGCGAGTCAGCGCATGCGTGTAGGCAATGCCCGGGGACAACGCGCTCGCGTTGGCCGTCTCGTTGGGTCGCACCACGCCCACAATGTGCACGTCAATACCGTTGGCAACCTTGGCCGTCATAAAATCGGCGTCGCCAGACATGTCAGTCCACATGCCGGTCTCTTCGTTTTTGCGATAGGCATCGGCCGGCGACAACACCTTAAACGTCGTGGACAGCGCATCGTCGTAGGTAAAGTCGGCGCCGGTCTCGGGCGTCTCGACCCCACCGTCAGCCGTCATGGCGCTGTTAACCAGATCGTCGAGTTCATTGATATCCAACGCACCGATGCTGTAGAGCGTGTAGTCGCCCACCGTGCCGCGACTCGAAAGCACCATTACGGCTTCGTTAGCAGACGTAGGCCAATGCCCCGCCACGACGTCGTATTGGCTGTCGAGCAGGCTCTGGTCGTCAATCATTTCGTTGAAGACCGAGGTTCCCATGGACTCCATGCTCACCGTTGCTGCCGAGCTCGCGCCGCCGCTCATGGCCTCGGTCATGGCATTGGGCACCAGACGCACGGGCTTCTCGTCTCCCTTGCCCGCGCGATAGACAACCGGCGTTACGCCATAGCCGTACTGAATAGCGTTGACCTCTTTGTCGATGCCGTCGCCACCGGCATCGAGCCATGCCTTAAAGCTCGTCATGTCGTTGGACTTAACACTTGCAAACATATCCTTTACGGCCGTGACCACGGGAATCTTATCGGTTCCCTTAGCCTTGCCGCCGACGCTGTCGTCGGACGAGTCCACGCTTTCAGACGAGCCATCATCCGTGGCCCCCTGTCCGCCCATCATGGACGACAGGTCGTAATCCTGCTTGGAAATGGTGAGCGGATAGCTCGACAGCGTATCCTCCTCGACCTTTTTGATGTAGCCGTTTACGCCGTTGGACAGCGCTAGGATCGCCGCAATGCCGATAATGCCAATCGAACCTGCAAAGGCCGTCATGGCCGTGCGACCCTTCTTGGTCATGAGGTTTCGGGCAGAAAGCCCCAACGCCGTCACAAAGCTCATCGAGGTTTTGCGCGTAGGCTTAGCCTCGCGACGCACGGCCTTTGCTACATCAAAGGGGTCGGAATCGTCGGTGATCTTGCCGTCCGCCAGGTTAACGATGCGCGTGGCGTACTGGTACGCCAGCTCGGGATTGTGCGTGACCATAATAACCAGACGGTCGCGCGCCACGTCCTTGAGCAGATCCATGACCTGTACGGATGTCGTTGAATCCAAAGCGCCGGTCGGCTCGTCTGCCAGCACAATCTCGGGATCATTAATCAGGGCGCGGGCGATGGCCACACGCTGCATCTGCCCGCCCGAAAGCTGGCTCGGGCGCTTGTTAACGTGCTCGCCCAGGCCGACTTTCTCCAACGCCTCGCGCGCACGCTGGCGACGCTCGGCATGCCCCACGCCCGTGAGCGTAAGCGCCAGCTCCACGTTTTCCAAAATGGTCTGATGCGGAATGAGGTTATAGCTCTGGAACACAAAGCCGATGCGGTTGTTGCGATAGGCATCCCAATCGCGATCGTGAAAGTCCTTGGTCGATATGCCGTCGATCAGCAAGTCACCAGAATCGAAATGATCGAGCCCACCGATAACGTTGAGCATCGTAGTTTTGCCCGAGCCCGAGGGACCCAGAATGGCCACGAACTCGTTATCGCGAAAAGACAGGCTTACGCTATCGAGCGCCACCTGCGTAAACGACTGCGTAACGTACCTTTTGCAAATACTCTTGAGCTCCAACATGGACGGCAACCTCTCCCACGCAGGCGCACTTGCCCGCTCTCCCCCGCCGTTCGTATTCGACGCGTTTGTCCTACTCTATCCCCATTTTTTGCCGGCGCCAGTGAGGAATGTAACGAAGCACGCCAAAAAACGAACGGGACGGCGCCTAAAAGAAGAGGCCCCGAGCGGGACCTCTATATGGTGGAGATTATCTTGAAAGGCAGCGGACTACTCCGCGCAGCGGCGCACGATCCTCGCCATGCTTTACGCGTTTTTTACTGCTCGCTATTCGCAATCGCCTGGTCGATAAGCTTGTCGAGTGCTGCGCGCTGCTCGGCGGAGCTGATGGCTCCCACGATGGGCTCCCCTACGATGTTGCCATTCTGATCGATGACATACGTTGTCGGGAACGAGAACAAATTTGACGTAAACTTACCGGCCTCGCTATCCGACTTGAACCAGATGTTCTTATACGTCACGCCCTTCTTGCTCAGCACGTCCTTGGCATCTGCAATCTCGCCCTTGTTGCCATCGAGCGTAAAGGAATTGACGCCCACGACCTGACCGCCCTTCTTGGCAAGCTCCTGATTCAGCTTCTCAAGATCGCCCAGCTCGCCCACGCACGGCTTGCAAGTGGTGAACCAGAAGTTCATGACGGTGACCTTGTTCTTAGAGAACAGCTCGTCGCTACTCACGTCGTTGCCATCCAGGTCCTTGCCCATAAAGCTGGGGAACTTCGTCGCCTCGCTCGAAGCATTGGCACCAGCCGTCATGCCAGCGGCCGAAGCGTCGACGCTCTCGCCTTCGCTCGGCGTGCTTCCACAGCCGGGGAACTCCTTCTCCAAGCTCTCGAGCTTGTCCTCGATCTCCTTGATCTGCTGTGCACCGGCCTTGAGCGTCTTGAGCTCATCCGCCGTGAACTCATCCTTGGCACCGTCGATGGTCTTGAGCAGGAAATCGCCGTAATTGCTACCGTCCTCAATCATTGCCGATTCTTTATTTGCCGCATTGAATACCTTTTCCCACAGCGCGTTATCACTCGAAAGGATATCGTTCTCCTTTTTCATGAGCTTCGCATACAGCTCAGCGGCCTCGTCGGCATTGGTCGGCTTCTGCGCAGTGAGTTCTGCGATCTTAGGATCGGAGCTCGCAGATTCGCTCACATTGCCACCGGGCGCCGAACATGCCACAAGACACAAGGCCAATACCGGCACCATAAACAGGGCCGCAATCTTAGAAAGCTTCATAGTCATTCCTCCGTTTTGTCGAAGCTTGTTTACTTTTTATCGGCGGTCAAGGGAAGCTTTTCCGCCGACACATCCAGGCCATAGCGATAGCTGATGGCATCGACAGGACAGGCCCCGATGCACTTTCCGCACCGGATACATTCGGCATGATTGGGCGCGCGGACCACATCAACGTCCATCTGACAAACCCTTGAACACTTGCCGCACGAGACGCATTTGCATGCATCGACCCGAATCCCTAGCAGGGATACCTTATTCATGAGCGCATAGAATGCGCCGAGCGGGCAAATCCATTTGCAGAAGGGGCGATAGAACAAAACGCTCAGCACTACCACGGCAATGAGAACGGCAAGTTTCCAAGTAAAGAGATGTCCCAACGCAGATCGAATGCCGGCATTGGCAATGGCCAGAGGAATGGCGCCCTCGAGCACACCCTGCGGACAGATGTACTTACAAAAGAACGGATCTCCCATCCCCAGGTCGTTGACCACCAGCACAGGCAGCAATACCACAGCAAACAGCAGCACGAAGTATTTGATATACGTAAGCGCCTTGAGCTTTTTTGTCGAAAGCTTTTTGCCGGGAATCTTATGAAGCAGCTCCTGCAGCCAGCCAAACGGGCACAGAAAGCCGCATACAAAGCGTCCCAGCAGCACGCCGAGCAAAATGAGCGTACCGGTAACGTAGTAGGAGAAGTTAAACTTAGATGAACCTACCACCGACTGGAACGACCCGATGGGGCACGCACCCGATGCCGCGGGGCACGAATAGCAGTTAAGCCCGGGTACGCAGACTGTTTTTCCCGCGCCCTGATAGATGCCGCCTTTAGCAAAGTTTGGCAGGTGAATGTTGGTGATGAGCGTTGCCGCCGCCTGAATGAATCCGCGAGATCGGGCCAAAACATGCGACACGGTGTTTTTTCTTTTATCCAATTCCGATACACTCCAAGCACAGCCTAATCGCTTTGGCCAGCACGGCATCCGCCTCGCCACGCATAACGCCAAAGCACACCATGGCAATTCCGACGATCAACAAAGCGACCTGTACCACGGGTTTTACTGCTTTGAACAACCCAACCACTCCTTTCGTTACGCGACCATTGGACCATATCGACTATAAAATCCGTGTTAAGCGCGATTTGGAATGTGCAAGGAGACTGTTATGCGTATTTTGATCGTCGAAGACGAGCGAGCACTGTGCGATGCAATCGCACGCAGCTTGCGAAACCTGGCGTACAGCGTCGACTGCTGCCACGATGGACGGGAGGCACTCGACCTGCTGGGCGTCGAAGTCTTTGACCTCGTGGTACTCGACCTCAATCTCCCCCGCATCGACGGCATGACCGTGCTCAGGGAACTTAGGAAAACCGACTGCGAGACCAAGGTACTGATTCTGTCCGCACGTGGCGAAGTATCCGATAAAGTCGCCGGACTCGATGCCGGCGCCAACGATTACCTCACCAAGCCGTTTCATCTGGACGAACTTGCGGCAAGGATCCGCAGCCTCACCCTCAGGCGCTTCACACAAAGCGACATAGTTTTAACCTGCGGAAAGCTCAGCTTTGACACCAAGGCGCGCATCGCTTCCGTGGACAGTGAGGCTCTATCTCTTACACGCAAGGAAACGGGAATCTTGGAATACCTGATGCTTAATCAGGGGCGTCCGGTAAGCCAAGAGGAGCTTATCGAGCACGTTTGGGATAGCAGCGTGAACAGCTTTAGCAACGCAACCCGCGTTCACATCTCGTCACTCCGCAAAAAGCTACGCAGCGCTTTGGGATACGACCCGATTCGCAATCGGATTGGAGAGGGCTACGTTATGGAGGATAGCGAATGAAAAGGCTTTCGCTGCAATGGCGCATAACGATTATGACGGCGCTGCTCACGTGCGCAGCGTGCGTGTTGACGAACTGCCTGGTCGGCTATACGGGCATGCGCTACATGGATGCCATCGGCAGTGACATCTCGGCCTTTACCGCTACCGGCGCGGATTCGCCCCAGGCGTTTGACCCAACACAAGCAGCCCTCGATGACGAGGTCACGGTCGTCGTAAACGACGCACAAGAGTCTTTTGGCACGACAACCTGGTACATCACGGCTGGAGTCACACTCCTTGGCGGCGCGCTGGCATACTTTGTGAGCGGCCGTGCACTCAAACCGCTGCGGGCTTTTGCGGCCCAGGTTGAGCGCGTGCAGCCTGACAACCTAAGCGAAATTAAGCTCAGCGAAGATGTGCCCACCGAGCTACAACGATGCAGCGCCTCTTTCAACGACATGATTGCCCGTCTTTGCGAAGGGTTCTCTGCACAGCGTCAGTTTACCGGCAACGCCGCACACGAGCTGCGCACCCCGCTCTCCCTTATGCAAGCACAGATTGAACTATTCATCTCTGAGCACTCCGGTTTGCAACCCGAAACAGCCGAGCTGCTCGGCCTGCTACAAGAACAAACTGAGCGCATGTCTCGAATGACCAAGGTATTGCTCGAGATGAGCGAGCTCCGCAGCGTTCCTTGCGAGGACGATGTTGAACTCGGTCCCTTGTCCGAAGAGGTCCTCACCGACCTTGCGCCACTTGCCGAGAATAAGGGCATAGCCCTCAATTGTGCTGGAGACGCTTTAGTAATCGGGAGCGACACGCTCCTCTATCGGCTGGTGTTTAATCTGGTCGAAAACGCCATCCGTTACAGCCGCTCCGGCTCGACTGTCAACGTCTCCATCTGCGACAGCGACAGCCACGTGTTCCTGCGAGTCGAGGACCAGGGACCGGGAATACCCAAGCAGTACCGAGAAAGCATCTTCCAGCCGTTCTTTCGTCTAGACAAATCCCGCAGCAGGGCATATGGCGGCGCAGGACTCGGGCTAGCGCTTGTTTGGGAGATTGCAGCGCTTCACGGTGGCACGGTAGGGGTCGAAGCAAGTTCCGAGAACGGGACCACCATGCTCGTGACCCTCTCAAAGGGGGCCACCACGTGATCCGACTGTCCAGGAATCCCACTCGACATTGTGAAACGCGTCCCAAAACTTGGACATGAGAAATGGGAGACAGTTCGCATCTATGCCGAGGACGAAGTCCTGGCGGGGATTCAGGATGCGCAGAGGAAGCTTACGGCAGAAAACCCCGACAGAGTCGTGACCGTCGGCGGCAACTGTATGGTGTCGCTTGCCCTCTTCGATTACCTGCACGGGAAATACGAGAACGTTGGAATCGTCTGGATCTATGCGCATCCGGATGTATCCACGCTGAATGATGGCTATCCCAACGCTCACGCCATGGTACTTGGCAGCCTTTTGGGACTGGGTGCAACGCAACTCGTTTCGCGGATGCGGCATCCGGTGTTTAAGCCGAACGACGTCCTGCATGTCGGGCTACAGCAGCTCCACGACTATCAGGAGGTTTGCTTAAACAAGCATAGGTGTTGCGGTTTTAGCCGATGTCCTCATGGAGGAAAACGACATGCTGGGTCTGTCTGATTAAAGTCCAACAGTTTCCATGAGGCACCTAGCGCGGTAAAAGCTAAAGACCCGGGAGACCCCAAGCTGTCAACCATCTTTACGGGTTTAAGGGGAACGGGCAAGACGGCCCACTCTCGCTCCTATCCGAAACGGCGCTTGAACACGGCTGGATTGCAGCGAATGTCTCCGCCATGCCCGGCATGCTCGAAGATATCACCGAGCACACAAAGGAGGCCGCAGGCCGTTACCTCTCGCAGCCCCATACACGCGTGAGCGGAGTTCAAGTTGGGCGGCGGGGGCGGTCTAGCGCGCCAATATAATCAAATCGTGCACTTCCATAGTCTCTCGTCTACGTGGTGTACCGTCGTCTCCCCTTTTATTAGAGTTGGGCGATTTTCGGGCACCCGAGCTGAACTCAAATTGAACTCAACGATGCCTTATCGGTCGAGGGCTTCCTAGCGAGAATATACAGAGGCGCACATTTCGCGGGGAACCTCCCATTCGTTATCATATCGGGATGCTGTCAAGGCGGCGTCAATGCGTTCGACCTACACCTTCTCGCTTTTCGAGGCTTCGTCTGCAGGACCATCGGAATCGATACGGAATCGATCGGCGTACCATTCATCCGAAGCAATCACCTTATTGAGCATCTGGAGATGCAGGTCGACATAGTGGCAGAACG
Organism: uncultured Collinsella sp.; assembly: GCA_937925735.1. GTDB lineage: Bacteria > Actinomycetota > Coriobacteriia > Coriobacteriales > Coriobacteriaceae > Collinsella. Next base: position 26,708 of record CALAMK010000012.1, on the reverse strand, counting down.
CCTTGCCGCACTCCACGAGAGGCACATTGTTTCTCTCGTTGGGCTCGGCTCCAAAATTAAACTCGACCTCATAGCCCTCCCCAGGCACACCCATGCTCGGCAGAATATCAGTGGAGAAGTGGACGAATCCAGACGTCACCTTATATACATCTTTTACCTTTGGATCGGACTTCTCGAGTAAGTCTTGAAGTCTTCCATCGGACATCTTCTCACCCGAGAAATCTTTCAGCTTGTTCACAGGCACACCTTGAAACACCTGCTTGAGAAAGTCATCCTGGTCTTCGGCGGCGAATAACGCGAATGTCCGCAGGCAGACTCCAACCTGTGCGCGGAGAAGCTGGGCGATGCAAACAAGATTCCTCGACTCGAGCATGGAGATGAATCCGTCTATCAGTCTCATCGCATACTCAGAGGAGGATGCCAGATATAGATCCCATTGGGTAAAGTCGCCGTTCATGAAGGGAATCACTGCATTGCGCTCGGCAACTCTCAAGGCACTCAGGCTTTGTTCTATTTTCTCAGCTTCTTGTTTGAACTGTTCGCTATCCAAAATGCCCCCAAATGCCGGCTTCTCAACAAATCAAAAAAACAAGAGAGACAGAGATTAGGTTCATGCTCCACTGAACCCGCGCTTCCAGTCGAGGTACTCCTCCTCGAAGATCTCCCCGGAGTCCCGCCTCTCGCGCCCCTCACGGATCTGTCCATATCAGTGTAGCCAATCCAAGCACAGCCCCACCGCACGGCCCAGTCGCTTCCGTTCCTGCGTGGCCCCGTGAAGGCGGAAGGGCGTGGCTGTGGGCGGCGCGTTCCTTTCTCCTCGTACTTTTTGGGCATGCGTCACGCCCCCTCGCGCGGCGCTGAGAGCGAATCGGCGCAGGCTTGGGGCCAGTTGCGTAGAGGTTGAGGTTCGGGTTTCGCCGGCTTACGCAGCTTGGCGGGCAGAGCGCCCGGGCTCGCTGCGCCTAGGGCACGGCGGGATCCGCGACGTCGGAGGTGTCGATCTCGCCCAGATTGGCGAGCTGGCTGATGAACGGGATACTCTCGTATTCGTCCACCTCGACGCCGCCGAGCACGATGGTGCTGTCGCGCGTGTCGATTTGGGTTGTGAACACGGCCGGGTCGAAACCCGAAGCGATAAAGCCAATGCCCGCGAGGACAACGCCCGCGGCTACGAGCCCGCCCGCCACGGCGAGGTAGATCTTCTTCGCGCTGGTCATGGTACTCACTCCTTTCTACGCCGCAAGATGCGCGGCAGCGCCGCCCTTCTCGCCCTTACCCTTCCAGAAGGGCGAGGCGGCCTTCCTCGCCCAGAGCGCCGAGAGGCGCGCAATTTGTTTTGAGGCGGCCCAAGCGCCAGCACCAACGAAGAGCGCCACGCCGACGAGGCCGAGCCCCATGCCCGCCGAGGCGAGGGCGTACGGGAAGTGGCCGATGGTGACGCCGCTTACGGCAAGCAGGAGCCCAACTACGCCCACGCCCCCGAGTGCCGCCGCGACGATCCACACGCAGAGCGCCAGCACCCAGATGCAGATATAGACCGTGACGGCCACGGCGGCGAAGGCGGCGAGCAGCGGCACCCACACCGGGGAGCCCACGATGGTCAGCACCCACAGCAGCGCAGTGCTGCACCGGCGCGTCCTCGCGATCGCGCGCGGCACGGCGGGCAGGTCGTCGAGCGTGGCCTCGGCAACCTCGCCGGGGGCGCCCATGGCGGCCACGGCCTCCTCCTCGCTCATACCGTCCTCCATGCGGTCGGCGATGGCCTCCACATAGAACGCCTTGGTCTCCTCCACCTGCTCGGCCGGCAGGCAGGCGAGCAGCTCGCCTAACCGATCCAGAAACTCATCGCGCGTCATGGTGCGCCCCCTCAACGTATGCGTAAATCTCCCGTACGGACGGCCACTCGGCCAGGAACTCCTCGATGCGCGCTCGCCCGTCGTCCGTGATGCGGTAGTACCGGCGCAGCCGCCCGTTGTGCTCGGCGGAGCGCGCCGTGATGCACCCGGCCTTCTCCAGGCGCTTGAGCAGCGGGTAGAGCGTCGACTCCGTGAGCCCCATGCTCGCCGGTACGTCCTTCACGATCTGGTAGCCGTAGGACTCCTCGCCAGAGACGGCCGCGAGCACGCAGGCCTCCAGGAAGCCGCGCTTCATCTGTGCCTCCATCCGCACACCTCCTCTCGTCATATACTATGCTATACACACTATACGATGCAAGGTATTAGACGTCAACTCTCATCGCGAAGATTCTCCGGCCCCCGCGCGCTGCGAACGTGATGTCGCGGGGCGGCTGGCATTATGCATGAAACGTCAAGTAACGCTCTTTTGATCCACTTCCACTCGGCCCCATATGCCTTGTACAACACCCCCTTCGACCTCGGGTTCAAGAGAGCCACTAGGCTGGGCGTGCCGGACGGTAAGGTCCTGGACGCCATGGCGGACTTCTCCGATGCCATAGGGGTCATGGGTCTACGCCGATGGAGGCCCACGCACGCGCCAAGGCTCGCCCGTCACCGCTGGTCGCCGGACGGTCCCCACGCCCCGCTCGCCAACGCGCAGGCGCCAGCAGCAGTCCAGCGCTAGCTGGAGACGCCGGAATGCTCAGATGATGCGCTTCCCACCGCTGCGACAGAGCTTTTTGCAAGGGTGGCAATTTTTCCGAATATCGAGGTCAGCTAGGCTTCGGTAGCCACCTTGGGAGCATCGCCAATAGACTCTTCCTTTATACGTTCGGCATAATCGTAGGCGATACCCACAAATTCCAGTCCCGAGCAACAGGAGTACAATTGCTGCTATTGTTGCCAGCTGTTGGGAGATGGAAGATGGACTGCGATGGCTACCCATGCGTTCCCATGCCGTTGATGTGCACCGCCTTTGTGCCGGGGCAGATTGACGCTGCGGTTGCAGGCATTTCCGACCCCAATTCGTGCGCCATTGCCACGGCAGAAGCGCTGTACTTTCGCGGACAGGCCACCCTCGCCGCCAAGACGGCGCGCCCCTATCTTGACGCCACCGATCCCGCACTGCGCTATTCCGCATGCTTTATCTGCGGATACGCCAGTCTGTCGCTCAACCGTATCGCCGACGCCCGCCGGTGCCTTGCTGGCATCCTCGATACGCCAACTGACAAGGAATCGCCCGCCGTCCACGCCACGCATATCCTGTTCGCCTCGGCCGCAAGCGTCCTGCTGCACTTGCCTTCCCCATATTCTGCCGAAGAGTTTTATCCGCTTGCGGCGCATCTGCCCGAAGGCCTGCGCCTGTTCGCCAGCTACGTGATGGCGCACGCCTTGTATCTACGCGGCGAATACGGCCGCAGCCTGGGCATGGCGGAAAATGCCCTGATCATGAAACAGGGAAGCTATCCCATCTCGGAACTGTTCCTGCACCTGGCAGCTTCCATGGCATGCATGAGCCTCAAGGACATCGACGCCGCAAAAACGCATTTCGGAGCTGCTTGGAACATTGCGCGCCCCGACGGCCTTATCGAGCTCATTGGCGAGCACCACGGCCTTTTACAGGGGCTCATCGAGGCGTGCCTAAAAACGCAATACCCTGACGACTTCGCGCGCATCATCGAGATTACGTATCGATTCAGCTACGGTTGGCGGCGCATCCACAACCCCGATTCGGGCGAGGACGTGGCCGACGATTTAACGACCACAGAGTTCACCATGGCCATGCTCGCCTGCCGCGGATGGACCAACGCCGAAATCGCACGCCACATGGAAGTATCGCCGGGCACCGTTAAAAACCGCCTATCCGGCGTATACGCAAAGCTTGGCATCGGCACACGCGCCGAGCTGGTTGCCCACATGTTGCGCTAGTGGCCAGACTGCCCGGCGTATCGAAAGCGCTCCCGGGGCCTGACGCTTTCGCGCACTCAAATTGGACATTTTGGCTCTCGAACGGCACTACCGCCACGGGGCACCTTCTCACAAAATTGGATTATTTCCTCCGATATTTGCAGGATGGGAGCCCAAAAATGCTTGATCGCCGTTCGTTACTTATCGCCGGAGCATCCTCGCTGGCAGGCATCATGCTGCCTCGCGTGCCGGGCAGCGCAAACGCTTTCATACTACCATTCGCCCCCACCGAGGCCTATGCCGACGAAGAAGACCCCTTCAAGGTGCTCGTTCTCTCGCGCACCATGTTCGGCGTGGTCGTGGTCGACGTCGCCAACAAGAATACGCCTATCGCAGGCGCCAAGGTCACGCTCACATCGCGCTATGCCGCAGGCAAGCAGCTCACCGCCACGACCGATGACGAAGGCACGGCCATCTTTGAGGTCGCGCCGCTCTCAGAAGGCTACGTGGACGAGGCGACGCTTCTCGACGCGTACGACTTTAACGGCGGCATCTCCATTAGCATGGCGGGTTACCGTGATGTCGAGATTCCCCTCGCGCGCGTCCAAGGCGGCACTGCCATAACCGCGCCCACGCGTCCGCTTTCCGACGGCGAGCCGTACTTCCGCCAGCTCACATTCGACGAATGGGACATCCAGTACGCCGATGCTACGTTCATGGCATTGCCGAAGGACGACACGGCAAACGAGCAGCCCGATACGCACGCCTTTACCGTGCAGGCACATCTGCCACAGGGTGGACAGGCAACGCTGCACATCAACAAAGTGACGCCTGCCGCGGGCAGCTCACCCGAAACCGTCACGCAGATTGGCCAAGTCAAGGCCAGCGCATCGGGCGCGGATAATCTGGTGATGTTCACACTCGAAGACAAGTTCCTCGATGCAGCTTCGGGCCTTCTGGAGGAAGGGTGCAAGCTGCGCTTTGTGCTCGACTACCAGGGCAAAACCTACACGCTCTCATCCCCCATGACCGTTGTCACCGCGCCGGCCGCAAAGGCGGAATCGGGCTCGACCACTATCGTCCCCACCACCATGGACCAAGAGGTCACTCCGTTTGATTTCCCCGCGGCGTTTCCCGGCATCGGCGGCAATAAGTTCACGTGTTGGATGCCCTCGTTCCCCATTTTGTTCGATTTCTCGTTTGCCGGGTATGTACTGTTTGGCGGAGGATACAAACCGGTCGGCTACATGAACGATTCGGGCAATCCGGATCCGGAGTACTGGAAGAAGTCACCGCGCGAGTCGGGCGCCAAGCAGGCAAACCGCTACCTCGACGAGATGAAGGGGAAGTGGAATCAGTACAAGAGTATGAGTGCCGGTTCGGGCACCGATCCAAGGAACACTAAGCTGCTTCGCCACCACTGCACGTTGCTGTTCACGATGGATATCGCCACGCAACTGTACGGATCGCTCGCCTACGACTGGGTGGGCAAAACCTGGGGTGACAACAACGACCCCGCATTTGGCAATATTAAGGCCCTCTTCCAGGTAAGAACCGACCTCAATTGGACCGAGCAATTTACCCTAGGACCGGTGCCGTTTTTCCTAAACGTCAATCCCTGGGTGCTGGCAAAACTGGCGCTCGCCGTGGGCGCCCACACGCACGGTAGCGGCGCGGCGTTTTTCAAAAACATATCGCTCGACTATTCAAACACCTCGGGCTCATTCACCATCCAAATCGGGCTCGCCGTCACCTTTGGCGCCGGCGTTGCAGGCGTCGCTTCGTCCGCCGTGCGCGGCGCCGCGTCCCTCACACTGTTCATTGGATACGAGAAGGCGGACGGTCACCAGCTTCCGCGACTGCGCGTGGGCGCAGACGTCGATGTCGATGTGATACTCCAGTTCGTGATGTTCAAGTGGACCACCAAGGCTTGGTCGGGGTCGCGGCCCACACTCCTCGATTCGTGGAATATGTCGGTGAACAACGGCGACCAGTATGTACTCCAGCGCTCTGAGCTCGCATTGGGTGGAGATACGCCCTATACACTAGATGCCTGCTTCGGCTCAGCCGGCAACGCCGAGGCGGGCGGCGTTCCGCAATTTATCGCATCGGCCACCATTGTCACCAACGCCGAGCTGCTCGCGCGCGCCGAGGTTAAAGCCACTGCAAGGAATGTCGCGCCTACCGTACGCGATTGGGACCGGTCGGTCACGCGCATTGAGCTCGAGGCGGATGCAGAAAGCGACGACACGGGACAGATCGAGCATTTCGTCCACGCACTGATAGAGAACGACGAAAACGCCGCGCCGATGTATGAGTACACCTACATCGGTCAGGCAACGAACGCCGTTGCGGACCCCAACGCCAATTCTACCGGCGTGTCGGAGGACGAGCGTGGCGGCATCAAACCCTCGAGCGACAACGTGCTGTTTGCTGGCGTGCTCAGCGAAGCCCACATGAAGCTAACGGTGATTGCCGGCGTGGAATGCCTGTTCCGTATCGCCTCGGTGCGCTACGGCGACAATGGCCGCTCGCGCCTGGTGGTGCACACAAAGGCAAACGGCACGTGGTCTGCCCCCATGCCCGTGGACTTCCCCCTTGGCTTTGGCGAGGGCGACGTGGAGCGCGACGGCATATTCGATTACGACTTCGACGTAGTGGAATATACGGACGGAAGAGAAAACCAGGACGCTTACGTGCTGCTGGTCTCGGGCGAGCGCCCCGACGGCGACAACACCCTTTTCGATACGGCAAGCACAGCCGGCATACTGTCCGTTGTGCGCCTGCGCATAAGCAACGACGGAGTTCGCGTGATGTCGCACACGTCGTGGCGCAGCATCTCGCGCGGCCGCCTTCAGGAGGATGGCCACCATTGTCTGCAGTGTCCACGCATCACGGTGGGCAAGACGCTGGTCGACGGGCGCCTGTCGGGCGCTTACCTCCACCGCCGCGGAACCACCGCAGAAAAGGCGCTGGGCAATGAGGCAGAGGTTGCGCTGGAGTGCTTCACCCTGTGGTCGGATGATTTGGGCGACAGCCTCACGTTCCGTCAGGTCCTCCGCTTTCCGCAAGCGCCATCGAGCATCGAGCTGGGCGTACCCGAGAATATCAACGGCAAAATGGTGGTGCCCGTTGCATACGAAACTGCAAACGGTTGTGGCTGCGCATCGTATGCCGTGATCGGCCAGTCCATCGCGGGTTGGGGCGTTATGCCACCAGATGCCACAGTACCCCACGCGGTGCCGTGGCCACAACATTCGGGCTTTTTGGCAACCGTCAACGAGCAACTGCAGCATATTACTTGGACGCGAGGAGCATCGGCATTTGCAACGCAGCCCGTGGGTGCCGCAGGCTGTGGCCCGGCATCGTTTAGCGTAAGCGACAACGGCAGGTGCGCGCTCTATGTAGAGAACACCGATGGCAAGGTGGGACAAACCTACGACGAAGAAGGCAACCCGGTGGCAGTGATGGGCAAGCACTTCCGCATCTTCGCCAGCACCTTGGCAGGCGATCTGTTCACGGAGCCGTTCGTGATGTGCGAGCTGAACCATCCCGTCGATCAGATAACGACATTTTTGACGTCGGGGGGCATGCTCTCCGCGCTCGCCACGCACATTGTGAGCGCGGAGAAGAGCGAGGCAGAGCTGCACGGCATCGAAGTGCCCTTGGTGGCGTGTGCCACTCCGACGGGCGCGGTCGCTACCTCGGGCGCGGTGGTGCCCGGAGCAGCAGGCGAATCCTTCATGGTCACGGTGCGAAACGACGGCAACACCCTGCTGACCGCCGGCACGATCGATCTGTACCGAGAGGGCTCCAGCCAGCCGTTCTCCAGCGCATCCATCGGATTCGGAGCGAACGCGCGCATGGCTTCGATCTACGATCCAGAGCTTGCCGAGGACACTTCGGCCAACGACATAGCGCACGTGAAGTACGCGCTCGAGACGCTGGGGACGCGTTTTGCAACGCACCCGCTGGTAGCCGACAACGGTAACGCCGTGCTGGCACCGGGTTGCACGGCACAGTTCCGCATGAGCTTCGCCATTCCCGAGAGTTGGAGCGACGAAGTGGGCAAACGCGTAACGCTGTATGCGAAGGCGCGTAATCTGGTGGCGCTCGATCCCGTAACGCTCGAGGAAATTCGACCGGGCGCAAACTCGGCGCTGGGTGCCGTACTGCACGAGCTTCATGTGCCCGACGCGGCATGCGAACGCTCAGAAGTTCAGGTCGGCGTATGCGACAGCGTGGATACGACAGGACTTCACGACGCCCCGATGACGGTCGACGGCGATGGCGGCGCGAGTGGCGGCGGTACTGACGAGGGCGGCGGCTCCGGCGGAAGCAGCTCCGGCAGCGGCAAGGGCCACGGCAATAACAAGCGCTCCGGAAAAGCGGGCGCGCTTGCAGGCACGGGCGATGTCAACGCCCCCCTTACGGCAGCCGCCGCAGTACTCGCCTTGGCAGGCGCCGGCCTCGTAGCCTACAGCGCCCGCCGCACGGCGCTCGAAACCGACACCGCCAATGAGGCCAATTCGGATAGACCTCGCTAGCCCCTAGTTACTTTTGTGAGAGACGCCGACTCGGCTCATCGAGCACCAAAAAGGGCTGGCCCCGATAACTCGGAGCCAGCCTTGAGTCGCCTGACGTGGGAATCGCAGCCTGTTACTTGAGCTTCAGAGCCTCCATCATGGGCACGGCGGCGTCCCAATCGATCTTCCAGCCGATCGACACGCGGACGGTTTCACCCGTTGCGGGAGCCGTCGCAAACAGCGTATAACCGTTGTCGGGACCGGTAAAGCGCAGCCACGTTATGCCGTTGTACTCGACCTGGTCGGTTGTTGTCTCCTTGCCTTCGTAGACCTGCTCTAGGCTTGCAACCTCTTCCTCCGGCGAGCGCGGGAAGATGCTGATGTTCAGGCGTCCTCCAGTCTCGTCATGGAAGAAGTTTGCCTTTTCGCGCTCTTCGTCGGACGAATCCAGCGTGTACCCATCGGCGGCCTCGATGCTGTACGATGCGCAGTCGATGCCCGTTAAATCTGCCTTCTCGCCAGAATCGGCCACGCCGCCGGCCGCCTTGAACTCCTTGGTCTCGCATCCCGTGGTGTCAAAGTGCATGGCCTCATGATTCTTGGCGGGGGCGTAAGCGTCTACGAACTCGACAGTGATGGGCCCGTAGTACGCCGTCTTGGGCGCCCAGAAATACACGTACTCAACGGTCTCTCCCGGGCCGATATCTGGCCTCTTGGAAAGATCGATGCCCTCGTGAAGCTCATCGGGAGCCTCGCTTGCAACGTAGTCGAGCACGGCCGCCTTGCCGGAAGTAAACAACGGGTCACCCGCCTCAAGATCGCCCTGGGCAGCATGCACGTTAAAGGAACTGAACGTCCTGTTCTTTGTGTTGTTGTTGGTAATCTTGATGTGCAGGTAAAAGCCGTCCTGCTTCTTGGCATCACCGCGATAGAACGTACCGTGAGCCACCGACTCATAGGTTATGCCAGCCACCTCGACCTTCTGCGACTCATAGGCCTTGGCCTTCTTGGACTTCTCCTGCACAGGTGCGCTCCCGCCCGAGCCACTCGACGCATTACCGCCGCAGCCGGCAAGCGTACACGCCAACACAGCCGAAAGCGTCACGATGGGAATTCCTAACAGCAGCTTCTTCGTCATGGGCTTCATCATCCTCACCGCTCCTTTCGGCTTGTAGCTCATCCGTTGCCCGAGTCGCAAGTCGACTCCGTGGCATCGGCTTCCACTATGAGCGTATGACGAAACGCGGCGCCGGCGAAGTGACCCACGGCCCAAATAACGACCCGCCAGCGTTCCTTATGGGCCAAAGGGACTCGTACACGCACGCCCGTGGCCCATAAAACGAGACGCTTGTCCCAATGTTCGATTCGATCCAACAATCCGCACGACACGTTTTCGACAACGTATCCAACCGCAAACGCAGCAAGACGCATTCGACCGCTTTCAAACTTACTCGGACAGAACCGAGTCGGTTTTGTCCGAGTAAACGCTGTTCCACCAAATTCCGAACGATTGTTCGATGGATTTCGTGTTGGTTGGAATCGCCTATGGGCTGGGCTATGCTACCTTGACTATCTATATGACTTAAACGCAGCAAAGGAGCACCGAGAGAGCGAGTATGGCAAAAAACACCGCAAACTATGGTAACGACAGTATCCGCCAGCTCAAGGACGAGGAGCGCGTACGTCTGCGTCCCGCCGTCATCTTTGGCTCAGACGGACTCGACGGTTGCGCGCATGCCGCCTTCGAGATCCTGTCCAACGCCGTTGACGAGGCGCGCCAGGGCTACGGCAAGCTCATCACCCTTACCGCCTTTCGCGATGGCTCCATTCAGGTAGAGGACAACGGCCGCGGCTGCCCGCTCGACTGGAACCCCTCCGAGAAGCGCTTTAACTGGGAGCTCGTCTTCTGCGAGCTTTACGCCGGCGGCAAATACAACAACAACCAGGGCGGCGACTACGACTTCTCGCTCGGCACCAACGGCCTGGGCTCCTGCGCGACTCAGTACGCTTCCGAGTACATGGATGTCACGGTTTGGCGCGACGGCAACAAGTACTCCCTACACTTTAAGAAGGGCAAGGTCGTCGGCGCCAAGAAGAAGGCACTCGAGATTGAGCCCAGCAATGAGGACCGCACCGGCACCACCATCAAGTGGCGCCCCGATCTTGAGGTCTTTACCTCCATCAGCATTCCCCACGACTGGTATCGCGAGACCATGCGCCGTCAGGCCGTGGTCAACGCCAACGTGACCTTCCGCCTGCGCATCGAAGGCGACGATGGCGAGTTTTCCGAAGAGGACTTCTGCTATCCCAAGGGCATCGAGGACTACGTGCTCGAGAAGGTCGGTACCGACTACCTTACCGAGCCCTTCTTTATCGAGGCCGACCGTCGCGGTCGCGACCGCGAGGACCTGCCCGACTACAACGTAAAGATCACCGCGTGCATGTGCTTCTCGCGCACTTTCATGATGCAGGAGTACTACCACAACTCATCGTGGCTCGAGAACGGCGGTTCACCCGAGAAGGCGGCCCGCAGCGCTCTGACCAGCGCCATCGATGCCTACATCAAGCAACAGGGCAAATACAACAAAAACGAGAGCGGCATTAAGTGGCAAGACGTCCAGGACTGCCTGGTACTGGTGACCAACTGCTTCTCCACCCAGACGTCCTACGAGAACCAGACCAAGAAGGCCATCAATAACCGCTTTATCCAGCAGGCCATGACGGCATTCTTTAAGGAGCGCCTCTCGACCTACTTGATCGAGAACAAAGATGCAGCCAACAAGATCATGGAGCAGGTGCTCATCAACAAGCGCTCGCGCGAGAACGCCGAGAAGACGCGCCAGAGCATCAAGACCAACCTGCAGCAGAAGACCGACATGGCCAACCGTGTGCAAAAGTTCATCGATTGCCGCTCCAAGGACAAGAGCCGCCGCGAGATCTACATCGTAGAGGGTGACTCGGCAGCAGGCGCCATTCGCACGTCGCGCGATGCCGAATTCCAGGGTGTTATGCCCGTCCGCGGCAAAATCCTCAACTGCCTGAAGGAGGACTACCCGCGCATCTTTAAGTCCGACATCATCATGGACCTCATGCGCGTGCTGGGCTGCGGCGTGGAGATCAAGGACAAGCGCATCAAGAACCTTGGCGCCTTTGACCTGGACAACCTCAACTGGAACAAGGTCATTATCTGTACGGATGCCGACGTCGACGGTTATCACATCCGCACACTCGTGCTCACCATGCTCTATCGCCTGGTGCCCACGCTTATCGACGAGGGCTACGTGTATATCGCCGAGTCGCCGCTCTACGAGATCAACTGCAAAGAAAAGACCTACTTTGCCTACACCGAGCTCGAGAAGAACGGCATCCTCAAAGAGATCGGCGACCAGAAGTGCTCCATCAACCGCTCCAAGGGTCTTGGTGAGAACGATCCGGACATGATGTGGCTCACCACCATGAACCCCGAGACGCGTCGCCTGATCAAGGTGGAGCCCGAGGACGTCACCAAGATGGAGACCATGTTCAATCTGTTGCTGGGCAACGACGAGGCAGGCCGCAAGCGCCATATCTCAGAGCATGGCAAAGAATACCTGGACCAGCTGGACCTGCAGTAGCAGCAAATCGATAACGACGGCCCATAAGAAGTTCAAGAGGATATCGTGGCAAAGAAGAAGACGAAGAACCAGCCAAAGAAAAAGCAGGTTAACGCCGAGAACGTCATCGGCCTGCACTCCGAGGTCACCGACCAGCCGATTACGCAGACGCTTGAGGTCAACTACATGCCCTACGCCATGAGCGTCAACGTTTCGCGTGCGTTCCCCGAGATCGACGGCTTTAAGCCCTCGCACCGCAAGCTGCTCTACACCATGTACAAGATGGGTCTGCTCAAGGGCGAGCGCCAGAAGAGCGCCAACATCGTGGGTCAGACCATGAAGCTCAACCCGCACGGTGACGCCGCGATCTACGAGACGATGGTGCGCCTGGCGACGGGCAACGAAGCGCTGCTTGCCCCCTTCGTGGAGTCGAAGGGCAACTTTGGCAAGTACTATTCGGGCGACCTGAGCTACGCCGCATCGCGTTATACCGAGGCCAAGCTCTCCCCCATCAGCGCCGAAATCTTCAAGGACATCGACAAGGACCCGGTTGACTTCGTCGACAGCTACGACGGCGCCATGAAGGAGCCGCGCCTGCTACCCACCACGTTCCCTAACATCCTCGTCTCGGCCAACAAGGGCATCGGCGTCGCCATGGCATCCGACATCTGCGGCTTCAACCTCAACGAGGTCTGCACTGCCACGATGCACTACCTGCAGGATCCCGACTGCGACCTGCTCGAATATATGCCCATGCCCGACTTCTCAACCGGCGGCGAGATCATCTACCGCCGCGAGGAGATGGAAAAGATTATCGAGACCGGCCTTGGCAGCTTCCAAATCCGCTCCCGCTGGCGCTGGATTCCCGAAGAGCGCATCATCGAGGTCTACGAGATCCCCTACACCACCAAGACCGATGTCATCATCGAGCGCATCGTCAAGCTCTCCAAGGAGGGCAAGGTCAAGGAGATCGCCGATATCCGCGACGAGACCGACCTCTCGGGCTTGCGCATCGCCATCGACCTTAAGCGCGGCGTCGACCCCGACAAACTCATGGCCAAACTCTATCGCTCGACCACGCTTCAGGATTCGTTCTCGTGCAACTTCAACGTGCTCGTCGACGGCTATCCCCGTGTTATGGGCGTGCGCCAGATCCTGCACGAGTGGGTCAAGTGGCGTATTGAGTCCACCCGTCGCCGCATTAACTTTGACCTGGGCAAAAAGTCCGAGCGCCTGCACCTGTTGCACGGCCTTGAGGCAATTCTGCTCGATATCGACAAGGCCATCGCCATCATCCGCGGCACCAAACTCGAGGCCGAGGTCGTGCCCAACCTTATGAAGGGTTTCGACATCGACGAGACCCAGGCCGAGTTTGTTGCCGAGCTTAAGCTCCGCAACATCAACGAGGAGTACATCCTCAACCGCACCAAGGACATTGCTAAGCTCGAAGGTGAGATTGCCGAGCTTGAGGAGATCCTCTCCAGCGAGGAGAACATCAAGAAGGTCATCAGCGACGAGCTGGCAGCGGTCAACAAGAAGTATGTGATGCCGCGCCGCACGGGCAGGATCGAGCCCCATGAGGTTATCGAGGTAAGCTTGGAGCCCGAGGTCGAGGAGTACCCGGTCACCATCATGCTCTCGCGCGATGGCTACCTTAAGAAGATGACGGACCGCGTGCTCAAGAAGGCGACCACGCTCAAGTACAAGGACGGCGACAAACCCTTTATCGAGTTTCCGTCCTCCAACACCCACGAGCTGCTGGTCTTTACCAACAAGAGCCAAGTGTACAAGTGCAAGGTTGCGGCGTTTGAGGACACCAAGTCGGCCCAGCTGGGCTCGTACCTGCCCACCGACCTCGAGATGGAACCCGACGAGAGCGTCATCTGGGTCATCGACCCCGAGGACTACAAGGCCGACGTGTTGTTCGTCTTTAAGAACGGCCGCGTGGTGCGCGTCGCGCTTTCTGGATACGTCACCAAAACCAACCGCAAGCGCCTCAAGAACGCCATCTACGGTGGCAGCAAGCTGCTGTATGCCCAGGTGCTTAAGGAGGATCGCGACATCGCACTGGTCTCGAGCGACTACCGCCTGATGAACTTCAACACGTCGCTGCTCAAGACCAAGACGACCACCAACACGCAGGGCGTCCAGGCCTTTACGGCCAAGAAGGGCCGCTCGGTCACCACCGTCGGCACGACCGAGGAGATTCTTGGCACCGGCGTCTCGGCCGAGAAATTCACCGCGCAGAGCCTCCCCTCTGCCGGTGCCCTCATGAAGGAAAACGACATGCCGAGTCTGTTTGACTAGGACGACGGCAGCGAGATCGTTAGATACTTCGCAAAGCGACGAGGCCCGGAACGCAACGGCATTGCGCCCGGGACTCGTCGTTTTTCTTCTCAACTATTTTTTAACGCAGATAAATTGATTTCTGCTTATTTTTCTGCGTAAAAAATGTCAGCGTCACTGCTTCGATGCCCTTTGGTCAGTCGTTAGCAAAACTTGCAAAAGTTAGCAAAACTTGCAAAGGGGCCACCATGGATCGCAGCAAATGTCTCCGCCATGCCAGGCATGCTCGAAGATATTATCGAGCGAACCAAAGAAGCCGCAGATAGCTACCTCTCACAGCCTCACGCGCGCATAAACGGCGTTCAAATTGGTCCAGTGGGCATCGATTGGACATATGCTCAAGAGGCCCAGGGCAACTGGAGCACACGCATGAATGGCATCTTTAAGCAACTCGAAAAACATGACATCGGACTTCTCATCACCATCGATGAAGTCACAGTCGATCTCGAAGAAATGCTTCAATTTGCCTCTGTTTACCAGCACTTTGTACGCGAAGGTAAAAAAGTAGCCCTACTCATGGCAGGACTGCCCTACAAGGTATCGGCGTTGCTGCGTAACGATTCCGTCTCGTTCCTCAGGCGTTCCCAATATCATCAGTTAGGACGAATCACTGACGTTGAAATTGCAAACGCCTTTCGCAAAACCGTTGAGGCCGGAGGACGTTCAATCACACCAGAAGCGCTCGAGGATGCTGTGAAGGCCGTCGACGGATTCCCCTACATGATGCAGCTCGTCGGATATCGCACATGGGATGTTTCGGAGAACTCGCCCAAAATCAGCGCACCTGATGTACAGCAGGGCTCTCTGCTTGCCCGTATGGAGCTGCGCGATCGCATTCTCGAAACGACCTATCGGGAGCTTTCCGATAAAGACATTGAGTTTTTGCTCGCGATGCTGCCCGATTCTGGCCCCAGCAGAGTCTCGGAGATAGCCAAACGCATGGGCGTCGCCAGCAACTACGCAAGCCAATACAAACGCCGCCTCCTGGAGGACGGCGTCATCGGAGAGCGCGGGCGTGGTCTCGTTGGCTTTGACATCCCCGCGTTCAGGGAATTCTTGAACGAGAAGGCGTTTTAGCACACCGGAATTGTCCGCGGGAGTATCAACGCATGGCAATCAGCATTCCTCTTGGTAAGGACAGCAAGCATTTCAACCAACACCGATTGCCATGCGCTCTTCTTGCCCTTAGGCGAGCTTGCGGGCGAGCTCTCGCGCCTCTTCCAACTTGGGCGAGGATGCCATGCTGTCGCGCTCGGTCATACCGCTGATGGTGACAATGCCCTGGTCCTCCCACTTGCAGTAGGCACAGGCTGACTTGTACATAGCGATCGCCGCATCATAGACGCCCTCACTGTGGCTATCGAGCAAAAGGGCCGTCTTGGTGAACGGGAAGCCCGTAGCACCAAAGGCGTACAGGCGGTCGATAGCGGCCTTCTCCTGCGCGGTGATATCAAACCAGTAGATGGGCGAAGCGAAGACAACCATGTCGGCGCCTTTCAGCGACTCGATCACGTTGGCCATGTCATCCTTCTGCACGCAAGTGCCCTCGTGGGCGAAGCAATACTGACACCCCAGGCAACCAGCGATTTTCTTGCTGGCAACGCGGACGACCTCGACCGTATTACCGCTCTCGCGCGCGGTCTCGGCAAACGCCTCGACCATGGTGTCGGTATTGGCGCCCTTGCGCGGGCTGCCGCTCAATACAACGATATTCATAAGAATCTCCCTTCTTCATGCCGCAGGCGCACGATGATTCGGGACAGGTTTTCGTTAGCACCCTCGTAGCGGTTCTCCGCCCCCTAAGCAGCGTGTCCGCTACGAAACGACCGTCTTGTAATAAGCGCCGAAGTCTGCCAGCGAGTCCACGACGGGCATCATCTGGCGGCCGAGCTCGGTAAGGCCATACTCAACGCGGGGAGGATTCTCGCCATAGTCGTGGCGAAAGACCAGCCCATCATCCTCCATCTGCCGCAGGCTGTCGGTAAGCACCTTCTGAGAGATCCCCTCAAGGTCGCGGCGCAACTCGTTGAAACGCCAGGGGCGTACGCGCAAGTTACGGATAATGAGCAGCTTCCACTTGCCGCCAATGAGCGCTACCGCCGTTGCGACCGGACACTCCGGAAGCTCCTCTTTCGCCACCACGGGAGACCCAACCTCCTTGACCATACCGGTTTCACAAAAAAGTACGCAGTTACAAATATGTGCGTACTCGTATTTGCATGCGCCTTTGCGTTGAATATAGCTCACGCAGGAGATGCCTGCAAGGTAAATCAACCCAAAGAGAGGAACCATTATGGCTAATTATGCAAAGACCCACATCGGTAATGAGAGCCGTGTCGAGCTGCACGAAGTGCTCGGGCTTACCGGGGCAGAGGTGAGTGTCAACAATCTTCCCGCCGGCGCTGGCGTTCCGTTCGTCCATGCACACAAGGAAAACGAGGAAATCTACGGCGTGCTCGAAGGCGCCGGCTCGGTCACGATTGACGGTGAGGAAATCGAGCTTGCAGCCGGCGACTGGCTGCGCATTTCCCCCGCCGCACACCGTCAGTTCCGCGCCGCATCCGACTCGGGCATCACATACGTCTGCATTCAGGTCAAGCAGGGATCCCTTGATGCCTTCACGGCCGACGACGCTATCATGTTCTAATTCGCGATCAGCACACAAGGGGCCGATACCGCCCGCATGCCTCCTTCGGAATAGGCGCTGAGCAGCTCCTGGGCGTGGGCGAACTCGGGCCCTCGCCTCCAACCGAGCAGGCGGTTGACCGCGAGATTTCCCTGGACGTTGTGGACGAAGAGCAGATAGGCGTCCTCGCGCGAAAGCCCGGTCTTCTCCATGATAGAGGGGACCATCTGCTCAGCGCCGCGCTCGACGACGCGCTGCGCCACCCGGGCGTACGCATCGTCATCCGAGTAGAGCAGATAATAGTCATCGTTTGCCGGCGGGCGCTGGCAGAGGGCCCCCGCCCCCGTTCCCTCGAGTGGGGGCGCCGCTGCCAGGGCCTCGTCGATAAGTGCGTCGAGCAGTGCGAACTTGTCCTCGTAGTGCAAATAGAACGTGCCGCGGTTGATATCGGCGCAGCGGCAAATATCCGCCACCGTCATCTTCGCGAAGCCGACCTCGGCCAGCAGCGCAAAGAACGCCTCCCGTATAACCGAGAGCGTGTAGCGTCGGCGACGATCGATCTTCCCCGATTCCATGGCCCCTCCAATTGCAGCGCTCAACAATATCCAGAAGCCGCTCGTTTATCGACAGCAGCTCGAAACTGTTCATTGCTCTGACGCAAATCAACATTGATACTTTTTATAGACACCTGTTCATTGTAGTTGAAAGAGAGTATCAAGTGACTCTATACGAGCGGCTCGTTATCGAACTCACCAACCAATCGTTTTCCCATCAGGCCGCCTACCGCACCGGCGGCACGCCCTATGAACTGAGTGCCCGCGAGCCCGAACCCTACGACCAGCAAATCGAAACGTTTGCCCGCATGATCGATGAAGCCGATTGCGTGCTTGTAGGCGGGGCCTCCGGGCTCTCCGCGGCGGGCGGCGGCGACTTCTACTACGAGGACAACGCGACCTATCGCAGGCATTTCGGCAAATTCGCCGAGCGCTACGGTTTCAGAGGCGCTTTTGAAGGGTCGTCCTACCGCTGGCCCACCGCCGAGTCTCGCTGGGGCTACCTTGCCACCTTCCTCGACACCACGCTCAACGCCCCGTTGCGCGGGCCCTACAAAGATCTCGACGCCATTCTTACCGAGAAAGACTTCTTCGTTCTCACCACCAACCAGGACACGCAGTTCATGAAAATCTACCCTTGGGAGAAGGTGGCAGAAATCCAAGGCGACCACCGCTTCTTCCAGTGCTCCCGTTGCTGTACGGACGAGGTATGGGACGCCATCGAGCCGGTCTCTCGTATGGTAGAGGCCATGGGAGACGGCCTAGAGGTTCCGACAGAACTCGTGCCACGCTGCCCGCACTGCGGGGCAGAGGCGTTCCCTTGGGTTCGCGGCTACGGCAACTTCCTGCAGGGCGAGCTCTACGAGGAGCAGTACCACAAGGTGTCCGACTGGCTCGACGCGCACGCGCGACAGAGGATCCTCTTCCTTGAGCTGGGCGTGGGCCGCATGACGCCCGCGTTTATCCAGGAGCCGTTCTGGGCCCTCACGGCGCAGTTACCGCAGGCCAGCTACATCGCCGTAAACAACAAGACGCAGTTTCTCCCCCGCGCGATCGAGGACCGGGGACTCGCCGTTCGAGCCGACATCGCCGGCGTGCTCGCCGACGTGCGCAAGACGCTGGGGAGGTAGCGCATGGAGACGGCGAAAGCAGTTCGCATAGGCAGGGCACTTTCCGAGGCGGATCTTGTCATCATCGGCGCCAGCAACGGGCTCGACATGGCGGAGGGGCTCAATCTCTTCTGCGCCGACGCCCATTTCCGAGAGGCGTACGGGGACCTCGCCCAGGCTGATGGCATCGGCTGCATACTGCAGGGGCTCGCCTCTCCGGATGCAAACGTGCGACGCCGATGGGCCGAGCGGTTCCATCAAAAGGAGTATGTCAAGTATGAGCCCAGCCCGCTCATGAACAGGCTGCGGCATCTTACGGAGCACGCTGACACCTTCGTGATCACGTGCAATATCGACGGACACTTCGCACGTGCAGGGTTCAACGAGAACAGCGTGCTCGAAACGGAGGGGAGCATACGCACGTCGATTGACGAGCGGCGTCTCGCCCATCCAGACGCCCTCGCCATGGCACAGCTCGAAGAGCTCACACACCTTGTGCAAGCCCATCGCAACCACAAGGTTGCCATCCTCGAACTTGGTGTGGGACTGCGCAACGGCGTCATAAAGCGCATGCTCGCTCAGGTCGCGAACGTCTGCGAACACGCCACCTACATTGTGTTCAACTACAGTCAGGCCTTGGCGCCCGATGCATCGTGCGAGACAATTCTCGTTGACGGCGATATGGCCCCGGCTTTTGAGGAGATTGCCCGATGCCGCCTCTAGAAAGAGAAGCAATGAGGCTTCGAAGCCTTATCGACGATGTCGACGCCATCATCGTCGGCATCGGCTCGGGCATGTCGAGCGCCGCCGGGTTCAACCATTACAACCACGCGGGCATGACGCGTGCCGGAATGGCGGACTGGCAGCAAGCCTTTGGCTTCAAGAGCCTTTTCGACGGCTTCTACCACCTCTACCCCAGCCTCGAGCAGCAATGGGCCTACTACGCGCGATACATCGATTTCATGCTGCGCGAGCCGGCCTCACAACCCTATCTCGACCTGCGGTCCCTCATCGGCCATAAGGATTACTTCATCCTGAGCACCAATGTGGACACCCAGGTCGAGAAGACGTTTCCTGCCGAGAGTATCTGCAACTATCAGGGAAGCTTCGCGCACCTTCAGTGCAAGCAACCATGCTGCGACGAGATTTTCGATGCGAGTCCCTACGTCGAGCGCATGCTCGCAGGCATGGCGGGGTTCGAGATCCGCAGCGAGGATGTCCCCCGATGCCCGCACTGCGGTTGGCAGCTTGTGCCGTGGGTGCGCGACGACACGTTTTTGCAGGGCACGGCATGGCGCGAGGGCGTCGAGCGTTACGAGAGCTTCGTGTGCAAGCGCCGCGACAGCAAGTTGCTTTTCCTTGAACTCGGCGTGGGCGAGATGACACCCAGCATCATCACGCTCCCATTCTGGAGCATGACCGCAAAGATGCCGAACGCACGCCTGTTGAGCGTCAACATCTCGGGCGACTCCGCCCCGCTGCAGCTTGGAAGCAAGGCGGAGGCGATTCGGGCCGATTTGCGCACGCTGCTCGCGGCGGCGCGGACGGCGAAGGTATTTAAGCCTCCTTGTTAGTCGCTTTGAGATATTGCTCGTCATCCACGAGCTCCAACCACTCGTTGGAGGCCTCCTCACCCGGAACCTCCACCGCGAGATGGGAGAACCAGCTGTCGGGCGCCGCACCGTGCCAGTGCTTTACGCCCGCGGGAATATTTACTACATCGCCGGGGCACAGCTCCTGTGCCGGTTTGCCCCATTCCTGGTAAAACCCTCGACCAGCCACGCAGACAAGGATCTGTCCGCCACCGCTTTTGGCGTGATGGGTGTGCCAGTTGTTGCGGCAGCCGGGCTCAAACGTAACGTTGTAAATGCCGACCTGCTCGGTGGAAAGGGGCGCGAGGTAGCTTTGCCCGATAAAGTACTTCGCAAATGCGTCGTTGGGGGCACCGATGGGAAAGGCCATCTCGTTTTGATGCTCAGCTCTTGCATCAGCGGCATCGTCATCTGTCCAGACCTCCTTCGCCATGCGAAAGGCCGCCCACGCCTTGGGCCATCCCGCATAAAACGCCGCATGCGTAAGGATTTCCGCTATCTCAGCCCTAGTCACCCCGTTGTTCTTTGCGGACATCAGATGATATTGGAACGAGGAGTCCGTCAGCCCCTGTGCCATCAAGGCAACCACCGTCACCACGCTGCGGTCTCGAAGGGAAAGCCTGTCTTCTCGGCTCCATACCTCGCCGAACAGCACATCGTCATTGAGCTGTGCAAATTTGGGGGCAAAATCCCCCAGGGTATCTCTGCCCGCCGTCTGCTTGATCGTCATGTTTGATTCCTCCTGTCGATGGTTTTGAGTGCAAAACTGCTTCCGCGCAGCTAAGCCGCGCCTAGACTCCTAAGCCCATTCGTCGCGCCTGCTCAAGAGCGGGATGCCCGGCGATTTCGCCCACACCGTTCACGCCGCCGGCGAAAACCGTTCCGACAAGCGTGCGCCTTTGGCGAAAATCCCTTGCGCTCCCGATTTGTATTGACGAGAATGAAGGTAATACCTAAACCTAACTTTAGGTCAAGGAATGAATTCTAGATTTATCCGGAGGAACCATGTACACAATCGGACAGGTGGCGGAGATGTTCGGTCTGCCCGTTTCCACGCTGCGTTATTACGATAAGCAGGGATTGTTCCCGGGGCTGGAGCGGACGTCCGGCATTCGCCGATTCGGCGATACGGAACTCGAGGCGCTTCGGGTCATCGAATGCCTGAAGAAGGCTGGGATGGAGATCAAGGACATCCGGCTGTTCATGGAATGGTGTGCGGAGGGCCCATCGACATATCCCAAGCGCAAAGCCATGTTCGAGGAACGAAAGGCCCACATGGAGTCGGAGATTGCGAAGATGAACCGCGCGCTGGACATGTTGAAGTTCAAATGCTGGTACTACGAGCAGGCGATTCAGGATGGCAACGAGGACAGGGTGAAGGCGCTGATTCCCGACGATTTGCCGGAAGCGATCAAAGACGCCTACGAAAACGCCCACGCTCGATAGTGGTGTCTGATACTCAAGGGGCTTTGGCAAGGAGTCCTTTCCAGACAGGAATGCAAAGAGAAGGCCTCCGAACCAGAGGGTCCGGAGGCTGTTATTCCCGCTACTTTGCCGGTGGCTTTGCCTTGCGGCGACGACGAACAGTATCAGGCGTTACTCGGCAACACCAGTACGTGAGTTCAGAAGCCAGTTCCTGCTATTCCCACTCGGTAACAGGAGCCACTGGTCAAAAGCTCGTTAACTTCAATACGAGTTCTCGGCCTGCCGATTCTTCGTGAGGCAAGAGTTCCCATTTGATACTCACGCTACCTACGCACCGGGAAGCCAAGGAATCCGGCCGCCACTCAAATTAGGTCGCCGTCATCTTTCATAAACGACACCATGTTCAGATGCCTGACGCCATCCCTCTCCTGCAACAGGGGGTCAAGCGTGAAAAGGTAGCGCGGATATCCGTCCCTGATGTAGCCGAACGGCCTGTACTCACGCTCTTCCACGTCCCTATCGGCGATTGTCATTGAAACCTGAATGTAGGCGTAGGCGTTGCGTCTACGCGCGATGAAGTCGCACTCCAGCTTCCCGATGCGGCCTACGGATAGCTTAGTTCCCCTCGAGCGGAGATAGATGTACAAGGCGTTTTCCAGCGAGGGCCCGTAGTTCAACCGAACATCGACGTTGCGCGCAAAATAGATACCCGGATCCGCAAGGTAGTACTTCTCCTCGCCGCGTAACGATTTGCGGGACTTAAGGTCGAATCTCTCGCATTTGTAGAGCACCTTGGCATCGATGAGCATCTGGATATAGGCGGCGATCGTCCGCCGCTCGACGGCGATACGCTCCGTCTTGGTGAAATAGTCGTGGAGGCTGGTGAGACTCGTCGGCGCACCGTAGTTGTTGATGACATAGGTCATGACACGGTTGAACGTATCAATGTTCCGGATCTTGTTGCGAGTCCTGATGTCCTTGTCGACGATCTGCCCAACGACATCCTCGATGTAGCGAGCCTTCGCCTCGGGATCGTCGTATTCCAGAGACCGGGGAAACCCGCCATACCGCAGATATTCGTCAAACTCGATTCGCGCGTCACCGACCTCCTTGCCCATGAACCTCTTCATGTCGAGAAACTCGGAAAAGGATAGGGTGAACATCTCGAACTCCACGTATCGACCCGTGAGCTTGGTCATCAGCTCGCCAGACAGCAAATTCGAGTTGGAGCCAGTGATGAAAATCGAGAAGCCGCCATCCGAGTTATAGGCGTTCACGACCTCCTCGTAGTCTTGGACGTTCTGCACCTCATCGATGAAGAGGTATTTGAAGTCGTTGTCAGCCAGAAGCGACTCGATTTTTTCCTCCAGCTGATCAGGCGTCTTAATTGAGCGATTGCCGCGCTTGTCGAGGTCGAGGTAGATGATGTCCTTGTCTTCGACACCACGGTTTCTCAGTTCCTCGGCAATCGTCGACATGAGGCACGATTTGCCGCAGCGGCGGATACCCGTGATCACCTTGATCAGGTCGTCATCGTAGAACGGTCGAATCTTCTTCAAGTATTGCTCGCGATGATACAGTTCCATGGAATTCGCCTCCCCTGCTTAGCTTATCAGAGATGATGATAATCCTCAGTTAAGGCACCTATTTTTTCGATTTTACAGAAATTGGTTTCTTAAACCTTATTCCAGCTCTTCAATGCTCGCTTGATATCGCGTCACAGATGAAAACACAGTCCCCGTCGGGTAGTCGTGGGCGTGCGCTAGTCCGCATCAGTAACCTGCCTCCTTGGTTGTCCCTTCTCTGCATGGTCGTCTACATAAAGGAGGAACCAGCCATGCAGATCAGCGTGTCGTCCACCCTGACCGTATATCACGACGGCCAATTCTGGGTCGGGCTGGCGGAGCACGTCGAGGACGGCAGATACGGCGCCGCCCGCATCGTCTTCGGCGCGGAGCCGCCCGATGCTCAAGGGGCTTTGGCAAGGGGCTCTTTCCGAGCAGAACGAAAAAGAAAGCCTCCGAACCAGAGGGTCCGGAGGCTGTTATTCCCGTTATTCCCATAGGCATAAGCGCACCTGTTCGCGATTGCCTATCGATGCTCTGCCTCGAGCACGGCAGACACCGCATCGAGGAACTCCCGCACATGGTCTGCGGGGTGCGACGAATGAAGCAGCCCGTAAGACACGAGACAGTCCCAATCGGTAGGGACGGTTTTGAGCATGGGGTGGACGTTGGCCCACAACGGCAGCGTCGCAAGCGCGAGGTCCTCGTTCGCGCCGCGATTGAACACCTCCGCCCGATATTGCGGGAAGTCTACGAGCGCGATTTGAGGATGATGCAAGAGTATCTCGTCGCGCACGCGGTCGATTTCGGCGTTCCAGCCCCGGCGTATAAGCATAAGACTGTGATTGTGGAGGTCGTCGAATGTGACGATGTCGCGTTTGGCGAGTTCGTTGTCGACGGGAACGGCGCACCAGAGCGGCTCGCGCGAAAGCTCGAGGCCCAGGCACCCGCGCTCTTTAAGAAAGGCATCGTCGAAAATCCCCGCCACGATATCCATGTCTTGCCCGAGGTTCGCCAAACCGCGCGCCGCCGAGGGTGTGTTTTCAAACGTGACCACCTGAAGGCTCATGCCAGGGCAACGTTCCTTCACCTTCGGCCACAGCTTCGTGAGCGGCGTGCTGGGCGTCATGAGCGACACTCCCACGCGGATGATGCGCTTCTCTCCACGCTCGGCGACGCGGGCGCGTGCGATTGATTCTTGAGAGTACTGCACGATATGGCGGGCGTCGGCGAGCAGCGACCTGCCTGCTCGCGTAAGCGAAAGCCCCTGATGCGATCGGTGGAACAGCGTAAGGCCTAGCCGCGACTCCAGCAGGTTCATCTGCTTGATGACGGCCGTGGGCGTGATGAAGGACTCTTGTGCCGCCTTGGAGAAGCTGCCCGCCTCCGCCACGCGGATGAAAGTGTCAAGCTGTGGGTTGTACATCGATCCTCCTGTCACGCATTATGTGCCGTATATACCCCATGGTTATATCCATCATTCCAACGTAAACTTCTCGCACGTCAGTAAACGCCGTAGCCTTGTATTCGAAAAGTCACCATTAAGGAGGAGACCATGGAGTATCTGAAGCTCAACAACGACGTAGAGATGTCCATCGAGGGTTTGGGCACCTTCCTCATGACCCCGGCCGAGGCCGAGGCGGCCGCAACTGCCGCGCTCGCGGCTGGCTACGAGCACATCGACACCGCCAACGCCTACATGAACGAGCGCGCCGTGGGCCGTGCCATCGCCAAAAGCGGCATCGCGCGCGACAAGATCTTCGTCTCCACCAAGCTCTGGCCGAGTGTCTACGACGCAGGCATGCCGGCGGTGGACGCCACGCTCCAGCGCCTGGGGCTCGACTACGTCGACATGCTCATCCTGCACCAGCCGGTAGGCGACTACCTGGCCGCGTGGCGCACGATGGAGGAGGCGTACCGCGCGGGCAAGGTGCGCGCCCTCGGCCTCTCCAACTTCCCGCAAGACAAGATCGCCGAGGTCATCGAGGTCGCCGACATCAAGCCGCAGCTCGTGACCGTTGAGTGCCACCCCTATCACGCCCAGTGCGACCTGCGCGCCTACCTCGCGCCGTACGGCACGGTGATCGAGGCGTGGTACCCGCTCGGCCACGGCGACAAAGGTCTTTTGGAGGAGCCCGTCTTCGTCGCTCTCGCCGAGAAGTACGGCAAGACCCCGGCCCAAGTGATCCTGCGCTGGCACGTGCAGATGGGCACCTCCATCATCCCCGGCTCCAAGAACCCCGCCCACATCGCCGACAACGCGAACATCTTCGACTTCTCCCTCACCGAAGACGAGATGGCCGAGATTGCCAAGCTCGACGGGACCATGACCTACTACACCGCCACTGAGGAAGCGCTCGCGGGCTACCTGGCCATACGCCCCGATTTCGACGCGCAGGAGTAGCGCTCAGACGATAACGGACCAACCAAGCCAACGAAGGAGATGCCCCATGACCGCAAA
Organism: uncultured Collinsella sp.; assembly: GCA_937925735.1. GTDB lineage: Bacteria > Actinomycetota > Coriobacteriia > Coriobacteriales > Coriobacteriaceae > Collinsella. Next base: position 1,108 of record CALAMK010000012.1, on the reverse strand, counting down.
CCCGACCGTGACCAGAAGAAACTTTCTGCTCGGAGCCGCGCTGTGCGCAACGATGCTCTCCGGTTGCAGCCAGGGTGACGGCGACCAAGCCGCCGCCGAGGACCAGCCCGCCGCCGCGCCCGCTGCAGGCGGCAACGTCCTCGTGGCCTACTACTCGGCACAGGGCCACACCGCTGCCGTAGCTCATACCATCGCCGACGAGCTCGGCGCCGACCTCTTTAAGGTGACGCCTACGGAGCCCTACTCCGACGATGACCTCGACTGGACCGACGACAGTAGCCGCGTGACCCGCGAGCACGAGGACGAGAGCCTGCGCGACGTCGAGCTTACGCAGGTCACGCCGAACGGCTGGGAGAACTACGACACCGTGCTCGTGGGGTATCCCATCTGGTGGGGCATCGCGGCCTGGCCCATCGACAACTTTATCTCAGGCAACGACTGGAACGGCAAGACGGTGATCCCGTTCTGTACCTCTTCCTCCTCGGGTCTTGGCCAGAGCGGCGAGCTACTCGCCGAGGCCGCGGGCAGCGGAGAGTGGCAGGAGGGTCAGCGCTTCTCGTCCAGTGCGGACGAGTCCGGGGTTCGTGATTGGGTCGCCGGTCTCGGCCTGGCATAAGCAATTAGAGATGGCAGACCGCCGACAATCTGGGAGTTTCGAATGATCTTATACTTCACCGGGACGGGCAACTGCCTCTACGTGGCGCGCGAGCTGGACGCAGAGGGCGAGAGGGTCCTGAGCATCCCGCAGGAGCTGCGCCGCGAGGGCGAACTCGCCTACGCGGACGATACGATTGGCATCGTGTACCCCATCTACGGGCACATGATGCCCGACATGGTGAAGACGTTCCTCGAGCGCGCGACGCTCGACACACCCTACCTCTACTTCGTTTGCACCTACGGCAACCGGCACGCCAACGCCGTCGAGCTGTGCCTGGAGGACGCGCGGGCGGCGGGGCTCAACCCTGCCTACGTGACCACGCTCCTCATGGTGGACAACTGGCTGCCCAACTTCGACATGGACGAGCAGCGCGCCCGCATTCCCGAGAAGAAGATCGGCGAGAACCTTGCGCGCATCCGCGCGGACGTCGCGGCGCGCCGCCAGTGGCTC
>CALAMK010000011.1:0-31978 GCA_937925735.1 uncultured Collinsella sp. | reverse complement strand
TGTTTTCATCTTCACTCCGGTTGCTGCGCAAAGTCGTTCAGATGAAAACACCGGGCCGCCGCAGAGCACCCTCGACCTACCGGGGATTGCTATGACGTACGTTGGCTGAAATAAAAAAGCAATGCCCGCCGTCCTTGGTGGAGCGGCGGGCACGTTTGCTTAGTTATCGCTGGGACTACTCAGCCTTATTGCGACGGTGGAAGAAGGCACCGATCGCGGCGATGATGGCTCCAAGGCCACCGACGGTCGCGACAGTCGTCACCGTTTGGTCGCCAGTGTTGGGGATCGCCGAACCGTTCTTCTTGCCGCCCTGGGCCTTGTCGCCTGCGGGCTTGCTCGTCTGGCCGCCACCGTTCGAGCCGTTGCCGGAACCCTGGTTGCCCGAACCTCCGGTGTTGCCCGAGCCGCCCTGGTTGCCGGAGTCGGCATCCTTGAGGCCCTCGATGGCCAGCTTGAGCTGGTCATAGGCCGCCTGGAGCTGGGTGTCGGAAGCATTCTCATCACCCAAAACATCCTCGGCGTAGGTAATGGCGTCCGTCAGGGCCTTGACGGACTCGGCCGTCTTTCCCTTGGTGTCAGTCTCCTTCGCCTGCTTGACCAGGGCCTTGAGCTGTTTCTTGGTCGGGTTCTCGACCGGGGTCACCGGGGTCTTCTCGAGCGCGTTGCGAGCACTCTCGAGTGCCTTGAGTGCCTGGTCGACCTCGTCCTGCGTGGCGTTCTCGTCGCTCAAGATGGCGCGGGCGCTCGCCAAGGCGTTCTGGAACACGGTCCAGGAAGCCTCGGTGTAGTCGCTGGCCTTAAGGTCGCCGGCTGCAACCTCGGCATCAACCTTTTCAATCGCGGCAGTGAGGTCGTCCTTCGCCACCGGATCGGGAACGGCCGTACCGTAGAACTTGAGCTCCGCCATGCTGCAGTAGGCGTCAACGCTGCCACCGCCGGCGTGGAGCACCTTGACGGTCACGTAGCGACCGCGCGCGGCACCAAAACTCATCTGCTTCCAGTCGCCACGGTCGGTGAGCACGCGGCCGTCGTTGTCGAAGGTAAACGTACCCATCGACGTGGCGGTGCCCATCTCATAACCGTCGGCGGTATCGGAGACCAGCACCTCGGCCTCAAAGATATCGCCGTTCGTGCCGCCGTCCTGGCGCGGCAGGAACGTGACGTCGGTGAGATCGTAGTCGCGGCCCAGGTCGACGGTCAGGTGCTGGGGCATACCGGCATTATAGGCATAGTCGCTGTGCCAGAGCGTCTGTTCGTCGCCGTCAAGAGCGTTGACGGCGTTGCTGCCCTCGTAGTCGGCCTCGCTCGAGAAGCCGGTCACCTTGACGTTCTCGCGGTTCTCGGGCGTGTTGATGAGGCTCTTCTCATCGACGGGGCGCATCTTGAGGCCGTCGATTGCCTTCTCGATCTTGGCCGTGGCGTCTGCGACATCCTTCTTGTTATAGCTGCCCTGGCCGCCGTCGAGGAGCTTCTGAGCCGCCTCGACCGCAGCGGTGAGAGCTGCATAAGAATCCTTGGTGTAGACGGACTCGCTGTAGCCCGCGGCCTTGGAAAGCGCTGCCATGAGTGCAGAGGTGTCGACACCAGCCTTGACCTCGGCCTCATAGGATGCGGTCTTGGAGGGATCGAGTACCGATGCCACCGTGATCGTTGCCTTGCCCGCCTTGTTGGCACGCAGGTAGTAGTTCACGCTATCGCCGGCCTGGACAGCGGAGACGCTCACCACAGAGGGGTCGGAACTCTCGACCGTCACGTAGGGGTAGCCGGCGCTCTCAGGCGTGGCCTTGGCGTCGACGAGCGTAACATCACCTTCAAAGAACTCGGTCTGGTTCTTGCCCAGCTCGACGCCCTCGATGGCCTCGACACCCTGCGTGTAGTTGAAGTTGATCTCGCGCAGCGTGAGCATCTGGTCACCCGATGCCTCAAGCGGCGTGATCTCGACCTTGGTCGCCTTCTTGCCATTGTTCTCGGCAGAGAGACCAAAGGCGTAGCGAGCCTGGAAGGAATCGTACTCCCCGCCCGCGAACTCCTGGGTCGAGCCATCCTCGAACGTCACGACGGCCTTGATCTTCTGCACGGTGCCGTTACCGCCGTTGCGGTTGACAACCTCGACGGCATCGAGCTTCGATGGCGTCTTAAAGGCAAATGTCATCGTGGTGGGAAGCTTCACGTAACTCGGAAGCTTGCCCTCACTGTCCCAGTTGCCGCTCCAGTCCCACAGGAACTCAAAGCCGTTGTCGCCCTCGTTATTATCGAACAGCGCGTTATAGCTCTTCTGCTGAATAAGCTTCTCGACGTTGGTGCCGTCATCGGTAGTGAGCTCGTCGTTGGTCATCGTGATGTCGAAGGCGTCGCGGCCGTACTCGGCGACCGTGGGCTGCGGAACGTCCGGCATCGTCACCGTGCCATCGCTCGCAAACTCAAGTGCGTCGCACGCCGGGCCAATGAGCCAAGATGTCGAGGGCAGTTCAACCTTGCCGGCGGTCTTGGCCTTGAGCTTGAAGCTCGCCACCGCGCCGGTGCCGTTGTAGAGCTTGCCATCTCCGCGGTTGGCAAAAGCGAGGTTGATGGTCTGCGTGCCGTCCTCAAACTGGATCTTCTCGCGCGACAGGTTCTCCATGCCGGCGGTCGAACCATCCTGTGAGATGCTCTCGGACACAAACTCAAACTGGTCACTCTTAAAGTTGACGAGCGCGCCCAGGGCGTTGACGTTCTTGGCGTCGGCCGCATAGACATCGACGGTGATCTCATCGCCGGCCTCGACCTCAGTCTTGCTCGGAATCACCGCAAGGGTACCAGCGACCTTGCCCTTCTGCTTGGTGCCGCCGTCGAGCCCCGCCATGGTGAACGAGTAATCGTAGACGTCGTAGACGCCGTTATTGTTGAGGTCAGCAAAGTGGTCGCGGATCTGCGAGTTGAACGTCGAGGCATCGGACCCACGGTTCTCGAGACCCAGATAGTTCTTCATGTTGGAGTAGTCGCCATCGGAGATCGTTGCCTTGTTGAGGTTGGAGCCCACGGCGAAGCCATCCGTGCCGTCGGTCTTGTAGATGGCGATCTCGGACGCGGAGAAGAAATTGCCGACCGAGGCGAGCGGCGTCATACGCACGTAGCGTGCGGCCACGGCGCCGTCGAACGCCACCGTCTTACAGGCGGCGGAGCGCTCCCAATCGACTTCCTGGGTGGTCCAATGCGTGCCGTCGAGGCTCGTCTCGATGCGCATCTTGGTCACGGTGCCATTGCCGGCGTCGTCACGCGGATAGTACTCGAGCTTGTCAAGCTTGTAGGCCTTGCCGTAATCGACCGTCAGGGCCTTGCCCAGATCGTTGCCACCGGAGTGGAAACCGCCGTCGCCCGACTGGAACTCATGGTCGAAGGCGAGATCGGCCTTGTGGCTGCCATAGAGCGAGCCCTCCCAAGTGATCTTCTCAGCTGTGGGGACGTTGCGCCACGGGTCGAGCGCGGAGCTCGCCTCGAGCACGTCACTCCAGGCGGAGTAGCCATCGGCGTTGCGCGAACGAATCTGGTAGGTATGCTTGCTGTTGTAGGCAAGGTCGGCATGCGTAAACTCCGCCGCATCGCCCACGGCGAACACGGTACCGTCTACCTTAAGGTCGTAGGAGGTAGCACCATCGACCTTTCCCCAGGTGAGCTTGATGCTCGTGGGGGTGGTGGCATCCTCGGGAGCGGCAAGGTTCGCGGGTGCGGAGAGGTTCTCGTTGAGGCGGTCGACGGCCAGCGTGGCATCGGCGTTCACGAAGCCGCCGAGTTCGAGCGTCTGCGCCGCTGCAGCGACATCGGTCTTCGCGAACTTGACGTAGACCTTGGGGTTCGTGGTGATCTTGGTGTTGTTGAAGCTCTCGCCCTGCTCGGCCTCGGTGCTGTCTGCATCGCTGCCGTAGTGGTTGAGGTTGGGGGTCTCGTTGTAGAAGTAGACCGCCTGGCCGGCCTCGGGGTTCGCGGCGTCAAAGGCCTCCTGCGAGTTGACCTCAACCACGTTGAGCGCGGAGCCACCGTTCTTGGCGACGACGCTCGTGGGCTTGGCGGACACGTTGGCCACGAAGGTCGTGGTGCGGTTGGAGTCGTAGCCGTTGTAGCCACCCTGCGAGGCTTCGGCGGTAAAGGTCGCGGTGCCGCCCGTGGCCTTGGAGCTGTAGACGGTACTCACATGCTCGCCGTAGGAGATATTGTCGATCGTGCCGTAGGCATCGTCCTCGGTCGTGTTGTTCTGGATGGAAGAGCCGTCGTCCTCGTACTGCGTAAAGGTGCCGTCACCCTCGGTGGCGAAGAACTCGACGATACGCTGGCTGCGGTCGGTACCCTTGGTGTTGGTGTCGCTCACGGCCTCGGGGTTGTTGTTCTCGGCATACATCGGCACGATGGCGTTGGCCTTCACAAACAGCGGCAGCTTCCAAAGCGGCGCATCGTAGTTGTTGAGGACCTGGCCGCCGCGGTACTGCTTACCCGAGAAGTAGTCAATCCAGATGGTGGGATTCTCGTCGGTGCCGTAGTTGGGAAGGTAGATACCATTGCGAACGTCATTGCCGTTCTCATCTGCCTGGGTATCCTGATACACCGGTGCCACCAGGAAGTTCTCACCAAACATGTACTGATACTGCGTCGAGGTGCTTGCGGCGTACTCGGAGTTGTCGGAGAGCAGCATGGCGCGGATCATGGGCAGGCCGGTATCGCCGTTGCCCGTGTCGACGTTGGCCGCCGAGGCCGCGCTCGTGTAGATATAGGGCATGAGTTGCGCCTTGAGCTTGAGGTAAAAGCGCGAAATGCCCGTGTAGGGATCGCCGTGCGTCATGGGCGACTTGCGGTAGGTGCCCCAGCCGTCCATATCGAGCATAGAGGGCGTGAACGTCTTCCACTGGTAGTCGCGCGCGGAGATGATGGGGTCGCCACCAAAGATGCCGTCCATATCGGAGCCGATGTTGGGGTTGCCCGAGAGGCTCTGACCGATATACGTGGGGATGTGGAAGCGGATGTACTCCCAGTTGCCGCCGTACTGATCGCCGGTCCAGATGCCACCAAAGCGCTGCGTGCCGGCCCAACCGTCAAGCGTGATGATGTTGGGGCGCTTGTTGGCACCGGTCGTCACCGTATCGTAGGCCGTCTTGATGCCGTTGAGGCCAAAGGAGTAGCCAGAGCCCACCCAAGCGACGTCGGTCTTGAGGGTGGTAATGCCGCCCGTCTTGACCTCGGCGTCGAAATCGCGAAGCAAATGCCACGGGGTCTCGGAGTTGCTGTCAGGCTCCAGGTTAGACTGGGTCCACAGACCCGTGCTCACACCCTTGGAGTTAGCATACTCGGTAAACTTCTTAAGGTTGTCGACGTTGGCACGCACGGCGTTGAGGCGCTCGGCTGAACTCGTTCCGTCGGAGTTGACGCCGCCGGTCTTGTAATAACCGTTCTGGCCATAGCCGGCACCGTATCCGTCGTTCGGCAGGAACCAGCCGAGCGGCATGTCGTTGTCCTCGTAGTCATCGATAACCTGCTGGGCGGAGAACTGGCGGTCGAAATCGGTCGCCTTCATGTTCTCGGTATCGACCGTGGGGCCCTCTCCGTTGAGCGTCTCGGCGGCAAGCGTGCCGTCGAGCTTGTAGCCCGTCGACATGCCGGACTCGTATTTAACGTTGCCCTTCTCACTCGAAGGCTTGCTGCCCTTGGTCTCCCACTTCTTCTGACCCGAGGTCGTTGACCAGCCATCACGGTTGTAGGCATTAAGGTGACCCAGGTAGAAACCGTACTCGGGCAGCAGTACCGGATTGCCGGTCACCTTGTAGTAGTCCTGCAGCATCTCGGTCGCCACGTTCGAGGCGCCCGTTTCGGTTGCCACGAAGTAATAGGCATCGAACTCATTCTCGCTGTGCGAGGTCGTGACCGTCGAGGAGTCCGTAGAGCCAAAGTCGTAAGAACCCTCGGCAAAGGTGTTGCGAAGCACGCCGTAGCCGTCGCTCGTCCAGTAGAACGGGTTGGGCGAGGCGACGCCGCCGTCGGTCCAGTTATTAGTGTTGGAGATGGCGATGGTCTGGTTGGTGTGCAGGAAGCGCCCATTCTGGGTGCCACCGCCAAAGAAGTTCTCGGACTTCTCCTTGGCGAGTGTCTGGACAGTACCCTTCTTATCAAGGTCGAGGGATGCGGACTCGGAGACCACGACGCGGTCGCCCGATTTAATGCTCATCTTGCCGGTCGCCTTGTCCAGAACCACGGTCGCCTTGCCGCCGGTGATCTCGATAGCGTCGCCTTTGTCGACAACCGTTGCGCTCGGCTTGCTGTAGGTGTCCGAGGTGTCGGGCTGGGCCTGAATCTTAGCCGTGTGGGACTTGCTACGCGGCGTGGCGTACTCGGAAAACTCGCCTTTGGGGTCGACGTTGTAACGGAAAATGCCGTCCTCTAGAAATGTGATACGCCCCTTAATGCCGTCGGCGAAATCGATGTCGACGACGTTCGAGGCTGACTGGGAAACGGTCGCCGAGTCGACGCCCTTGAGCGGCGTGGCAATCGCCTGCTGGGGGCTGGCGAACACGAGAGTCGCCGCTGTTGCGACGAGAACCGCGCTTCCCTTCACCCACCGTTTCTTGAAAATGGAATTCCTACGCACCTGGACTCCTTCCCTCCGACATGCGGAAGTGTCGCGGACGCGCGCCCTGCAGCATGGGCGAACGCATCAAACGGGGGGGGTGTTCGGTACATTCCGTACAATTGGCCCACCCGTTACCAAGGGGTCAACTGGTAGTAACCAGATAGCCACCTATTAGGTTGAATCAGCATACGGGAGCAGTTGCGCAACCAAATTTAGAATTCTCCCAGCGGTATAAAAACGAACGTAGATGGCGAGGTGGGTCTAAAACACGATACCAATTGGTTCTCCAGCCAGATACCACTTAAGCATATTTTTACTGTTTAACTGGTATTACATAACCAATACCTTTCCCTCGGAAACCGGGCTTCGCGAATTATCCTGAGGGAAAGTCGCAGCCGCCATCCCGCGACCCACCGGGAATTACCATGACGCACAATGGCTGATTTGATTTGGAATAGGAGGTTGTTGGAGGGTGGTGGACAGTTAGTTCAGATACGTATATTTTGGCGGTGCTAATTGGCGCTAACAAACTGGTTTTAAGTCGCTTTAGACCTAATAATAGGTCTTTCTCGCTATTGCCCGCGCGTCTTTGTCGGTCCAGACTATCAAAAATAGCTCAATTGTGCCCAAATTGGCCTCCACACGTCCTCTGAAAAATACGTATCTGAACTAACTGTCCAAGAGGAATGTCCACAGATAGAAAAAGGCTCTGGCGAACCTCCGAATCACCAGAGCCTTTCAAAACTCGCACACCTGAAGCACATCGCTGCATTCCTGTTTTCACCCATGAAGTTAGAGAGCCTCTTCCGCCCACTTCTCGAAATCAATCGCACGCCTTTGGGCGGTTCGGTACGCTTCCATGTCTTCACGAGCGCCTACCACTACGATGGCCATTTTTCCTTTGATTTTAATGAGGCGGTACACAATCCGAATGCCACTTCCCCTGAGCTTGATTTTCATGAAGCCAGTCAAATCCGTGCCCGCCTTGTTTCCAAGAGGCTTGCCGAATCCGCCTTCGTTCTGCGGCAATGGGTTCGTTCTGATTCTTTCTATAGCCTTAAACACGTGTTTTCGCTGGGAACCATCGAGACGTTTGAGATCCTTGAGAGCATCCGGGTAGAAAGCGACTTCGTACCCGCTCATTCAAACTCGACCTCATCCATCTGATCGAGTTCGTCCTGGCCCACACCCAACTCTGCCATAACATCAGATAGGGAAACGAGTTCATCATCGCTTGTCGCAGCCGTCCTCTTAAGGGCCAACGTCAACAAGGCGAGGTCCTCCTCCGCCTGCTTAGCCTCTCGGTATTCATCGGGCGTCACGATAACGAACGCCGGCTTGTTGTGTTTCAAAACTACAACCGGGTTGTCGTTGCTCACTCTCGAAAACGCAGCGGGACCCTTACCGTGACTGAAATCGCTGATGGGAACAAGATTGTCGAGCATCTTTAAAGCAGGCATCGAGACCTCCAAATATAAAGTCTTTTATGCATTCATTTTAGCATGCAGAAAATACCAGCAATCACGGAATAGTGACACGGACGAGGCATCGCTTTCCACCAACCGTTGATCATCGACCGAGCAAAATGTCCCGCCAAGAGATCGAGCGAGGATTCCGTCCCTCGAAGAGGGCCGTATTGGCCTCCTCGCGGGACGAAATCATCGCTCGTTCGTTTCAGCCCGTGCCATCGCGTGCTAGACGGCCAGCTCGCCTGATTCACCCATAAGCCATCGTGCCAGGTCGACGACCTTGATGCCATCCCAATCAGTCGTTTCGTGCCCTGTTCGGGCGATGACGCACTTGGGATAGGCGTCTCGAATCCGTCGCAGCGGATCAAGCTCGCGCTCAAGCGTCGCTTCTTGGGAAATGTCGTCACTCACCTGGATATAGACACGGCGGTCACGCCTGATGGCGACAAAGTCTACTTCCTTTTGGTAGAGAACGCCCACGTAGACTTCCCATCCGCGGCGCATAAGCTCGATTGCCACCATATTCTCGTAAACATGGCCAAAGTCGAGCTTTTTCGTGCCAAGCGCGGCGTAGCGAAACGAATGGTCGGCCAGATAGTATTTATCTCCCGTCGACAGGTATTTCTTTCCTGAGACGTCAAAGCGACGAAACCGGTAGAACGCAAACGCATTACACAGGTAGTCGATATACACAGCCAGCGTCTTGTCGCTTATCTTAAGGTTCGCTCGTGAAAGCTCGGCCGCCATCCCCTTGAGAGAAGAGATGTTTCCGACGTTATCCATCAGGAACTCGCAGGAACGTTTAAGCTGCTCCGCATTACGTATACGATATTTTTGTCTGATGTCGCGCAGGATAAGAGTTTCAAGCACATCCGAGATGTATGAGAAACGCATCCTTTCGTCCTGGTAGATATAGGAACCCGGCATTCCTCCCTCGCGGACATAGCGAGCAAGGGCCTCGGCTGGAGAAGTGATCTCGTGATACGCCGAGAACTCCGCAAGTGAAAACGGAAAGACCTCGATCTCCACCGTTCTTCCCGTGAACAACGTCGAGAGGTCGCTTGAGAGAAGAAAGGCGTTCGACCCCGTGATGTAAATGTCATATTTCTCTGACGCATGAAGACTGTTGATAGCCCGCTCGAACCTTTCACACATCTGGACCTCGTCGATCATGACGATATTCCGGCAACCCTCAATATAGTGCTTTTCCACATATGTATGCAGCGCATGGTATTCCGCCAACGGCTCGAACTCAAGTAGATTGAAGTTGACGTGTATGACGTTGGCCGAGGGGTCGTTTGAATGAAGTTGGCTGGCAAACGCCTCAAGCAATTTCGATTTTCCGCATCGCCTGATTCCGGTGATCACCTTGATATCAGGCGTACCTGCCACCTTGGAAAGCTTGCTCATGTAGAACGGGCGATTAATAAGTCTCATGGCAATCCACTTCGCAAAATTAAGATTAACTGAAAAACGCGAAGTACAATATATCATCTACTTCGCGTTTTTGAGAAATCCTAGATTTCGCGTAATTATGTTCGCCAAGCTATCGCAAACCCGACACGGGTGAGATCTCCGCCTGATTGACCCTGCGCAGCAGTCCGAAGCGAAAGACGCGAGTCCTCAGACCGCTCCGGTAAAGTGAGGGCCGCGACGGTTACCGCGGCCCTCTTGAGAAACGTGTGCGATTGTCAATCGCTCGCGCTAGTCTTCCTTGCGGCGGAAACGAGCAAGAAAGACTCCGATTGCGGCGATCGCGGCACCCAGGCCGCCGATCGCGGCGACGGTCGCCACCGTTTGATCACCGGTGCTCGCAAGTGAGTTAGCGGACTTGCCACCCTGAGCCTTGTCACCAGCGGGCTTTCCCGCCTGGGCGCCATCGTTCGAACCGCCGGATGTCTGCCCACCGTTGCCGGAACCCTGATTGCCACCGGACGCACAAAGCCCCTTCGGCAGCACACGGTGCAACCAAGTCACCGCAGGCCGGGGCGGGGGGCCGAGTTTCCCACTGAGCGACTCTGCTTGCAGCCGGAGCGAAGGGGGAAACTCGGCTCCCCGCCCCGGCCGGACAGGTCAGTCTACACCGTGTACTGCGGCAGGTCCTGCAGAGCGATGACGTCCATGCCCATGTCGTTGGCGCTGCCGTGACCCTGCTGGTCCTCGCGCACGGCCTCGATGGCGCTCACGTACGTGTTGGCCGCAGACATCGCCGTCACGCAGGTCACGCCGCGGCGCACGGCCTCGGTACGCAGCAGGTAGCCATCGCCACGCGAGCCCGGGCCGTACGGTGTGTTGATGATTACCGCAATCTTGCCATCGGCGATGAGGTCGCCGATGTTGGGGCACTCGCCGTCGTGCGGGCCGCTGATCTTCTCCACGACTTCGCACGTCACGTTGCCTCCGCGCAGCACGCGCGCCGTACCCTCGGTGGAGCAGATATCAAAGCCCAGGTAGCGCAGGATGCGGGCGACCGAAAGGATGTGGCGCTTGTCGCGGTCGCACACGCTGATGAACACCTTACCGCAGCTCGGATCGGGCAGCTTGTAGTCAATCGCCAGCTGCGTCTTGGCGTATGCCTCGGGATAGCTCTTGGCGATACCCATGACCTCGCCCGTCGACTTCATCTCGGGCCCCAGAATAACGTCGGCTCCCGGGAAACGGCCCCAGGGCATGACAGCTTCCTTCATGCAGAACCAGTCCAGCTGACGCTCATCGCTCGGCAGGCCCAGGCTCGCGATGGAATCGCCCGCCATGATACGCGCCGCGCACTTGGCCAGCGGCACGCCGGTGGCCTTGGAGATGAACGGCACGGTACGGCTGGCGCGCGGGTTGGCCTCGATCACGTAGACGGTCTCGCCCTTGATGGCATACTGCACGTTGACCAGGCCGCGGACCCCCAGCGCCATCGCGATGCGGCGCGTGGTCTCGCGGAGCTTCGCCTGCAGGCTCTCGCTAAAGCTGAACGGCGGAATGCAGGTCGCGGAGTCACCGGAATGAATACCGGCCTCTTCGATATGCTCCAGGATGCCGCCGATGTAGACCTCCTCGCCGTCGCACAGGGCGTCGACATCAGACTCGATCGCACCCTCCAGGAAGCGATCGAGATACACCGGGTAGTCAGGGCTAATGCGCGCAGCCTCGGCCATGTAATCGCGCAGATGCTCGGCATCGTAGGCGATCATCATGCCGCGACCGCCCAGCACATAGCTCGGACGCACCAGCAGCGGGTAGCCAATGTGCGCGGCAACGGCTTCGGCCTCCTCAAACGAGGTGGCCTGGCCCGCCGGCGGATACATAATGCCCAGCTTATCGAGCAAGGCGGCAAAACGCTCGCGGTCCTCGGCAAAATCGATGGCGTCGGGCTTGGTACCCATGATGTTCACGCCGCTCTCCTCGAGCATGCGTGCCAGCTTAAGCGGGGTCTGGCCGCCGAGCGTCACTACGACGCCGTCGGGACGCTCAACGTCGATAACGTCCATGACGTCCTCGTAGGTGAGCGGCTCAAAGTACAGGCGGTCGGACGTGTCGTAGTCGGTCGAGACAGTCTCGGGATTGCAGTTGACCATGATGGTCTCAAAGCCGCGGGCCGCCAGCGCATAGCTCGCATGCACGCAGCAGTAGTCGAACTCAATACCCTGGCCGATACGGTTGGGACCGGCACCCAGAATCATCGCCTTGGGCTTGCTTGCCGGCGTGGTCTCGTCGGGGGCAACGCACTTCTTGGCGATCGGGCTCGTGCGGTAAATGTTCTCGTAGGTCTTATAGTGGTATTCCGTGGCACTCGAGAACTCGGCGGCGCAGGTGTCGACCGTCTTCATGCTGGGAACCACGCCCAGACCCTTACGGTAAGCGCGAACAAAACGCTCATCCGAGCCGGTCAGCGCGGCAATCTCGGCATCACTCGTGCCATACTGCTTGAGCAGGCGCATCGCGTCGGCGTCAATGTCCTCCACGCGCAGGCCGCGAACGCTCTCCTGGACCCGCACCATATCGTTGATGCGGTTGAGATACCACGGATCGATACCGCAGATGGCGTGGATGCGCGCAACATCCCAGCCACGGCGCAGGGCCTCGACCACAAAGAAGATGCGATGCTCGGTCGGGGTGCCCACGGCCTGGGCGAGCTCATCGTCGCTCAGCTTTTCGGCGCCCTCCTTGCCGCCGGCACAAATGCCCTGGTGCCCATCCTCCAGCGAGCGCATGGCCTTGCCAAAGGCCTCCTCAAAGGTGCGACCGATCGCCATGATCTCGCCCACGGCCTTCATGCGCGTGGTGAGCGTGGGGTCGGTGCCCTTGAATTTCTCAAAGGCAAAGCGCGGCACCTTGACCACACAGTAATCGATCGTGGGCTCAAAGCAGGCGGGCGTAGCTTTGGTAATGTCGTTGACGATCTCGTCGAGCGTATAGCCCACGGCCAGGCGAGCGGCGGCCTTGGCGATGGGAAAACCCGTGGCCTTGGAGGCCAGCGCGGACGAACGGCTCACGCGCGGGTTCATCTCGATGACAATCAGGCGGCCGGTCTGGGGATTCACGGCAAACTGCACGTTAGAGCCACCGGTCTCGACGCCGATCTTCTCCAAGATGGCGAGCGAGGCGACACGCATGCGCTGATACTCAAGGTCGGAGAGGGTCTGCGCCGGCGCCACGGTGATGGAGTCACCGGTATGTACGCCCATGGGGTCGAGGTTCTCGATGGAGCACACGATGATGCCGTTGCCGGCGTGGTCGCGCATGACCTCCATCTCGTATTCTTTCCAACCCTCGATGGACTCCTCGACCAGCACCTCATGGGCAGGCGAAAGTTCGAGACCCTGGCTCACGATGGAGACGAGCTCTTCGTGAGTATGTGCGATGCCGCCACCGGCGCCGCCGAGGGTAAAGCTCGGACGCAGCACGCAGGGATAGCCCACGCGCTCGGCGATGGCCTCGGCGTCAGCCACGCTGTAGGCATAGCCCGAGCGCGCGACCTCCAGGCCGATCTCGGCCATGGCCTCGTTAAAGAGCTTGCGGTCCTCACCGCTCTCGATGGCGGCAAGGTCACAGCCGATCATCTCGACGCCGTACTTGTCGAGTGTGCCGTCCTTTGCCAGCTCGACGGCGGCATTCAGACCGGTCTGGCCGCCCAGCGTGGGCAGCAGCGCATCCGGGCGCTCCTTCTTGATCACGCGCTCGATAAATTCGGCGGTGATGGGCTCGACATAGGTGCGGTCGGCCAAGCCCGGGTCGGTCATGATGGTCGCCGGGTTGGAGTTGACCAGGATGACCTCAAAGCCATCCTCCTTGAGCACCTTGCAGGCCTGGGCGCCGGAGTAATCGAACTCGCAGGCCTGGCCAATGACGATGGGGCCCGAGCCAATGACGAGGATGCGCTTGATGTCGGTACGTTTAGGCATGTTTAAAACCTCCTAGAGAGGCTGACTCAATGTTTTGGAAAAGTCAGCGAGGGTGCAGCTGGTGCATCAGGTTGCCGTGATGCGAGGGCGCGCTGGGCTTATGCCCGCGCGTCCGAAGCAGAACGGCAAGATGATGTGCCAGATGCAGCCGCAGCGTCGACAGGTCCGCCGTTCGGTAGAACGGCGGAACCACTATCGGCGAAATTCCAGCCGGCAAGGCGGTCCTTGGCGGTATCGATGTCCAGATAGTTCTCCTCGCCGTCCATGAGTCGCGTAAAGGCGGTAAAGAGATAGTGAGCATCGGTGGGGCCAGGTGAGGCCTCGGGATGGTACTGGACCGAGAAGCACGGCGCATCGAGCAGCTGAATGCCCTCGGCGGTGCCGTCATTGAGATTCACATGCGTCAGGCGAATGCGGCCGAAACGCTCGTTCATCACGACCGGCGCGATACCGCGGCGCACCCAGACGCGCAGATCGCCATCGGCCGCGTGCTCGGTCTCGCCGCCCGAAAGCTCGGGGACAAGCTTGCCCAAGCTGGGGAACAACAGGCCAAAGCCGTGGTTTTGCGCGGTGATCTCCACACGGCGGCTGACCAGATTCATAACCGGCTGGTTGCCACCACGGTGACCGAATTTGAGCTTTTCCATCTGGGCGCCGCACGCCAAGCTGATCATCTGGTGACCAAGGCAGATGCCAAAAACCGGCACCTTGCCGATTAGCTGCTGCACCTGCTCGCAGGTCTCCACCACGGCATCGGGGTCGCCGGGGCCGTTGGACAAAAAGACGCCATCGGGATTCATGTCGAGCACCTGACGCGCGGGTGTATCCCACGGCACGACGGTGAGGTTGCAGCCGGCACGGACCAGGCCCTCCAGGATGCCGCGCTTGACACCGCAGTCGTAGGCGACCACTTTGTGGCGGGCAGGAGCGACAGGGGCAAGCGCAAAGTCATGCGTAGCGGGCAGGTCGCTCGCGGCAAAAGCGTGGGGCTCAGGGCAGCTCACGGTCTTGACCAGGTTCTCGCCGACCAGCGTAGGCGCGGCGGACAGGCGCTCGGCAAGCTCGTCAACGTCAAAGATCTCCGTCGAGATTATGCCCATCTTGGAACCGTTGTCGCGCAGGTGGCGCACGAGAGCGCGGGTGTCGACGCCCTCGATAGCGACGATGCCGTGCGCACGCAGGTACTCCGGCACGCTGACGGTCGAGCGCCAGTTAGAAGGCGTGACGCACATGTCGTGGACGACCATGCCGCGCATGGCGGGAGCGCTCGCGGGGCGAGCGGTATCGCCGGGGAAGGCCGACTGGACATCGGTCTCGTCAATACCGTAGTTGCCGATCTGCGGATAGGTCATGGTTACGATTTGGCCGGCATAGCTCGGGTCGGTCATGACCTCAAAGTAGCCCTCGAGCGACGTGTTAAAGCAGACCTCGCCGGTTGCGGTACCCTCGGCACCGCATGCACGGCCATAAAAAATGGTCCCATCCTCAAGATACAGGATGCAGGGACCGCAGGTGCCCTTGCTGGTTTTAGCCAGCATACGCTGGCACAGCTCGCTGGGCGCGACGGTGCGGGCGGCAGCGCCCGCAATATGGTTGTTCGCCATAGTTCTCCTTCCCGGTCTCACAGGACCGGCTTAAAGGTGTGTAGTTAGGCCTCGCGGTATTCTAACCGCAAGCATCGCCCATGGCATTAATTACATAGAATTGTTTACAAAATGATAATTATGACTTCCTGTGCATAATGATTTTTCTGGGACGGGGATTAAAAAATCATTCTGAGAGCAGGGCTTTGTCGCCAACTGCATACATGACAGAATGATTTTTTAATCCCCGTCCCAGAAAAATCATCCCGCGTGGGCTTGCGGCTCACGCGGGATGACATCGTTCTATGTGGCTGCGGACTACTTTTGCTTGTCCTGCTCCAGCAGTTCGGACGGCGTGCGATCGGGCTTTCCGCCGCGGAAGATCTCTCGACCGTGCAGACGATGCTCAAGATCGCGCTCGGCCTGCTCCTCCGTGATCTTGGTCTGGCTCACCACCGGGTCCTCGATAAGCGACGAAACCGAGTTGACCTGTTTTTGAATGCGCTCGGCAATGGTGTCGTCCATGCTTACGATGCGCATCTTCCAGTCGATACTCGTGGCGTTGGACGAGCTTTTGGTCCAAACGAACGTCAGGATGGCGCTTTGGTGCCCCTGAGCAGGAAACATGCCAAAGAAGGAATCATGCTGGATCCTGCTGTCCTCGTCGATATAGGCGTGAACGTTATACACCACGCGGTCGATCTTGTCGTTGAGCAGGGCGTTGGTTGCGAGCGCCGCCGCCTGAATCTGACCGTTGGACAGCAGCTCGAGTTCATTGGCAGAAGACGTGTCCAGCACCGTCACCTCAACCGTGCCCGTGCGCTCATCTGCCTCGTCGACGGTAAAATCGAGCGGGAACTGCGTAAAGCCATTGCCCCATTCAAGTCCACCCTTGAGCGCGGTCGAAACGGTATCCACCGAAACACTTTCGGAAAGGTTCGCGGTATTCAGACGTCGCATCACGCCGTAGCCAATCTGCATGCCCACAATCAGCACCAAAATGCCGATAACCACGGCCATGGCGGTCTTCGTAATGGTATGGCTCACCTGCGAGCCCGAAGGGTCGTCCTCGGACAGTGGGTCGATATGTTTTGCCTGGCTCGCGCGATCCTCGCTGCGCAGCCGCGCCAGCGTCGCCTTGTCACCGCGCTTGACGGCGGCCTCTTTCTCGCGCATGCGCTCGGTACGCTTTTTGGCAAGCGTAGGATCCAAGACGCCGGATGCATCGATTTCGGAGAATAACTCCGTCACTTCTTCCGGAGTCAAAGGGTTCTTATCAGCCATGATCTTCCTGTCATATCAATCAGTCGAGCTCGTGCGCACGCGCACCTTCGAACTGCATTCGATAGTAACGGGCATAGGTGCCGCCACGGGCGAGAAGCTCCTCGTGCGTGCCACGTTCCACAACGCGACCATGCTCAACGGTCGCAATCTCGTCAGCATGCTTAATAGTCGAGAGACGGTGGGCGATGATGATCGTGGTACGGCCGCGTGCCAGCTCTTCGAGCGACTCCTGCACCGCTTCCTCGCTCTCGTTATCCAGGGCACTCGTCGCCTCATCCAAAATAAGGATCTTGGGATTCTTGAGAAACACGCGTGCAATGGCGACGCGCTGCTTTTGACCACCCGAAAGACGGCTGCCGCGCTCGCCCACCACGGTGTCGTAGCCTTGCGGAAGCGATTCGATAAAGGTATCGATATTGGCGCGGCAGGCCGCCTCGGCGATCTCTTCCGCTGTGGCGCCCGGCTTGCCGTAGGCGATGTTCTCGCCGATCGTTCCATCGAACAGGTACACATCTTGCTGCACCAGGCCGATGGCACGGCGCAGACTATGTTGCGTCACGTCGCGCACATCCTGGCCGTCGATGCTAATGGAGCCGGCGGCAACGTCGTAAAAGCGCGGCAACAGCGAACAAGTCGTCGATTTGCCGCCGCCCGAGGGACCAACCAAAGCGATGGTCTGACCGGGCTTGATGGACAGGTCCATATGGTCGATAACAGGGCGTCCGTCGGCGCCG
Organism: uncultured Collinsella sp.; assembly: GCA_937925735.1. Classification (GTDB taxonomy): domain Bacteria; phylum Actinomycetota; class Coriobacteriia; order Coriobacteriales; family Coriobacteriaceae; genus Collinsella. Next base: position 14,926 of record CALAMK010000011.1, on the reverse strand, counting down.
CCCTCGCCGAGCTCAACATCCTCGTAGTTAAAGCACACGTTGCGGTACTCCACGGCACCAGCCGTCACCTGCAGGTCCTCAGCACCCGGCTTATCCTGAATATCGGGGACAGTCGAGAGCACCTCATCCATGCGCTTAAAGCCGGCGATGGCTTTCTGATACGTCTCGGCCGAATTGACGAGCGTCTCGAGCGGCGTGCAGAACAGCGAAATGTAGAGCGCGAAGGTTGCCATATCGACCGCCTGCAGCTGACCCTGGGCAACGAGCCAACCGCCCAGCAGCACCACGATCACATAGAGCACGCCCGAGAGCAGGCCATACGTCGCGGTGTAGACGCCCATGGCGTGATACATGTTCTCCTTGGACGAAAGGTAGCGATTGTTCGAGGCGCGAAACTTAGAGCGTTCGGTCTGCTCGTTGGCAAAGCTCTTGACCACACGCATGCCCGCCAGCGAATCCTGCAGCTGTGCGTTGATGCCGCTAATCTTTTTGCGGTTATCGCTAAAGACCTCGCGCATGCGCATATTCTGCCAAAACATAATGACCGCGAACACCACCGTCACCACAGCCATGGCGAGTGCGAGCACCGGCGCGATGGTAAACAGAATCACAAACGAGCCGATGATCTCGATGCCGCAGATAATGATCCACTCGGGCACGTGGTGCGCCGCCTCGCAGATATCGAACAGGTCGTTGACCACGCGGCTCATCATGTCGCCCGAGCTGTTGCGATCGAAGTATGCAAAGCTAAACCGTTCGTACTGATCGAACAGGTCCTCACGCATCTTGGACTCCATACGCGCGCCCATCACGTGACCCCAATAGCTCACAAAGTAGCGGCAGGCGCAGCGGATGACATACATCAGCACCAGTCCCACCGCGATCATACCGAGCGCCTGCATAATGGCAGCCTGGCCCTGGGCAAAGAGCCCGCCGGTCAGATTGCGCAAGATAATGGGGAACGCCAGGTCAATGGCGGCAAGCACCAGGGCGCAAACAGTATCGGTAACAAAAAGCCCCATCTGGGGCTTGTAATAAGACAGAAAACGCTTCAGCATGTGGTCCTCTAGAAATAGGAAGAACGGAAAAATCGGTTGACCAAGCGAACCGAAAGAAAAACCCACGACAGATATAACGCCGATGTTCTGGCAGCGTCAGCGAAAACGTCCCTAAGCGAGCAAGGTGCCTTGAAAGAGGAGCGACGCGTACTTCGGTACGCGAGCGACGATTGAAAGGCAGATTGCCGCTTAGGGGCGTTTGCAGCGTCGACTCGTTACGCGGTTTGGTAAAACCGCGTAACCTAGAGCTCCGCTCCACCCAAACGATGAGCAATGCTGTCGCAAGCCAAGGCACCCACAACGGTCTTGGCGTCTTCGATCTTGCCGTCGAGTACGGCGTCGATCAGCTCATGCAGTGGCACCAGGTCGACGTTGACAAACTCGTCATCGTCGGGGTCGGGCGCATCAAACTCGAGCTTGGTAGCCAAGTAGATGTGGATGATCTCATCGCAAAAACCACAGGACGTGACAATCGACGTCAAAAAGCGAATGCGACCAGCCCTAAAGCCCGTCTCCTCATGCAGCTCGCGCTTGGCGCAATCGAGCGGGTCCTCGCCCGGATCGAGCTTGCCGGCGGGAATCTCGACCGTCACGCGGTCGATGGCAGTGCGGTACTGACGCACCAGCACGATCTTGCCGCTCTCGGTCAGTGCCACAACGGCCGCCGCACCCGGATGGCGAACGATATCGCGGGCGCTGCGGCGACCGTTGGGCAGCTCAACCTCAAGACGGTGGACGTCGAGGATCTTGCCCTTCCAGGCGCACTCCTCCGAAAGAATCTTCTCGTGCAGCTCGGCATCGTGCGGGTCGTCGTCGCCCAGCACCAGCGCCGGCTCGTCAGCGACCTCGCCGCCAGGCTCGCCCTCGGCGTGCCCATACATGCGGCTGTCCTCTTCGACGATCTGCGCGTCCACGAGCTCTTCGTTCTTCTCGTCCATCCGTCTCATTCCTCTCGGATTTTAGGCATCCCAGGCGTCGCGGCCGCGCAGCGCACGCAGGCCAATGTCGTGGCGCAGGGTCTTGCCCTCAAAGTTGATCTTCTCGCAGGCCTCGTAGGCAAGGTCGCGAGCGTTCTCGAACGTATCGCCCAGCGCGGTCACGGCGAGCACACGACCGCCGTTGGTCACGAGCTCGCCGTCCACCACGGCAGTACCGGCGTGATACACCGTCACGTTCTCCATAGCCTCGGCATCCTCGATGCCGGTAATGACCTTGCCCTTCTCGTAGCTGCCGGGGTAGCCAGCGCTCGTCAGGACAACCGCCACGGCCCACTCGTCACGCCAATCGAGCTCAATCTGATCGAGCTCGCAGTTGGCACAGGCCAGCATGACCTCGACCAGGTCGTTCTTAAGACGCGGCAGCACGACCTGCGTCTCGGGATCGCCAAAGCGGGCGTTGAACTCCAGCACCTTGGGGCCGGCGGGCGTGAGCATAAAGCCGCCGTACAGGCAGCCGCGGTAGTCGATGCCCTCGGCAGCGAGCTCGGCCACGGTCTGCTCCATGACCGCCACCATGGTGGCGTGCTCCTCGTCGGTCACGATGGGCACCGGGCTGTAGACGCCCATGCCGCCGGTGTTGGGACCAAGGTCGCCCTCGAGCGCGCGCTTGTGGTCCTGCGAGGTGGCCATGGGACGCACGGTCTTGCCGTCGGTAAAGGCCAGCAGCGAGCACTCGGGGCCGGTCAGCATCTCCTCGATGACCACCGTGTTGCCGGCATCGCCAAAGGTGCCGCCAAAGCACTCACGCACAGCTTCCTCGGCCTGCGAAAGCTCGGTTGCCACAATAACGCCCTTGCCCGCGGCAAGGCCGTCGGCCTTCACGACCAGCGGAGCACCCTGCTCGCGCACATAGGCAAGAGCCGAAGCCTCGTCGGTAAATGAGCCATAGGCTGCCGTCGGGATACTGGCGCGCTCCATGAGCTGCTTGGAGAACAGCTTAGAGCCCTCCATCTGGGCGCCCTCGGCACCCGGGCCAAAGCACGGGATGCCCGCCGCGCGGACGGCGTCTGCAACGCCCGCCACGAGCGGAGCCTCGGGGCCAATCACCACGAGTCCGCATCCATGGCTCTGGGCAAACGCCGCCACGGCCGCAGGATCGCAATCGTCGAGAACCACGTTCTCGCCGCAGCTCGCGGTGCCGCCGTTACCCGGCGCGATGTAGAGCTTGCCGGCGCGCGGTGATGCTGCGAGCTTAGCTACCAAAGCATGCTCGCGGCCGCCGCTGCCCAACAACAGGATGTCGATGGTTTGAGTGTCCGCCTTCAAGGGTGCCTCCTCTATGGATGAACGGCCCGCCAACCTTGCGGGCCCACTACAAAGCAAATATACCCCTCGGCCGCCCGCCTGGGCTGCAAAGGGGTATATCGCAATAACCGTAAAGACCGATTACTTCCAGAATCGGTTGATGATCTGCTCGCGACCGGCGCCGACGCCAATAAACGTCACGCGGGTGTGTGCCAGATCCTCGATAAATGCCACGTAGTCCTGAGCCTCCTGCGGCAGCTCGTCAAAGCTGCGGCAACCGGTGATGTCGCACTTCCAGCCAGGGAGCTCCTCGTAGATAGGCTTGGCGTGCTCAAAGCGCACCTGATGCTCGGGCACGCTGGTGTAGCGCTCGCCGTCGACGTCGTAGGCAACGCACACCTTGATGGTGTCGAAGGCCGAAAGCACGTCGAGCTTGGTCAGGGCGATATCGGTAAGGCCGTTGACGCGCGAGGCGTAGTTGGCGATGGGGCCGTCGAACCAGCCACAACGGCGACGGCGACCGGTGGTCACGCCGTACTCATAGCCCTCCTCGGTCAGCGTGTGGCCGGCCTCGGACTCGTAGGAAAGCTCGGTGGGCATGGGGCCCGAACCGACGCGGGTGATGTAGGCCTTCATGACGCCCAGCACGCGGTCAACGTTCTTCATACCGACGCCGGAGCCGGTAATGGCACCGCCGGCGGTGCAGTTGGAGGACGTCACGTACGGATAGGTGCCGTGGTCGATGTCGAGCAGCGTCGCCTGGGCGCCCTCAAACAGCAAATCCTTGCCCTCGTCAATCATGTTGTTGAGCAGCAGGCTCGTCTCGGTGATGTAGGGGCGCAGGCGCTCGGCCATGGGCAGGTACTCATCGCAGATCTGGTCCACGGTGTAGGTGGGCAGGTTGTAGATGAGCTCGAGCTCGGGGTTCACACGGGCAAGAGCGGTCTCCAGCTTGTCGCGGAACAGCTCCTCGTCCAGCATGTCCTGCATGCGCAGGCCGATGCGGGCCATCTTGTCCTGGTAGCACGGACCGATACCACGTTTGGTGGTGCCGATGTTCTTCTTGCCGAGCTTCTGCTCAAAAGCACCATCCAGATCGATGTGGTACGGCATGATGACATGCGCGTTGCCACTGATCTTGAGGTTCTTGGTGGTGATGCCGTCGGCCTCGAACATGTCGATCTCCTCAAGGACAACCTTGGGGTTGACGACGCAGCCGTTACCGATCACCGACACGTGGTCGGAATACATGATGCCGGAGGGCACCTGGTGCAGGCCGTACTTCTTGCCGTTGACGACGATGGTGTGGCCGGCGTTGTTGCCGCCCGAATAGCGCACGACGGCATCAAAGTCGCCGGCGACCAGGTCGCAGATCTTACCCTTGCCCTCATCGCCCCACTGGGCACCGACCAAAACGGTTGACGGCATGTTTACTCCTCACATTCATGGACTGTCCGCACACCGCAAGTGCGCAGAAGCACAAAACATTCCCAGTATACCCGTGCAACGGGCGCCTGTCCTACTCCTCGGTATGCGCCCCATCAAGCTCATAGAACTTGGTGGATGCCGGCAGGAACATCAGGTCGACGTCGCCAATCGGGCCCGAACGGTTCTTGGCCACGACGATACGCGTAACGCCCTCGTCGGGTCGGTCGTCGCGCGAGGCCTCGGCCTCGTCGGCGGATCGGTCCAAGAACATGACGATATCGGCATCCTGCTCGATGGAGCCCGATTCACGCAGGTCGGACAGCTGCGGGCGCTTGCCGGTACGGGACTCGACCTGACGCGACAGCTGCGACAGCGCGATCAGCGGAATCTTGAGCTCCTTGGCCATAATCTTCAGACCACGCGACATCTCGGAGACCTCGACGGTGCGGCTCTCGGAACGACGTCCCGGCGGGGGACTCACCAGCTGCAAATAGTCCAGGATGATGATGGCCTCCTCCTTGTTATGGAGCATGCGGCGGCTCTTGGCGCGAATCTCGGTCACCGTGGTGCCGGGCGTATCGTCAATCAGAATATCGAGCTTGGACAGCGTCTGCGTGGCCTCATTGATGTTGGCCCACTGCTCGGGACTAATGCGGCCCGTACGGAAGTCGCTGATCGAGATCATGGCATAGGCGCAAATCAGACGCTGGGCAATTTCCTTGCCCGACATCTCCAGCGAGAAGAAGCCGACGGTATAGCCCGCGGCGGCGGCGTTGAGCGCCAAGTTCAGGGCGAACGACGTCTTACCAACGGCGGGGCGGGCGCCGATAATGATGAGCTGGCCCTCGCGGAAACCCATGAGCATACGGTCGAGCGACGGAAAGCCCGTGGGCACGCCTGCAGCCTGACCGCCGGCCTTGCACACTTCCTCGGCCTCGTTATAGGCCTCGACCATAAACTCGGTCAGCGTCTTGTAGCTCGACTTAACCTCACGCGCCGTGACCTTGAGCAACTTGCTCTCGGCCAGCTCCACGACCTCTTTGGTGTCGGTGGGGGCGTTGTAGGCCAGCGCGTTGATCTCGTTGGTGGCGCCAATCAGCTCGCGCAGCATCGAGTCGCGACGAACGATGGCAGCATGGTGCTGCCAGTTAACGAGCGACAGGGTCTGACCCATCAGCTCCAAAATGTATGCCTCGCCGCCCACGGCATCGAGCTTGTTGATGCTTCGCAGGTAATCGATCAGCGAGATGGAGTCGATGGGGATGCGGCTGTTGTACATATCGACCATCGCGGTATAGATGGTCTTATGAATGGGCCGGTAGAAGTCATCGGGCTGCAGCTCGACTTGGGCCTCTTCGACCACCTCGGGCGATAGCAGCATAGCGGCCAGTACGTTGGCCTCTGCATCTTGGTTTTGGGGGAGACCCAACTTAGAGCCACGGTCCTCGACCGTCAGCCCCGTCTCCCTATCGTCATATGCCATGAGCGTCCTCATTCATATCGCTTGCGAGCATCCATAGTATCAGCCGCGGCTATAAATCGAGCCGCGGCTTGGCAATCATCACCGAACCAAACGGATGAACGGTCCCATACACGGGACCGCATCTCAATGACTGCCACGACACTCACCCAGCGCAAAAAATAAAAGGGCGCCCTGGTCTCCCAGAGCGCCCTTCTTAGAACAAGATTGTTGCGTTGCAGCAAATGCTACTCGGCAGCAGCCTCGGTCTCGACCTCGGCGGTCTCGGCCTCGGCGACCTCAGCAGTCTCCTCAACCTCAGTCTCGGCAGCGAGCTCCTCGGCGGTAACGCCAACGAGAACGACAACCTCGGCCTTGATCTCGCGGTACAGCGAGATAGCAACGGTGTGGGCACCGGCAACCTTGATGGGCTTGCCGAGCTCGACGCGCTTGCGGTCGATGTCCATACCGAGCTGATCCTTGATGGCGTCAGCGATCATAGCGGCGGTAACGGAGCCAAAGAGGATGCCCTCGTCGCCAACCTTGACGTCAACGGTGACCTGCTTGCCCTCGAAGGCAGCCTTGGTCTCGTTGGCGGTAGCCAGACGGACGGCCTCGCGCTTGGCGATGTTGTTGCGACGCTCGTCAAGCTGCTTGAGGTTGCCCTTGGTGGCAGCAACAGCGAGCTTCTTGGGGAACAGGAAGTTCTCAGCGTAACCCTGAGCGACCTCTACGACGTCACCCTCGCCGCCCTTGCCCTTGATCTCATCGAGAAGAATAACCTTCATGATGCGTCTCCCTTCTTAGCCGCGGTCGCGGTTGCCACGAGAGGAAACCACGGGGACGGTGTACGGCAAGAGAGCCATCTCGCGGGCGCGCTTGATGGCGTTGGCGATGTCATGCTGATGCTGCGTGCAAGCGCCAGTGACGCGACGGGGCTTGATCTTGCCACGGTCGGTCATGTACTTACGGAGAAGCTGAGTGTCCTTATAGTCGATGAACTCAGTGTTCTCCTTGCAGAACTGGCAGTACTTACGACGCGGCTGACGTGCAGAATAATCATTAGCCATGTCAAAATACCTTTCGTTTGGCAACTTCGGCGAGCCGAAGCCGCCTCTCACTCAAAAATAGGTGAACAACCCTTAGAACGGGATGTCCTCATCGTAGACGTCGACCGCGGGCGGCGTAGCCACCGGTGCGGCAGGACGCGCTGCAGGCGCGGGAGCTGCGGGGGCGTAACCGCCCTGATCGTAGCCACCCTGGCCACCACGGGAGCTCATAAACTCGATCTCATCGACGATGACCTCAAGCTTGCTCCTGCGCTGGCCGTCGCGCTCCCAAGAGCTGTAGCGCAGCTTGCCCTCGATCGCGACCTTGTTTCCCTTTGTCAGGAAACGGCTCACGGCCTCGGCGCGGGTGCCGAACATAGTGCAGTCGACAAAGTTGGGATAGTCCTCCCACTCGCCAGTCTGCGCGTTGCGGCGACGATCGTTCACGGCGACGCCAAAGGACAGAACCTGGGTTCCGCCGGCGGTGGCGCGCAGCTCGGGATCGCGGGTGAGGTTACCGGTGATGTTCACTCGATTGATGCTCATAACTCACTACTTCCTCTTGGGGCACAAGCCCAGTCCAAAACGACAGTCTTACTCCTGGTCGTCGCGACGGACGATCATGTGGCGGACCACAGCGTCGGTGATGCGCAGGACGCGATCAAGCTCGGCGATCTGGGTAGGATCTGCGTGGAAGTTGATGAGGGTGTAGTCACCATCGGTGAGGTCGTTGATCTCGTAGGCGAGCTTGCGCTTGCCCCACTCGTCAACGGAGTCGACCTTGCCAGCGCCCTCAGCGATCGTGGTATCGATACGCTTCATAACAGCGAGACGAGTCTCGGGGTCGAGCGACGGGTCAACAAAGAACAGCAGTTCATAAGCCTTCATATTGTCACCTCCTCTGGGCAAATGTGGCTTCAGGTCGTGAAGGTGCGCCTGAAGCAGGAAAAGACTTGGTAATAATATCTTTCAACCTCCCGAGCCGCAAGAATATGCAGCTACAACCTCATGACCTCCACATATGTCCATACTTGCACGGCTCTTCATGCGTATTCCAACCAAATGCTGACCAAGAGCTTGACGAATTCGATAGCAAGATACGCTGCGGCGAGGACAACCTGAGTCAAACCGCAGGTCGCCGAGTGCAGGGTTGTGGTCGCGAAATGCATACCACCGGTTCGCTCGATTGCCTCAAAATTTTTAAATTCGCTGCCGCGTCATTCATGAATACCTATTTTGAACAGGTCATCGAGCGCGATCTGGCTGGTCAGGATGCTTTTTTAGTACGTATCTTGCACACCCCGGATACGGGCGCGGAGCGAGCGCTTTAAAAAATGCCAAGTTTTCTGTTTGCACTTTTCGATTCCTCGTGTATACTGACTTTCGCATTTAACGGAGAGTTGTCCGAGTGGCCGAAGGAGCACGATTGGAAATCGTGTAGGCGTCAAAAGCGTCTCCAGGGTTCAAATCCCTGACTCTCCGCCAGTTAATTCCAAAGCAGGCCTTAGTGCCTGCTTTGTTTTTACCCCACGCGGAGGGGTGGCAGAGTGGTTGAATGCGGCGGTCTCGAAAACCGTTTGGCCTGTATAAGGTCACGAGGGTTCGAATCCCTCCTCCTCCGCCATTTAGATTGAGGAAGCTCCCAGGAATGGGGGCTTTTTTTGTTTTGAGTCCCTAACAAGCAAATACGGCGAAGAAGGAGGGGTTCGAACCCGCCAGGGCGCAAAGCGTAAAGAAAACGCACCAGTGGCGCGTTTTTAGCGCAGCGTGGTCGGCGTAAGCCGACTGGATAAATTTTGAGCGCCGCTCAAAATTTAGACATCCCTCCTATTCAGCCACGTCCCCATCGCGTTCAGCATCAACCCTGATCCCCAAACATGTACATCACCCTCCAAAAACGATATTTTTCGACATCTTTGGAGGCTGATGTACATACTTGAAACCTATGACCGCACCCAGTCCTGACCGTTTGCCGAGCAATAGGGTCGCAATCGTCGCCGAACATGTACTATGTACGGGCATTGTCCAATCCCGTAACTCAAAGGACCCCATCTTGCCCGTCGTCGCCGCCATAACCGTTACCTCACATGCCTCGGATGCCATGGTCGCTATCCCATTTTGGCTCGAGATGTTCGCCGTTGTCGCTGCATCGATCTCGGGTGTGCTGGTTGCGCGCGAACACAAGCTCGACCTGGTGGGCGCGGTCGCACTCGCGGTAGTCTGCGGTCTGGGCGGCGGTCTTTTGCGCGACATGACACTCCAGGTCGGCAACGTCTACATCCTCAACCAGCCAATGGCGCTGCCGCTCTCCATCGCCACGGCGGCCATCATTTACATCTTCCCGGCAATCGTCGATAAGCCCGACAAACTCATCCCCCTGCTCGACATCATCTCGGTCGGCATCTATGCGGCAACCGGCGCAGACAAGGCACTGGTCTACGGATTTGCACCCGTCGTTTGCATCATGATGGGCTTTTTCACCGCGGTGGGCGGCGGCATGCTGCGCGACGGCTTTATGGGCGTGGTTCCGGGCATTTTCCAACGCACCAACTTTTATGCCATCGCGGCCATCGCCGGATCGGCAAGCTATGTAAGCCTCGTCATGAGTGGCTTGGTCAGCAATGTCGCCGCGCTGGTCGCATGCGTTATCGTGACCATGGGTCTGCGCTGGCTCTCGCTGCGCTTTGACATCAAAAGCCCCACCGAAGAAGACATCGCGCACTTTTTACATCGCAAAAAGTAGATAGCACGGCACGACCTTTCGAAATGCAACCGAGAGGTTCTTTTAGAGCGCTCGCACGTTGGGTACCCTGTTAGATATATGCCGAGTATCTAACGAAGGATTCACTATGCCTTGCAACCTAGAACCGTCGACCAAGCGCCACAAAGCGCAGGCCCGCATCGCCCTCCTATTCGTACTGATTGCGCTTGCGCTGACCGTACTTCCCACGGCGTCGTTCGCCGGCACAGACACCGCGGGCAACGTACTCGCAACCGAAGCTGACTCAAATCCGTCTGGCGTCGCGGGCGACCTGTACTGGGCTGGCCAAAGCCTTAACCTGGACGATGCCTCCATCGGCCGCGATATTATCGCGGCAGGCGACAGCCTATCGATTCGCGACTGCACCGTAGGCGGCGCCATTCGCCTGGCGGCGCGCACCATCGATATCTCCAAAACCGCAATCGATGGCAGCGTGACGGTAGCCGGTCAGCACGTCGTGCTCAACACCGGTAGCACCGCCAACTGTTTTTACGCGATGGGCGATACTGTTGCCCTGCGAGGCTCCACCAAGTCAGCAGCACTTGCAGGCGATACGGTGACCATCGACGGCACCGTCGAGGGCGATGTCGAGGTTTGGGCCGATAAGCTCGTCTTGGGCAAAAACGCCCGCATCACCGGCACCGTGAGCGCGCATGTTTCCGAGGACCCCGAGCGGGCCGAGGGCGCTCAGGTCGGAGCCCTCAAGATCGACCGTACCGAGAACGAGAACACCTCAACGATTAACGACACCATCGGCGGCATCGTCGCCGCGGCGCTTTCCACCTGCTTTGTCGCGATCCTCCTCGAGCTCGTCTTTCCGCGCGCGACCGCCAGCGCCGCCGGCATGCTTCGTCAACGACCTACCCCTCTGTGGGTGAGCGGTCTTTTGGGCACGGTGGCCGCCGTTCCCGCCGTCCTGTTGCTCATCATCTCGATTGCAGGTCTGTCACTCGCCGGAGCTCTCATGTGCGCCGTGATCGGTATCGCTCTGGTCTCGGCGGCGTTTACGGGCACCGCGATCGCACGCATGATCGGACACAGCCAGAACCGCTACGCCATGGCCGCCGTGGGCGGTATCGCCGCGGGCGCACTCACGGCACTTCCCCTTATGGGCAGCTTTGTCAGCGGCGTAGCCTTCGTCTTTACGCTCGGCTACGTCATCCAGATCATCTGGCGCAACGCCCGCCTCAAGCCGCAGCAGGCCGCCAATACTCCGGGCCTTCCTTCCGCCTAGCCGTCAACCGCCACAAAGGGGACAGACACCTTTGCGGTGGTGCAGACCAACTCAATCCCTGTGCACCAAAAAGGGCACCGACCGCGATGGTCGGCGCCCTTTCTTGTTAGTCGCTATAAAGCTCGGCGCTTATTTGTTGACCTGACCGGCGCGGACTGCGGCCTTCTTGCGGTCGGTAGCATTGAGCAGACGCTTGCGCAGGCGGATGTTCTTGGGAGTGATCTCCACCAGCTCGTCGTCGGCGATGTACTCCAGCGCCTCCTCCAGCGAGAAGGTGCGGGGCGGCACCAGCTGGACGGAGATATCGGAGGTCGAGGAACGCTGGTTGCCCAGGTTCTTGGTACGGGCGATGTTGACGACCATGTCGCCGGCCTTGCTGCGCTCGCCCACGATCATGCCCTCGTAGCACTCGGTACCCGGCTCAACAAACAGCTGGCCGCGCTCCTGCAGCGTGCCCAGAGCGTAGGCAACGGCTTTCTCGGTGGTCATGGAGATCATGGCGCCGTTCTGGCGGTTGCCGATCTCGCCGGCATAGGGGCCGTACTCCAGGAAGGTGTGGTAGAACACGCCCTCGCCGTGAGTGACGTTCATGATGCGGTTCTTAAGACCCATGATGCCGCGGGTCGGAATCTTAAACTCGAGGTGCGTCACGATACCCGAGGTATCCATGCTCGTCATGATGCCGCCGGAGGTGCCGAAGACCTCAACGACCTTGCCCGAATACTCGTCCGGGCACTCGACGACGGCCTGCTCGACGGGCTCCATCTTATTGCCGTTCTCGTCCTTCTTAAACAGAACGCGGGGACGGCCGACCTGGAACTCAAAGCCCTCGCGACGCATGGACTCCATCAGGACGGACAGGTGCAGAATGCCGCGGCCCGAGACCTCGACGCCGCTCTTGTCCTCGAGCTCCTCGATCTTCATGGTCACGTTGTTCTCGGCCTCGTTGAACAGGCGCTCCTTGAGCTGACGGGCACCCACGATGTCGCCGTCGCGGCCGACGAGCGGGGAGGTCGAAGCCTCAAAGACGATGGACAGGGTCGGCGGGTCGATCTCGATGGGTTCGAGCTCAACGGGGTTCTCGGGATCGGTGTAGACATCGCCGATATCGGTGCGGTCGATGCCCACGACGGCGGCGATATCACCGGCGCCGACTTCCTGGCACTCGGTGCGACCCAGGTAGTCGAAAGTAAAGAGCTGCTTGACGGTAGCGGTAGCGCTGGAACCGTCGTTCTTGACGACCAGGATCTGATCGCCCTGGTGAATGGTGCCGGAGTACACGCGACCGATACCGATGCGGCCAACGAAGTTGGAGTGGTCGATGGTCACACACTGCATGGCCAGCGGGGCGTTCTCGTCAACCTCGGGCGCGGGCATGTCGTCGATGATCATATCGAGCAGCGGATACATGTCCATGTTGCCGTCGTTGGGGTCAAGGCGGGCAAAGCCATTCATGGCGCTGGCGTAGACCACGTGCTCCATGGCAAACTCAAGCTGGTCGTCGGTGGCGCCCAGGTCGGCCATCAGGTCCAGGCAGTCGTTGTAGGCCTTCTCGGGGTTGGCGCCCGGACGGTCGATCTTGTTGATGACGATCATGATCTTGAGGCCGGTGTCGATGGCGTGACGCAGCACGAAGCGGGTCTGGGGCATGGGGCCCTCAAAGGCATCGACCAGCAGCAGGGCGCCGTCGGCCATACGCAGCACGCGCTCGACCTCGCCGCCAAAGTCAGCGTGGCCCGGGGTGTCGATGACGTTGATCTTAACGTCCTTGTACTCGATAGAGATGTTCTTGGCGAGAATCGTAATGCCGCGCTCGCGCTCCTGGTCGTTAGAATCCAGGACGCGGTCCTCGACCTGCTGGTTGGCACGGAAGGCGTCCGTGGCACGCAGGAGCTTGTCGACCATCGTCGTCTTGCCGTGGTCGACGTGAGCGATGATGGCGATGTTCCTCAGATTGTCTACGCGCATGTAGTTCCCCTATCTTCTATCTATATACAACCGGCACGCGTATGCGACCCGCCCAGCAACACAACGTTCGGCGGGAATTTTGAGCCTTTTACCGAAAACTCGTTTATTTTAGCGATTTTAGATAAGAGGGGTTTCCTCGCCTGCAGGTTCAGGGTCGCTCCACATAAAACCATCGCCGGCGCCCACACCCTCGTACAGTACGTATGCCGAAAAGCCGCTCTCGAGCGTCGTCTCAAAGAAACTCACAAGCAGGGCGTCATGGTAGCCGCCATCGATCTCGACACAACCGGTGTAGCCGATGGCGTAACGGGCGATGCGACCCAGGCCCTCGTCCTTAAGGCCCATCTTGTGCTCGGAGATAAAGTTGGTGGCAGCCTCGAGGCATGCCTCCTCGCCGTCCTCGTCGAGTGCCGCCAGATAGCGGTTGGACACGGCGTCTTCGATCGCAACGACAACGCCGGGGTTCTCACCAGCGGCCAGGTCGTCTAAAAATGCCCCGATGAGGTCGCACACCATGGCGTCGAGCTCGGCGGAGACGTTTCCGGCGTCCTGCATATCCTGTGCCATTTTTAGACCTTCCCATCGAGTCCGGCGTCGTTACATCTCTTGTGCCTCGGCAGCGATCTTGGCGGCGGCGTCGCGGGCGCGCATCATATCGGCGGCGCGCTTATCGAGTACCTTGATCTGGTTAGTCAGCATCACGGCATCGACCACGCCCCAGATGACCAAGCCCGTCGAAATCGAAAACCCAAGCGCACCAACTGTACCACGAAGGCGCGATGAGATTACCGCGACAAGTGCGGAGGCGGCAACCATCTTGATAAAGGAGGCACGGCGCTCGCGAAGTGTGCGGGCCTGCGTCACATAGGCAATGCGTGCGGCCTCGGATGCCTCCGAGCGCATCTGGGCCTCGCGGGCAATGGCGGCGGCCTCGGCTGAAACGCCGCGACCCATCAGTGCACACTCCGTCTCATGGCTACTCGTCATTTAAAAATCATCGGGCGAGAGCGTATGGACGAACTCGTCGAACTTCTCAAATTCCTGCTCGTCATCGACTTCCTCGGCAACCGGAGAGACGGTCCCCAGGCGGTTCATGATGTCGTCCTCAACAAACATGGGAGCATTGCTGCGCACGGCGAGGGCGATGGCATCGCTCGGACGCGCATCGATCCTATGCTCGTTGCTGTCGGCCAAAACAACGACCGTCGCATAGAACACGGGAGGCTCGGCACGGACAATCTCGATGCGCTCGAGTTTTGCATCCAGGGCATCAAGCGTGTCGAGCAGCAGGTCATGGGCGATCGGGCGCTCGGCACGACCGCCGTCGATACCGCGGCTAATAGCCGCAGCCTCAAACGAACCAGTTTGGATAGAAAGGGAGCGCAGCGGCGCAGGGGAGTCCGATTTGCTGCAGCGCTCGCGAAGTACGATAAGCGATGGCACGGGACCGGCGGCCATGACGATGGTCTCTATGTCGACACGAACCATGGAACACCTCCGGTACGTAGCGGTTAACACGCGGCGCCTTCGCCGCATTGAATAGCTATACTACCCAATCTTTCGCACAGCACACAAAACCAAAATGAGTTTTATCACACACAAGAAAAAAGCCCCGAGGCCATGCCTCGAGGCTCTTCACAGTTTTGATGGTGGACCTGACAAGATTCGAACTTGTGACCTCCCGGTTATCAGCCGGACGCTCTAACCAACTGAGCTACAGGTCCAT
>CALAMK010000010.1:0-23121 GCA_937925735.1 uncultured Collinsella sp. | reverse complement strand
CCGCGCCCGCCTCGAGCGAGCGGGCGTTGAGTGCGTCGGCCTTACGCTCGCGAATGGAAGCGTGGGCCTCCTGGCGTGCGGCACGGTCGGCGGAATCCGCCGCTGCCACGCGCACGCGGTCGCCGATAGCGCCGGCATTTTCGGGCGCCGCGGTCAGCGATTCCTCAAAGGTAATGCCCTCGTCGCCAAAGGTGAGCTCCATCGACTCACGCGCGCCGCGGTCGGGAATGGCAAACACGCAGGCATAGCGCTTGCCCACGACCTCCTGGATGCGCGTCATAAAACGGTTGTCCGAGCCTGCGATGGCAGGCTGCTCAATCTTGAGCTCGGCCGTCACCGCGCCGCCGGCACGAATGAGGCTCACGTAGTTCAGGCGCTGCTGGGCACCAAAATCGAGCTGTTGAGCGCGCACGTACAGACCGTCCAGGCGGTCAATCCCCGCCTCGCCGGCACGGGCCTCGATATCCTCGTAGGCACGCAGGCAGTCGTCGAACAGCGAGCGCGGCTCGGACAAAACCACAAGCGCCTTGCCGCTCACGTGTGCCAACGGGCTTACGGTCTGGCCGTACATCACCGGCAAAAAGCGGTCGAGCTCGGGCGTGACGATGCGTGCATCCACCATCTCGAGCAGCGCTGCCAGTTTACTGTCATCCTGGCTGGCGCGGTAGAGCGCCACGTGCATGTTGTGGACGGCATCGTCGGTAAGCGCCAGCTCACGGCAGGGGAAGATCTCGATACTGTCCTCATTGCCGATGGTCTGCCCCGTTGAGCTCACCATGCGGCGGATGCGGTCAATCTCGTCGCCAAAGAACTCGATGCGCACGGGCGCCTTTTCCTGTGCGGGAAACACCTCGACGGTGTCGCCGTGCACGCGGAACAGACCGGGCGCGTCGGCGGCGCCGGCATTGGTGTAGCCCATGCCCACCAGGCGCTGCGGCACCTCGTCAAAAGGAATCTCCTCGCCCACCGCAAAAGTGGTGGACTCCCAATAGCGACTCTCGACCGGCGGCACGCAGCGCAGCAGCGCACGGGCCGAGGCAACCATGATGCAGTTGTCCCCGCGCACGATGCGCCCCAGAGCCTCGCAGCGCTGCGCCACCACGGCGTCGTCGGGCGCCTGCTCGCGCCACGGATAGTCCTTGCGCTCGGGAAAACGGCACACATGCGCAAGGCCCACGTAGGCGGCAAGGCTGCGCGCGGCGCGATCGGCCGCGTCCTCGCCGCTCACAATGTAGACCGTCGGTCGCGGACGGCGCGCAAACTGGGCGGCCGCCATAAGCGTACGGCCCGACTGCGACACGGCCAGCGTCACGTCCTCGCCGGCATCGAGTCCGGCCTCGACGGTCTGCAAGGCCTCGGCAGTGTAGAGCTGCGCGGCTATACGGTGAATGAGCATGCTGTTCCTCCGGCATTGCAACGCCAAAAGCCCGCCGGGGCAAGCTCGGCGGGTATGCGGCGGATTTCATTGCCTGTCATGGTAGCGCATGAAGGGGACTCCGGCTCAAGGGCAAACCCAGCCCCGCAAAAAACGCCAGACGAAGATGCGTTCCGCCCTACCCCGCTACGCGCACGCTGGGGCAAAGGTCTGCCAGCGGACACTCGTCGCACTTAGGTTTGCGGGCGTCGCAGATCTCGCGGCCAAAGGTAATCCACTGGTGGTTGACCGATTCCCAATACTCGTGCGGCAAAATCTTGAGCAGGTCTTGCTCGGTCTTGAGCGGCTCCTTGGCGTGCGTCTTGGGACTCAGCATCAGGCGGTGCGCGATGCGGTTGACGTGCGTATCGACCGCGATGCCCTCGACAATGCCAAACCCCACGTTGAGCACGATGTTCGCCGTTTTGCGGCCAACACCCGGCAGCTTGACGAGCTCCTTCATGTCGGCCGGCACCTCGCCACCGTAATCGGCAACGATCATCTGCGCGGCCTCCACGGCGTGCTTGGCCTTGCTCTTATAAAAGCCGAGCGACTTAATGGTATCGGCCACATCGGCCACGCTCGCCCCCGCCATGGCCTCGGGCGTGGGCCACTGGGCAAACAGCTTCGGCGTCACCTTGTTGACCTGCGCGTCGGTCGTCTGCGCCGAGAGCAGTACCGCGATGAGCAGCCTAAAGGGATTCTCGTGATCCAAAAAGCACTCGACCGGGCCATAGCGACGGTTGAGGCGCTCGCACACCTCAACGGCGCGCTCGCGTTTGGCGGCATTGGTCTCGCGTGGCATAACGACTCCTCGGCTCAGCGGCATAACAAATCTACGGGCACGATTGTCCCACGTATGGGGTCTTTACGCCTCCAAAAATGCGCCGGTCTGGCGGCCCCACAGGCTCGCATACTCGCCGCCCGCCTTGACAAGCTGCGCATGCGTACCGTCCTCGACAATCTCACCGTCCGCCAGCACCACGATGCGGTCGAGCGCCGCCACGGTGGACAGGCGATGCGCCACCACAATGGAGGTACGACCGCGCATCAGGTTCTCGAGCGCCCCCTGCACCAGTGCCTCGGACTCGCTGTCAAGGGCAGACGTCGCCTCGTCGAGCACCAGAATCGGCGCGTCGGTCAGGATAGCGCGGGCGATGGCCACGCGCTGGCGTTGGCCGCCCGAAAGCTTGACGCCGCGCTCGCCCACCATGGTGTCAAAGCCGTTTGGTAGGCGGTCGATAAACTCGGTCGCATTTGCCAGGCGCGCGGCCTCGCGGATCTGCTCGTCGGTGGCGTCGGGGCGTCCGTAGGCGATATTCTCGCGAATGGAGCGATGGAACAGCAACGCCTCCTGCGGCACGTAGGCAACCTGGCGGCGCAGACTCTGCTGCGTACAGCGCGAGACGTCCTGGCCGTCCACGAGCACGCGGCCGCCCTGTACGTCGTCCAGGCGCAGCAACAACTTGGTGAGCGTCGTCTTGCCCGAGCCCGATTTGCCCACCAGGCCCACGCGCTGGCCCGCTGCCACATGGAGCGTCAGGTCGTCGAACACGCTCTCGCCTGCCGCGGCATCACGGTATGCAAAGCTCAGGTGCTCAAAATCAATCGCACCCTCGCCCACCTTGAGCTCGGGGGCGTTCTCGTCGTCTGCCACCAGACGCGGCTCGTCCAGCACGCGCGTCATCTCGGCCGCATCGCCCAGCGCGCGGTTGATGCGCTGCATCATGGAGCTTACGTAGTTCAGACGCATGGTGAGGTTGTACGTATAGGTAAAGATCATGACGAGCGCACCGGCAGAGATGCCAAACCACGCGTTGCCGCCCGCGACGAACACGCTCACCACGGCCATAGTGATGACGATAAGGCCCGAGGTCGCAAAGTTGCGCTGCATCATGGCGTGCATCGAAACCGTCTCGGCGTCGCGCGCGGTGCGGTCGGCGGTATCGAACAGGTCGCGCTCAAAGTCCTCGCGCCCACAGGTCTTGACGGCCAGGATATTCGTGACCGCGTCGGACAGCACGCCCGACAATTTGTTCTGCGCGGCAGACGTCGCGGCCGAAAGCGGCATGATGCGCCTGTACATAAGCCAGACAAACGCGATGTAGACGACCATAATGCCCACCAGGATCACGGTAAACGTCGGCACCACCGGAGCGAGCGCCGCCACCGTGCAGACAACCGAGGTGATGGTGGGAATGAGCGAATACACCGTCACGTCTACCAGCCCCGTATAGCCGCTCATAAAACGACTCGTCTGGCTCACGAGCGATCCGCCAAAGCGGCTGGTGTGAAATGTCATGGATTGATTGGAGAGTGTGTCGAAGCACAGGCGCGCCAAGTGATAGTTGCCCGCAATCTCGAGCTTGTAGACGGTGTAGTCCTGCAGCTTGGAGAGGATTTGGCCCACTAGGTTAACGAGCACGAGCGCCAGAATGTAGGGACCAAAGACCTCAAACACCCGGTCGCCCGCCACGGGGCCGGCCTGGACGCGGTCGACGATAAGGGCCATCACGTAGGTGTTGGCAAACGTGAGCAAAAAGATGTAGCCCGCCGACGAGAACACCGAGAGAAAGACGATCAGCGGCTGCGTGCGCGTGACGTCCCAAAAACGCTGCAGCGTGCGGCGCACGGTGGAGCGTTTGAGCGGACTGGTGTTTCTCTGAGACATGGGCTTCCTTTCGCGTCTGATAGGGCGAAACGCCATTGTTGCACACCGAAGCGCGCTTCAGGCATGCGCGATGCGAAAAGCGGTGGGGCGCCCGCGTTTACGCCGGCGCCCCACCGTCTTGTTGCAATTAGTCCTCGTCTTTTTGGCCTGCGAGCAGCTCCGCGGATGTGAGCCCCAAAATCTCGTCGGCCTCCCCGGAATCTTCTAGGGCGTCGATGTCCTTGAGCTTGCGCTCCATGACGTTGGTGCGCGTGGTGATGATGCCCTCGACCGTTTTGCCCGCGGTCTCGATCTGTTGCTGGGCGCGGCGCAGCGCCGCCTGATAGCGTGGCAGCTCGGCCTTGACGGCAGAGAGCACACGCAGCACGTCGTCGGTACGCTTTTGCAGCCTAAACGTCTGGTAGCTCATCTGCAGACTGTTGAGGATGGCCGCCATGGTGCTGGGGCCGGCAACGTTGACGTGATAGTCGCGGCCCAGGGTCTCGATAAGCCCGGGGCGACTGACGACCTCGGCATACAACCCCTCAAACGGCACGAACATGATGCCAAAGTTGGTGGTCGCGGGCACGCTCAGGTACTTTTCGCAGATGTCCTTTGCCTCGCGTTTCACCATGGCGTCGAGTGTCTTGCGCGCAGCCGCCACGGTCTCCGCATCGCCCGACTCCTGCGCGTCGAGCAGGTGCTCGTACGCGTCGCCCGGGAATTTGGAGTCGATCGGCAGCAGCACGGGATCGCCCTCGTCTACCGGCAGCTTGACGGCAAACTCAACCCGCTCCGAGGCGCCGGGCTTGGTAGCGACGTTTTCCAGATACTGGTCGGGCGTAAGGATGTCCGCCAGGATTGCACCCAGCTGCACCTCGCCCAAAATGCCACGCGCCTTCACATTGCCCAGCACGCGCTTGAGGTCGCCTACGCCGGTGGCAATGGACTGCATATCGCCCAAACCCTTGTACACGGCCTCGAGCTGGTCGCTCACCTGCTTAAACGATGCAGACAGGCGATCGCTGAGCGTACGGGAGAGTTTCTCGTCCACCGTCGCGCGCATCTGATCGAGCTGCACGTTGTTGTCCTTGCGGATGGCGCCCAGCTGGGCATCGACCGTCTCGCGCACCTTGTCCAGGCGATGCTCGATGCCCTCGCGATTGGCGCCGAGCTGCTGGGCCGTCTCGCGGCGCAGGCCATCCATCCGGTCACCAGCTTGCGAGAACTCGCGTGCGATGGTCAGGTAACGTTGCTGCTCCACGGCCGCATCGGTCGTCTGCTGCTGCGCGATGGCATTGGCCGTGCGGCGGGTTTCGGCCAGCGCGACGTTCAGGGCATCGAGCGCGTTGTTGGCCTGCTCGAGTGCTGCCAGCGTTTCCGCGCTACTGTCGCCACGCTCCCGCAACTCGGCACGCAGGCTCTTGAGCTGGAGGGCGCAAGCCACAGCAACCCCCACCGCCACCAAGGCGATCACAACAAGCACGATATCAATAGCAGACATAGACTCCGCCCAACAAACTCAATCGGTCATCAATCAAAACCGCGATCAATCTTACCCCGCCACACACACGGATCACTCACTGCCTTGCAGACATATTTCTCTTAGAGCCGCGGACGCTAAAACGCTAGCTCTCCCAGCCGGTGCGGATGGTTGTTATGACGTCGCCTAGGCGCTGGCCCAGGGCTGACAGATGTTGGAGCACCTCGTTGGGCGATGCGCCGTTGAGGATGCACGTGAGGGCATACGACGCCAGAAAGATGGCCACAAGCCCTAACGGGATGAGCACGATCATCGCCAAGGTGCGCAGGCGCTGGCCCACGCGGCGACGACGCGCACGACGCTTGTCGAACGCGAGCTCCTGCGCATATGAATCTTGCTGTACGGAATAGGCCTCTGGTGCCGATTCGCACCCGGGCACAGCTGCAGGTACAGCAGCGGGCACGACATTTTGCGCAAAGGGCTGGACTGCCGCCCCTTGCATTTGCATCTCCATAAGTCGTTGCTGCTGGCGCAACATGCGCTCGGCTTGTTGCTGCGGAGTCTCAAGAAACAGATCCATGCTTGCCTCCAAAATCGGAGCATTCGACGCTTACGATCAGCATCCCGCACCGCCATGACCGCGACAACGCAATCGCCGGCAATAGCCACAAAGTTTCTTTTGCTCAAAAGCTGTCGAAAAGCTCAACAACTCCCCTACCAGCACTTTCTCTGAGCTTTTTTCGTCAGCAATCTTTTGGCCTTCCACCCTTACGCCAACTGACCAAAATCTAACCAAAAGCTTGACGGAAATTGTGGAGACCGGGACCCCATACAAAAACGTGCCGCCCCAAAAGGGGCGGCACGCTAACTTCTTATCAGTTTTTCAGTAGCAAGCACGCGACGACCCGAAGCCGGAGCACAGGGCGGGGAAACACCTTTGCCTCGCGCGACCTGCGCAGCCGTGAGCGAGAGGGAAAGGCATTTCCCGCCCTGCGCTCCGCAGCAGCCAGCGCCAAGCGCTAGTAGTTCACCACCTGCTCCTCAAAGTACGCCTTCGGGTGGTTACACACCGGGCACACCTCAGGCGCCTCAGCACCAACGTGCAGGTGCCCGCAGTTCAGGCACTTCCACACCTTCACGCCCTCACGCTCAAACACCTCGCCAGATTCAATGCGCTCGACGAGCTTGTTGTAGCGCTCCTCGTGAGCCTTCTCCACGGCACCGACGCCACGGAACTTCTCGGCGATCTCGGCAAAGCCCTCCTCCTCGGCGGTCTTGGCGAACTCGTCGTACATCGTGGTCCACTCGTAGTTCTCGCCCGCAGCGGCGTCGCGCAGGTTGTCCAGAGTGCCCGGAACGGCGCCGTCGTGCAGATACTTAAACCACAGCTTGGCGTGCTCGGACTCGTTGCCCGCCGTCTCGGCAAAAATATTCGAGATCTGAACGTAGCCGTCCTTTTTGGCCTTGGATGCATAGTAGCGATACTTGGTGTGTGCCTGGGACTCACCGGCAAAAGCGGTCTCGAGGTTCTTCTTGGTTTGGGAATTCTCAAAATCCATAGGTGTACTTCCCTTCAACGCATGCCGCCCGTAGGCTTCGAGCGGCCTCGTCTTTAGGATGCCCTCATGCCGAAAATCTAAACCTTACAATCCTGTTCTTCAGATTTGCACAGGCTAGATGCTCAGCCAGCGATCGCCCTCAGCTCGGCAAAAGCCCTCACGCTCCAGGTCGGCTAGAATGCCCGCGATCAAGTCGCGCTCGACCGGCCCACGCCCAGCCGCCGCTTCCATCTCGTTAACGCCCGCCACGGCATCAGCAAGCGTAATCCCCGCCGGCTGGCCATCGCGCGCTGCCAGCAACATACGCACGATATGCGCGCGCTTTTGGCGACGCGAGCCCTCAAACTTTGATTGACGGCTATAGCCCGCCGAGCGCCTGGACGGATTGGGCAACGTCTTTTTTAGATATGCGCCGTAATCTAGCAACGCGTAATACCACGCGCGCGGCGTGTCGGCATCATCGAGCGGCACGGCAAAGGGAGCGATCTCGTCGGTCGCTGCACCGGGAGCCGCCGGACAGGCGGCTTGGATCAGCGGCACCAGCTCGCGATCGGGAACAGCCGGTACATCGGGAAAGAAGTGATGCAGAAAGACTGTGCGCACATTGGTCTCCAGATACACGCCCGGAAGATCAAACGCAAACGACCGGATACCCTGCGCCGTTGCCGGGCCAATACCAGGCAGAGCGACCAAGTCACGCGTCTCACGCGGAAACTCCCCGTCCCAGTCCTCTACAACGCGCTGAGCGGCCCCATGAAGCGCCAGAGCGCGTCGGTTGTAGCCCATGCCCTGCCAAGCGTCCAAAACATCGGAAGGCGCGGCCAGGGCAAGCGCCTGCACAGTCGGAAAACGATCGAGCCACACCGGCATGCGCGCCTCCACACGCGGCACCTGCGTTTGCTGCAGCATGACCTCAGAAAGCCAAATGATGTACGGATCGCGTGTGCGGCGCCACGGAAGGTCACGATAACGCAGGACCCCTTCCGAACGAATCATCGAACGAAAGGGGTCCTGAATCATGGCTATGCTCCTTATGCGGCGTTATTCCTCCCGGTAAGCGCACTCGCAGGTGGCGTACTCGGGAAACGCTTCGCGGTCGGCGAACTTGGGATCGACGGCTGGGAACTGGCGGTGAGCGACGATGTCGCCGAGCGAAACGGAATCGAGGTAGTCGCGCATCAACGCCTGGGCTCCGGCCCACAGGGGATGATAGCAGCACGCGCCCATGCGCGCACAGTCACCATCGGGCGCGGTGCAATCGTTCATAACCATAGGACCCTGAACGGCCTCGACGACCTGGCGGATAGTGACGTCGTCCGGACTGACCTTGAGACGCATGCCACCGTGGACGCCACGCAGGCTCTCCACAATACCGGCCTGGACCAAACCGTGCTGAATCGAGCGGGCAAACGAATACGGAACATTGACCTCTTCGGCAGCGGTGCGAACAGAAAGCAAACACTCCGGATCCTCAGCAAGCATCGCCAGCATACGAAGGGCGTAATCAGTCTTCCTCGATATGTCCATTTTTCCCCTTTCAAGGAATACGAACAGCTCGAACGAGCTCCGGGGCCGAGCTTGTGTCGAGACGCTAAATGACCGCCAGGACATCCAAATGGTAAATCGGATATCCACTGAGTGCCGCGCTTGGAGCGAAATGCATCAGATGCGGCGCACAGTGCAATTTAGTATAACCTAACCCCCTGTCTCGTAGAACAGGTGTTGCGCAACAAAGCTGTTGTTTAGACAGATATACTTATTGGATTTTACTTGCGTTCCCGAAGGCGCGAGGATTCTGGGCGAAGATGCACCAGGGCGATCGTTCTATCGAAACAAAGTGCATCAAACGCAAAAAGCCACGTCCGAAGACGTGGCTTTAATTGCGTTGGCGGGAAGTACGGGGCTCGAACCCGCGACCTCCGACGTGACAGGCCGGCGCTCTAACCAAACTGAGCTAACTCCCCAGGCAGACGTTCGCGTTTGTTTCCGCTCGCGTGCGCTGCGGGGATTAGTATACACAGAAGTCTGTCCGGCGCGCAACAACTTTTTTGAAAAAATTTTTCGGGGCCATCCGGGAGGCTCTCCGGGACTGAGGGCGGGGGTTAAGTTTGCTGCTCTACAGTCCTGCGCAAGACGGAAAGCACATTAAGTGCTTTCCTTTGCGTGCGGAACTCGCGACAAACTTAACCCCCGCCCTCAGCCCCGGAGAGCCTCCCTGCCGTCACATTATTCAACCAGTTTTGCGGGCGTGCGCCGCTGCGCGGCTAGCCCGCGTGCTCCTCGGCGGGGTTGGTCTGATGGATCTTGTTGAACTTCAGCCTTTGGCTTAAACAAAAACGGGGGATGCATTGTGCATCCCCCGTTTTTGTTGCGGTTAGTCTAGGTCAATAAACTTGGTGCTTATGATCTTGCCGTCTTTGACGAGCATTCTGGCCATGGTGGGGCCTCGGGTGCCTCTGGGGTAGCTGGCGCTGCCCGGGTTGAGGACTAAGCAGCGGCCCACTTGGGCTTCTTTGGTTACGTGGGTGTGGCCGTTGATGGCTACGTCTACGGATCCCACCGGAAGGTCTTCACGGTAGTGGGCTACGGCGAATTTGAGGCCTTCGTAGGTAAAGAGCGCAAGACGGTCTACATCGGGGCCGTAGTCGCGGTAGTAATCGTTGTTGCCCAGTACGGCCCGCACGGGGGCGATGGCGCATAGGTGCTCGTAGTCCATCTCCGACGTGAGGTCGCCGGCGTGGATGATCAGGTCTGCGCCCTCAAGCTCGTCCAAGAGCGCAGGCGATAAATAGCCGTGGGTGTCCGAGATGATGTCGATACGCTTGGCGCTTGCACTGTTCATGGGATCCCTTCCGCAAAAAACGATTCGGCAGATACATACAAAAAAGGCCCCACGGCTCCGCAGACGATGGGTCTACAGGGCTGCGGGGCCAGTGTGCTAGAGACTCAAGGCCTTCTTGAGCGGCACGACGCGGCGGCGCGAAACCGGCACGCGTTCGTCGACGCCCGTAATGCCCAGCTGGATGGCGCCCGAGGGCACCGTCTCGACATCCGTGACGCACGCCAAGTTGACGATATAGCGGCGGTGAACACGGAAGAAGCCAAAATCGCAGAGCTTGGCCTCAAACTGCGCCAGCGAGGTCGTCGACAAAAAGCGATCATCGACGGTATAGATGCAGGAGTAATCGTCCTTGGCCATGATAAAGCAAATGTCGTCCACGGGAATGAGCACCTTGCGGCCGCCCTTTTCCACCGGGATACGCTCGATGGTCACCTTGCTGTCCGTAACCGGCTTGGCGCGTTGCATGACCTTCTCGATCGCGCGATCCAAGCGAGCTTCCTCGACCGGCTTCATCAGATAATCGACGGCATCCACGTCGAATGCCTCGACCGCATGGTCGCTATACGCAGTCACAAACACGATCGCCGGCGGATTTTTAAGCTTATGCAGCGCCTCGGCAAGCTGCAGGCCCGAGGCACCGGGCATCGAGATATCGAGAAACACGACATCCACGCGACTTTCCATAAGCATCTCGATGGCGGAGCGGACGCTCGACGCCTCCGTGATCGTGCCGATCTTGCCCGTTTGCTCGAGCAGGAAGCGAAGCTCCGAGCGAGCCGGCGCCTCATCATCCACAATCATCGCACGCAGCATAGGGATAAAACCTTTCGTCAACTAACTACGCCGGGCATCCATCGCATGACGTTGAGCCCGTAGCCTTTTATTTTACTCTTGAATGTCAAAGATGCTCTCTGACAAATCAAGATGAAGGAGCACTTTGGTGCCCTTGCCCGGCGCCGATTCGACACGCGTATAGGAGTGCGGCCCATAAAAGCGATGGATGCGCTCCGAAATATTGTGCATGGCCACACCGGCGCCGCCACCCTGGGGAGAGCTGGCGTCGGGACGGGCAGAGCGTTCGTCAAACAGTCTGGCGGCGGTACCCTCATCCATGCCCACGCCATTATCGGCCACGGCAATCAAGATTGCATCCTCGCCGTCTTGGTGAACGGTCACGTCGATCCTCAGGGCGTCGTCATCGCCCATACCATGACGCACGGCGTTCTCGACAATCGGCTGGATCACGAACGCCGGCACCAGCGTATCTTCCACGTCCTCGGACACATCGAACGTCGCAAGCACGCGGTCCTCGCCAAAGCGGGCCTTCTCAAAGGTAAGGTAGCGCTTGGTCTGTGCGACCTCGCGCGAGACCGGAATAAGCGATCCCGAGTTGTCGAGCGTGGCGCGATAGAACGATGAGAACTCACGAAGCAGTTCGCGGGCCCGCAGCGGATCGGTGCGCGTAAACGATGCAATGGTGTTCAGCGTGTTGAACAGGAAGTGCGGGTTAATCTGCGCCTGCAGCGCACGCACCTCGGCGCGCGCTGTGAGTTCCTTTTGCACCTCGAGCTCGTGGATGGCGAGCTGCGTGGACAAGATCTCGGCAAAGCCCGAGGCAAGCGCGTACTGGGTACGGTCGACGGCGCGCGGGGTCTTATAGTAGAACTTGAGCGTGCCGACGGTACGATCGCCCACCTTGATGGGGGCGATAATGCCGGCGGGGACTTGGTTGTGTGAGCCGTCCGAGCCCACGACATCCACCATACGGTTGAACGACTGCACGATGCCATGTTCGATAACGTAGCGCGTGGCAAGCGTGTGGATGGGAGAATCTGGCAGTAGTTTTTTCTCAAGCTCGCCCGCGCAGGCAAGCACGTTGCCCTCGTCGGTGATGGCCACCGTCATGGCACGCGTCTCGGGCAAAATGCGCTGGCACACCAAACGCGCCGACTCCTGCGTCAGACCGCCCTTAATGTCCTCGAGCATGGCCGAGGCCACCGAGAGCGTCTCCTCGGTGTACTGGGAGCGCACCGAATCGGGATTGAGCGTCAAAAAGATAAAGATGCACAGAAAGATGCACAGCAGCGCGCAGGCAATCACCGTGGCGATCGGCTCGATACCGGTCACCAAGGCAAAAATAAAGTACACCAGCACGCAAATGGCGCAGGCAACGGCAATGATGCGAAAGATTGATATTGAACTATCGCGCTGGGCGCGGCGGTCGATCATTCGGCCCCCTCCAGGATACTGATCAGTTGTGCGTCACGCCAAAGCCCGTCCATGATCTTGGGCCAAAAGCTCTGGAAACGCAGGTAGCTTGCAGCGTTTTGGCGCGCATAGGCCTTTGCCTCGCCGATACCATGGCGCCAAATGCGCAGGTAGCCCTCATGCTCGCGGGTAAACACGCTGCGGACCATAGCGGTCTTGCGCACGCGGTCGTCGAGCTCGAGCGAAATCCAAGGGCCCGGGTAGGGCATGAGCGATGCCGCCGTAACGGGAATGAGCTCCTTTTGATGCGCGGCGAATGTCAACTTGGCCCGTTCGTAGTACCAACGGTATACATCCTGCATAAAGCGCGGTGAGCGCTTTTCGGACTCCGGAGGCAGATGGCGCACGGTCCACTCGTTATCGAACCACACGTCGTAGCCAAACATGCGCATGTTAAAGAGGTAATCCAAGTCCTCGCCGCGGGTGATAAACGGGTCAAAGGCCACACGCGTAAAGGCGCGGGCGTGCAGGGCCATCAGGCCGCCGCACACGTAGTTAGAGCGCGAGATGCGGGTGCCCGAGAGCGCCTTTTTCATCCAACGGTTGAACTCGATGCGCTTGGTCCACCAACGATGGCAGATGCCCGCCTTGTCCGTGGGAGCCAGCGGCGAGCCGTCGCGATCGTAGAAATAGCCGCTCTTGACCAAGATCGGCAAGCCCTGACGCGTCTGCTGCCCCAACGCATAGGTCGCGCGCTTCATAAAGTCGGCGTCGATGACAGTCTCATCGTCATCCAAAAAGATAACCGCGTCATGACCCAGCACAGCGGCACAGGCTAGCCCCATGTTGCGAATGGCACCGTAGCCTCGCAGGCTCACGCATTCGCCCGAACCCTTGGGCGCGATCTGAGCAACCCGGTCTGCGATGCGCGAGGCCTGGGTGTTGGTGACAACGGTGACCTTGAGCGTGGGATGCGCGTCGACAATCTCGCGCACGCGCAGCGACACATCAGCCGTGGCCGAGATGGGACAGACCACCAAAAGGATAATCCTCGGAATGTCGCGCACCTGCTCGAGCGAAGCAAGACAGCGGTCGAGTTCGGGGTTGGCGTCGTTGAGCTTCGTCGAGTGGTCATAGACGCCGGGAGCGTTTGCACGGGCATCATCGCCCGCCCAGTATGTTGGAATCACAACCGTGGCGTTCATGCCTTCCCTCCCTGCAACACAAAAACGGGGCGCCGCCAAACACAGGCGACGCCCCGCGACCTAGCTGATTCCATCATACCCACTTGGGCAAATCATTGCTCGCAAGTCGCAATGTTTATTGCGGATAACCCCAAAAGAGTGCCGTGGACAGGCACAATAGCCGCTCGCTCCTATGCGGCATGCTCTGCCGCCCGAGTCATGCGGGACAGGCGGACCAGCAGCATAAAGCCAACGATCAGCAGCACGCCAATGGAAAGGACGCCCAGCGACGGGTTACCGGTCAGCGAGGTGACGACCGACACCAGGAAGGTGCCCATGACGCTTGCGTAACGACCAAAGATGTCAAAGAAGCCGTAGTACTCGTTGGACTTTTCCTTGGGGATAATGCGGCCAAAGTAGCTACGGCTGAGCGCTTGCACGCCGCCCTGGAACAGGCCGACCATAATGGCAAGCACCCAGAATTCGAAGGCGGTCTTTAGGAAGAACGCGGCAAACAGCACAATGCCCATGTAGGCGGCGACGGCCACCAGGATCATGTTGAGCGTGCCCACGCGTCCGGCGAGCTTGCCGTAGATGATGGCAGACGGAAAGGCCACAAACTGCGTAACGAGCAGCGCCAGCACCAGCTGGGTCGAGTCGATGCCCAAAGCCGAGCCGTAGCTGGTAGCCATGGAAATGACCGTGTGGACGCCATCGATATAGAAGAAGAACGCGATCATGTAGACCAGCACGGTCTTGTTGTGGGCGATCTCGCGCATGGTGTGTCCGACCTCGGAGAACACACCGCCCACGATGTGGCCGATGGTGTCCTCGGGACCGCGCTCGCGACCGTACTTTTGCTTATAGGTGCGAATGAGCGGCAGGGTAAAGATGAGCCACCAGGCACCAGTGATGATAAACGACAGACGCGTTGCCAGCATGGTGGGGACGCCAAGAGCGGGGCCACCCATGATGAGCGCCAGGCAGATGATGAACGGCACGGTGGAACCGATGTAGCCCCAGGCATAGCCCGAGCTGGACACGGCGTCCATGCGCTCGTCGGTGGTAATGTCGGGCAGCATGGCGTCGTAGAACGTCATAGAAGAGTTAAGGCCGATGGTGCACAGCACGTACACGGTCAAAAATGCCATGGCGGACATTGGGATAGCCTGCGCCAGGCAAAGAACCAGGCCCGTGAGGAAGAAGCCCAAGAAGAACTTGATCTTGTTGCCGGCGTAATCGGCAAGCGCGCCCAGAATGGGCATGAGCATGGCAATGACCAGCGAGGCGATCGTCTGAGCGTTGCCCCAAGCGACCACCAGGTCTGCCGAGGAAGCACCGGTATTGATGGCGTTAAAGTAGATGGGCACCACCGAGGTATTGAGCAACACGAGGGCCGAATTGCCCACATCGTACATAACCCAGTTACGCTCGAGCTTGGTGTATTTCATGGACAGGGCCCCTTCGTATTCGCCCGATATGCAGTTAGTTCATCGTACCCCAATTGCACAGAAGCGCTGGTAAGGATTCGGCAAAGGGGCAGGAGCGGTCATACGGACACGTAGGGCGAAACACCATCCCATCAAGGCGGTTGCGGTGAAATAGTTCCTGTTTAGCCCTCCGGGGCTTCATTCAGGAACTATTCCACCGCAACTTATTGAAACGGTTTGTTATTCCTCGCGGTCGAACTCCTCGTCGGCGTCGAGTACGCGGCCGCTATAGTTGATATGGCCGGTCACGGCATCCATGTCACCGGTCTCGATAAAGCGGGCAACGGTGAGCTCGTAATCGGTCAGCGCGCGCTCAAAGACCTCGGGGAAGCTCTCGGTCGAGACCTCATCGGTAAAGGGGTTCTTCCATGTCAGGTGGCCCAGGTTACCGGTGCGCTCGGGCAGCTCCGTTGTCACGCGATGAGCAAGGCCGTCGAGCAGCGAGTAGTCATGCACCAAGCCCTCAACCAGGGCAATCGCGCGCGTCTTTACCGAGCCGGCCGGCTCAATGGTGCGATAGAGCATCTGCATGTCCGAGACGGCGCCGGCGTACTCCCCCGCCGGGATGTCGATACCGTACACGCGCCCGGCGATGTAGCTCATCAGCACGCCGGCCACACGGTTGATGCGGTCGGTGGTGACGATCTCGCCCGCCGGCGGATAATCCTCGACCGTGGCACCGTCGCGCTTGAGCTGTAGCATCAGCACGTCCAGATCGCTTTCGAGCACGGCGTGAACTTGGCTGCCCGAAGCCTCGAGCTCGGGATCGGAATCTACAATGCCAAACTGCTGCTCGTAGACAAAGGGGTGGGCATTGCGGTCGAGTACATAGTGAGACAGCAGGCCCAGCGCAAAGGCGCGGCCCAGATTGGCGTCGCGCGGCTGCAGGTGCGACACGCCGTCGCGTAGGCACGAGAACTGGCGCGACATGCGCGAGCGGTGCATGACCTGAGCAAGCGACGTGCAGTCGGAAACGCGCGGCGTCAGGATGTGAAAGAAAAACGGGTCGGGACCTTGGTTTCCCAGGATAAAGGCGATGCGCTCCTCGTCGGACGTAATAACGCCCTGCGGAAGACGGTCGATGCTTTCCTCGCCAAACAGATGATGCGTAATGAGCGCGGGCATAATGATCCTTTCGATTTCATTCGATGTCATCCATTATGCCCACCGCACGGTCATGCCAAACCTGCGGCGGTAAACGATGATATGCAGACTGCCTACGCAAGCCCCAAGTGCGCCTTGACTTCGGCTGCGCGACGACGGGACACAGGCACCGTCGAGGTTACGCGATCGAGCCTGAGCTCCATAAGACCCGTGGAACCGATCTCGACATTATGCACGTCTTCCAAATTGACCAGATAACTGCGGTGGACACGGATAAAGCCCTCGGAGGCCAGGCGCCGCTCGAGCGAGGAAATCGACTCATTGATCAGGTATGTTCCCTCAGCGCAGACGGCGTTGCAAAAATCGGCGCGCGCCTCAAAGTAGCAGACATCCGCCACGGGAATGAACACCCTTTTGCCCCCACGATCCACCGTCAGGCGCAAAGGCTGGCGCGGAGCATGGACAACACGGCGAGCGCCCAGGGCGGTCTCAATCTTGTCGAGCGCCTTTGACAAGCGGGCATCCTCGACCGGTTTGACGACGTAATCGACAGCATCGAGGTTATAGGCATCGGCCGCATACTCGGCAAATGCCGTCACAAACACCACGACCGGCGGCGTCTTTAGGTTCTGCAGCGTCTCGGCAAGCTCAATTCCCGAGCGACCGGGCATGGTAATGTCTAAAAACAGCACGTCGGGTTTGTTCGACAGAATCGACTCCACGGCTTCGGTGACATTACCCGCCTCGGCAATCTGGCCCACACGCGCATCCTTTTCCAGCAGATAGCGTAGCTCAGCCCTAATTGGGGGCTCGTCATCAACCACCAGGATGTTCCAGCCTTCGGACATATGTGCTTCCCCTCTTTTTTCTCAATCCAACCGCGTGCTACGCCGTCAACGGCGCGGGCTCATGCGGCTCGCCGTTCAGCTCGACGATGACCTGCGTTCCCACGCCCTCCTGGGACTCCACGCGCATGCCGGAATCTTCTCCGTAAAAGAAATGGATGCGCTGAAGTACGTTGAAGAGCGCCAAGCCGCAGCCTCGTTTGATGGAGCCGTCGGCGGTAATGCTCTCGGGCTCCTCCAGGCGATGCTGCTCAAACAGATGCGCGCAGACTTCTTCGCTCATACCGATGCCGTCGTCCTCGACGATGATCTCCAAACCGTCATCGGTCTCGAAAGCCCTAACATGAATAGAAAGCGGCTCGGTCTCGCGCTGCGCGTGCTTGATGCAGTTTTCGAGCAACGGCTGCAAGATAAACGGCGGCACCAGGCTGTCGCGCACCTCAAAGTCGATGTTGACCGAAACGCGCAGACGGCCGTCGCCATACCGGGCCTGCATAAGATTGATATAGCGAGTGCCCTGTTCCACCTCGTGCTCGAGCGTGGTGAGCGTATCGGAATCAGAAAGCGTCTGACGATAGTAGTTGGAGAAGTCGATCAGCAGCGATCGCGCCTTGTCGGGCTCGGTTCGAACGAGCGACACGATCGTGCTAATGGTATTGAATAGAAAATGAGGATCGACCTGCGATTGCAAGGCGCGCAGCTCCACGCGGGCCGTAAGCTCGTCCTGGCGCTCGAGCTCAAAGCTCGCAAGCTGCGTGGAAATGAGGTCGGCAAAGCCCGAGGCAAGCGCCGTCTGGCGCATATCGATGCTGCTCAGACGGGGATAATACAGCTCGAGCGTGCCCACGCAATGCCCGCGCACGGTAAGCGGTGCGACAATACCGGCGCGCAGGCGCGGAAAGTAGCCACCTGTCTCGGTCGAGGCATCGCGCGAGAACACGCTTTGCTCACCGCTGTTGATCACGTTGAGCGTAGTCCGCAGCACCACCGGGGTGCCCGCGGGGCATTTTGCCGAGTCCTCGCCCCAGCTTGCCAACACCTGCTTGCCGTCGGTAAAGCAGATGGCAGAGGCGATAGTTTCGGACAGGATGATCTTAGAGGCGCCCAGGGCAGCTTCGGGCGTAAGGCCGCGCGACGTGTAGGCGAATATTTTTGAAGCGATAGCGAGCGTGCGGTCGGTTGCGCTCGATGTGAGGTCGTCGGGAACGACAAAGACGTACGAGAAGAAGAAGCACAGCATGACCAAGCCGGCAATGACGACAACGGCCGGAACGGGATTGGGATTATCGGTTAGATCCCAGATGAGCAGCAGGATAAGCAGCGGAACGACAATACCGAGCAAGATGGCTTGAACCACATGCTGAGCGGTACGAAAGACCTTGGTAGAGTTGTAGCTCTTGCCCAGAATCAGCCTATTGAGATCCACCGTCATCTCCTTCTTACCGACGCACCCCATAGCAATAAAGAGGGCCGCAAGCGACCCTCTCCATTGCATTATGCAATCAAATACTGTGTTTTACATCAAGCCATCGATGAACGGTAGCTTAGGCGCTGTACTTGTTTGCCTCGCCGAAGGTGCCGCCCTCGACAATCCAGCCGTCCTTCATGATGACGTCCATGTTGTCGGTGTTGAGCACATGGATGTCGGCGGCGACGTCACCGTTGACGACCAGCAGGTCGGCGCACTTGCCGGCCTCGATGGAACCGGTTTCGTCCTCGATGTGGCACATCTTGGCACCGTTGAGGGTGGCGCAGGTGATGGTCTCGACCGGGGTGAAGCCGATCTTGTCGACGAACTCGTACATCTCCTCGATGGAGCAGGTGCCGTACGGGGTGACGAAGGAGAAGGAGTCGGAGCCGATCGTCATGACGACGCCGCGCTTCTTGGCCTCGCGCAGGCAGTCGTAGTTGCGCTGCAGCTCCTTCTCGACCAGAGTGCCCTCGTACTTGTCGTGCAGCTCGGGGACGTAGACGGGCGGATAGGTGGCGTACCAGGTGGGCAGGAAGGCGATCGTCGGGGTGAAGAAGGTGCCCTGCTCGGCCATGAGGTCCATGGTGCGTTCATCGATATCGAAACCGTGAATCAGCTGCTCGCAGCCAAAGCGAACGGAATCGTAGGCAGCGGCGTGGTTGTTGTAGCAGTGGCTCCACACGGGGATACCGACCATCTTTGCCTCTTCGACCACGGCCTGGATCTCCTCGGAGCAATAGTGCTGGTCGCGACCGGAGTCCCAGCGCCAGATGCCGCCACCGGTAGCCCAGATCTTGATGGCATCGGGGTTCTCGCGCAGGCGACGACGGACGGCCTTGCGCAGATCCCAAGGGCCATCGACCTGGTCGCCCCAGGGATGGGATTCCTTGTTGAGCTCCTGGGTGCAGTGGTGGGAGTCACCGTGGCCGGCAACGCGGCAGAAGCCGAGGCCGGTGGCCAGAACGCGCGGGCCCTTAAAGACGCCCTTGTCGATGCAGTCACGGATCTGGATACCAAAGCGGCCGATCTCGCAGACGGTGGTGAGGCCATGGGTGAGGCAGTCGTAGGCCTGCTTGACGGCGACGGCCTGCTTCTCGAGGAGCGGCTGCATGACCCAATCGGTGTCATCGTCGGTCAGGTTGCCCGAGAAGTGCAGGTGGGTGTCGATCAGGCCGGGAAGGACGGTCTTGCCGGCGGCGTCGATGACCTCAACGCCCTCGGGAAGGTCCTGCATAGCGCCGGCGTACTCGATCTTGCCGTTGTCGTCAACGAGAACGAGGGAGTTCTCGACCGGCTCGGCACCGGTACCGTCGATGAGCTTGCCGCCAACGATTGCATACTTAGTGGACATGGTTCCTCCTTATGGATCCATATAGTGGGCGAGGCCGTGTTGGGTTAAGGCCTCACAAAGCTACCCAAGTGGTGCCGGGTTCGGTGCGCGGGAGAGAGGATACCGCGCACCCGATCCGCCCCGACTAGGCGTTACTTTTTGCGGGAATTAGTGAAAGCCATGAGGGCCAGGCCAATAGCCAACCAGCCAATCACGATGCTCCACTCCACCATGTTGAGGGAGGCGGGAGAGAACGGAATCACGAGCAGGCCGATGATGATGGCGCAGGCAGCGATAGCGAGGCCGATGCCAAACTTGCCGCCGGGCACCTCGTAGGGACGAGGCAGGTCGGGCTCGGTGAAGCGCATGCGCAGGCAGGCGAGGGCGACCATACCGCAGGAGAAGATGAAGGCGAGAGCCGACACGTTGGTCAGAGGAATGAGCATATTCTTGCCCAGGAACGGACCGATGACGGTGATGACGCCCAGAACGACACAGGCGAGCTTGGGAGCGCCGGACTTGGGGTCGACCTCGGCGAACTTCTCGGGCAGTTGGCCCTTGCGGCCCATGGCGAGCATGATGCGGCTCGTGGCGCCGTAGAAGGAGTTCATCGGGCCCATGGGTCCAAGCGTGGCGATGACGAGCATGGCCAGGTACAGGAGCATGTTGATGCCCTTGAGGCAGGCAAGCGCGGGAACCGGGCTCTTAACAAACTCATGCCAGTCGAGAATGGTGCCGAACGAGTAGATGCAGACCATGTAGAAGCCGCCGGCGGCCAGCAGGGCCAGGGAGATGATCTTGCCGAACTTGTTCCAGTTGAGGCCCTCGGCTGCCTCCTCAGCCTGCTGAGGAATGGTGTCGAAACCGGCGTAGAAGAACGGGGTCAGAACCAGGACCGACACGATGCCGGCGAACAGGCTGGCGCCCTCGGTAGCGGCCTTGCCGCCGCCAGCGCCGGTGACCTGGGAGAACACGGGCATGGCATTGTCCGGCGAGCCGGTGAACAGCGAGACGCCCATGGCGAGCAGCATGCCGCAGAGCAGAGCCTTGGTCAGGAAGGCCTGGAGCTTGGCGGCCGAGCTGGCACCGCGGAAGTTGAGGAAGATGACGTAGGCTGCAAAGCCGAGCGCGATCAGCGTCGGGAACAGGTAAACGTCGGCGCCCAGGATGGTGTAGAGCTTGACGGCGCGCAGCCACTCAAGACCGGGCAGGCTGCCGAACATCTCGGACACGAGGGTCGAAATGGCGATGGCCTCCCACGGGCACAGGATGCCGTTGCCCAGGGCCAAAAGCCAACCGGTGATGTAGCTCAGCGTACGGCCAAAGCTACGATCGACATACTCGACGATGCCGCCCGAGATGGGGATAGCAGCCGTGAGCTCACCGAAAACAGCTCCGACGGGCACGAGGAAGATTGCACCCAAGAGGAATGCGATCATAGCGGGAACGGGACCGCCGCCCACGACCATCCAGTCGCCGACCTGCAGAACCCAACCGGTACCGATGATGGCACCGAAACCGATGGTGAAGAAGTTCCAGAGCGAAAGCGTTTTCTTCATGCCGCCGTTATCCTCGACTGCAACTTCTGCGTTCTTGTCCGCCATTGTTCCCCTCCTTTCCTTTTTGACGCCCCTCGACGTCACCCCTTGCGCGGTCTGTTTTGCCGCGCTCTTTTATTTCGTGGCTTTAAGATACGGCCTTGGCGCAGCAGCTCCGCTTGTAGCTCGACCGAAGGCAGAACTGCAAAACGAGCGGCGCCGTTTTTGGGACGAACGGCACGGTTTGACGCTCATTGTTGCCGCCCGTCCGACGGGCGTACGCTCATCGGACGCATATAGAGATGTTTTTGAGGCCGTGTGTTTTGCGCCTTTCGTACCGTTTACCGAGCTTTTGACGCGCAGACCCATTTGTTGCACATCTTTTTTGTAGGATGGACAGGTTATACATGAGACAAGGCGGTACGAATGGCATACGGATACAACGACGGTGATCAACGGCGACAAAGCGTTCGCCTTGCTGGCCGTACCACGCCTACGCCCAGAAGTGCCACGAGCAGCAATCCGCAACGCCTCCAAGAGCAACCCAGACCTTCGTCTCGGCAGCAGTCAAGCAGAACACGGCAGAGTGGCCGTCTGAGCACGGGCACAAGCGCGCAGCAAGATAGCCGCTTGGGCGCGCGCACTCGACAGCGTCAGGCCGAGGTTCCGCAACTGCGCCGCAACGGCGTACGTCAGCCCGGCATCCATATCAACCGCTTCTTTTCGCATCCCCAAGGCGGACGCGACGGCAAACCCTACCGCTCGACATCGCACGCGAATGCCACCGCCCTGCCGGCTCGTCGACTTCGCCTCGCACTGTGCTCTATCCTTACCTGTCTGGTCTTTGTGCTCATGAGCTCCTGTATGTCCCACGGGTCGGCCGGTCTCGAGCCCACCGCCGAAGACAAGCTGCTCAAGGCCCCCGTCGCACCCGGTTATTCTTTCGCCTTTTCGACCCCACGCTCGCAATGGCAAGCCGGCACGATGCCCCATATCTATCAGATCGACCCTGCGTGGTCGGAGCTGCCTTACGCCGGCGGCACCATCCGCCAAAATGCCTGCGGGCCTACGTGTCTCACCATGGTCTATATCTTTAAGACGGGACGCACCGATATGACCCCCGTCGATATGTGCGCGCTTTCCGAGACGGGCAATTACGCCCCCACCGGCGCAACCGAATGGTCGTTTATGACAAGCGGCGCGTGGCAGTTGGGACTTAACGGAACGGAGCTCCACAACGATCGCGACTCGATGACTCAGGCGCTGCGTTCGGGAGCGCCCGTCATCGCCGCCGTTCGGCCGGGCACCTTTACCAACGTGGGCCACTACATTGTGCTTTACGGTATTGACGACGCCGACCAGATTGAAGTCTTCGATCCCAACTCGGCCAGCCGCAGCGCCCGCCGCTGGGGCGTCGTAGAGGTCCTCAACGAAGTCGAAGCCATGTGGGCCTACTACTAGTCATTGGGCACTCATTGGGGACAGACTTAAATGAGTGGTCGTCGGGGACAGTCTTACGGACGCCGGCCGAGAGCAGACGAAAAGGGCCATCCCGAACTGCTTGGAACTGCCAGCACGGAAAGCGCATCCTGCTTTGGGGCCCAATAGCGGGGTGCGCTTTCCGTTAGCGGCCCGTTTGGGAAACTAGGGACCGCTTTTCGACAATAATCCGGGATGCATTTTCCGATTGAGGGCCTCAAGGGAAACCGCACCCCATGTTGGACGCTCATTCTGGGATGTGCTTTCCGCAGTTGATCGATGCGGCCTTTAAGGACTGTCCCAAGCTGCCGGCAGGAAAGGAACGTCCCCAAGTGCCGGGTTTCCGCAGCCTGCAATGCTCCTCATGAACAGCCGCCTCAATAACAAAAGCCCCCGCGGCCGAAATGAACTGCACCCCAAAACTTGGACGGCTTAAATAAGAACTACGCCGCAAGGGACTGGCTCCGGAACTCCTCCGGGGTCAGTCCCTTCAGTTTAACCTGGCGCCTCCTCGTGTTCCAATG
>CALAMK010000009.1:0-22846 GCA_937925735.1 uncultured Collinsella sp. | reverse complement strand
TGTTCGGGTCCGCGGTATCGCTCCATGCTCCTATTAGGTCATGCGGCGGTCTCGGCTCGCCGCGGCCCGCGCGGGGCATGTCAGGAAACGAGGGCAGCCCCATGGGCGCCAGCGGAATGTGGGGTCACCGCGCGGTCCGCATCTGATGGTGTCGACGTCAATGGTATACGGGTGCACCATCGACGTCTTCAATACAGAAGATATCAGTGCGGAATGTTCCGGAGAGAAGCCCCGTCACGCCCCCGGATCCCCTGCGTTTACGGCCTTGAGGTCGGCGTGGGCGGAGATCGTGGCTGATGGGGATACATGTCCCGGTCGCTGTTTCGCGGCTTTGCCGCGAAAGGCGCGCTACTTTGGGATGGGTGGGGAACGTGGTTGTTGCGGCAACTGGTCCCCACCATAAATTACCCTTGGCATACTTGCGCGAATACCTGCTCGTGCTACACTTGAAATTGCTGTTTCAGGGCGGGGTGAAATTCCCCACTGGCGGTAAATCGGGCGGTGCCAAAGGGGTGCCGTGGCGCAGACGAGGCGTCTGCGACCGAGCCGATGAGTCCGCGACCCGTGCGTGCGTTGGTTCGCATGCCGGCTGAACTGGTGAGATCCCAGTACCAACGGTTAGAGTCCGGATGAAAGAGGCAGGTGATCTTATGTCTGAACAGTCGCAGCATATCCATTTTGAGAACACGAATAGGTGGAGCACCAAACAGCTCGTTACCATGGCGTTGATGTGCGCCTTGGGCGCCCTGTTTATGTACGTGCAGCTGCCCATCCTTCCTTCGGCGCCGTTTTTGACCTACGACCCGTCGCTGGTGCCGGCGATGGTGTGCGGATTTGCGTATGGCCCCGGTGCTGGTACCGCTGTTGCCGCTATGGCGATCGTTATTCATGCGCTCACTACGGGTGACTGGGTCGGCGCGCTTATGAACCTGGTTGCCACGCTGGGCTACATTCTGCCCGCGGCTATTGCCTACCAGAAGATGCATACCTATAAGGGTGCCGTGATTGGCCTGGTGCTCGGCGTTATTGCCGCTACGGCGTTGTCTATGGTTGCAAATCTTACCATTGGCGTATGGTTCTGGTATGGCTCGGTCGATGTGATCGCCCCGCTCATGATTCCTGCGGTGCTGCCGTTCAACCTTATCAAGACCGTGCTTAACTCGGTGTTGACGCTTGTGGTGTACAAGGCGGTCTCCAACCTCATCACGCCTAAAAAGGACCAGGTCAAAGGCCGCGCATGATTGAGTGTCGGGGCGTTTCCTTTAGCTATGACGGTGCCGCACCGGCACTCGACGGCGTCGATCTGAACATCGAGGATGGCGAGTTTTTCTGCATCCTTGGTGGCAATGGGTCGGGCAAGTCGACGTTTGCCAAGCATCTGAATGCACTGTTGAAGCCCGATGCGGGCACGGTACGCGTCAACGGCATGGATGCGTCCGACCCCGAGCTGGTCTACGACATTCGTTCGACCGCGGGCATGGTATTCCAGAATCCCGATGACCAGCTGGTGGCAACGCTTGTCGAAGATGACGTTGCGTTTGGTCCCGAAAACCTTGGCGTGCCGTCGGCGCAAATTGCGCGGCGTGTACGCGAGGCGCTGAAGGGTGTGGGCCTGGTGGGCTTTGAGCGCCACGAGACCCATGCGCTTTCGGGCGGCCAAAAGCAGCGCGTGGCGCTTGCCGGCGTGCTCGCCATGGAGCCGCGCGTGCTCATTTTGGATGAGGCTTCTTCGATGCTCGATCCGCGTGGACGCAAGGGCCTCATGAAGGCTTGCCGTGCGTTGCATGATCGCGGCATGACCATCGTGATGATTACGCACTTTATGGAAGAGGCCGCCGAGGCCGATCGCGTTGCTGTCTTCCAAGCGGGCCGCGTTGCCATGCTCGGTAAGCCCGAGGAAATCTTGACGCGGGCGGACGAACTTGCGCAGCTCAACCTGGATATGCCGGCGTCGTGCTGCCTAGGTAGGGCACTTCGTGAGAAGGGCGTTTCCGTTTGCGCGCAGGTGCGCGAGGCAGATATGGTCGCCGAGATTGCACAGGCTTATGCCGAGCGGAGCGGGACGGACATCGCAGGGCAGCCTTCCGCATCCGATTCTCATGTGCTTGACAATGGATCCTCTGCGGCCGACGGGATAGCCGCGTCGGAGCCCGTTATCGAGATTTCGCACCTCTCGCATAGTTACTCGCTGAGCGCCCGCGAGCGCCGTCGATGGCGCAAGCGCTCGACCACTGCGGACGCATCGAGCAAACAAGCTCTTTGGGGCAACGATCCAAACAGCCCCTGGGCGCTACGTGATGTTTCGCTGACGGTGCGCCGCGGCGAGTTTCTGGGATTGGCGGGTCATACCGGCTCGGGTAAAT
Organism: uncultured Collinsella sp.; assembly: GCA_937925735.1. Classification (GTDB taxonomy): domain Bacteria; phylum Actinomycetota; class Coriobacteriia; order Coriobacteriales; family Coriobacteriaceae; genus Collinsella. The sequence goes on along the minus strand of CALAMK010000009.1, from coordinate 20,483 downwards.
CGACGCTGGTTCAGCATCTCAACGGGTTGATTCGTCCGCAGGAGGGAAGCGTTTGCGCGCTGGGGCTCGACCTATCAAGCAAGAAAGACGCCGCCGCGGTTAAGGCCAAGGTCGGCGTGGTGTTTCAGTATCCCGAGCGCCAGCTATTTGCCGAGACCGTGGCGCAGGACGTGGCGTTTGGCCCGCGCAACCTTGGCCTGCCAGAAGACGAGGTTGCACGCCGTGTCGCATCATCGCTTGCGCGCGTGGGCCTCGACCTTGCCGCGATAGGCGACAAGAACCCCTTTGAGCTTTCGGGCGGCCAGCAGCGCCGCGTGGCGTTTGCCGGCGTGCTCGCCATGGAGCCCGAGGTGCTGGTGCTCGACGAGCCCATGGCGGGGCTCGATCCGGCTGCGCGCGGGGATTTCCTGGGGCTCATCGATCGACTCCATCGCGAGGGCCTGACTGTTGTCATGGTTTCGCATAGCATGGATGACCTGGCAAATTGCTGTGACCGTATCGTTGTGATGAACGAGGGCGCCGTGTTTGCCGAGGGAACGCCCGCGCAGGTGTTTGCGCGCGCGAACGAGCTCAAATCGATCGGCCTGGGCGTTCCTGCCGCCCGGCGCATGGCGCTGGCGCTTGCGCAAGCCGGTGTGCCGCTCCGCTGCGACAAGCTTTATACGGTTGAGGCGCTAGCCGACGAGTTGGCCGGCTTGCTGCTGGGCTGCGCGGACGTGCCTTTGAGGGTTCCGTGTCAGGCTGGTTCCAAGGCGCCCACGCGAGAGGAGGGCTGCTAATGGAGGCGTTCTCATTTGGCAGCTACTATCCTGGGGATAGCGCGGTGCATCGCCTGGATCCGCGTACTAAGTTGCTCCTAGGTTTCGCATTTCTGATCACCGTGCTCACCGTCGGAAGCTTTTGCGGGCTGGTTCCGGTCGCATTTTTTGTCGTGCTGGTCTATCTCGCAGCCCGGGTGCCGTTGCGCCGGGTCCTATCATCGATGGCACCATTGCTGGCGATTGTCGTGGTGGTCGCGGTGCTCAACCTGTTTTCCGACCAGAGTGGCCGCATCCTGTGGCAGCTTGGCTTTTTGCAGGTGAGCGAGGGCTCGCTGCGTTCTGCGGCGTTTGTGGCGTGCCGCCTGACGTTGATGATGGCCGGCATGAGCGCCATTACACTCACCACGCCGACGCTCGACCTCACCGCGGGCTTTGAACGTCTGCTCGCACCATTTGCGCGCGTGGGGCTTCCGGCGCACGAGCTCGGCATGATTATGGGTATCGCGCTGCGGTTTATGCCGCAATTTGCCACCGAGATGAAACAGACGGCCGATGCACAGGCAAGTCGCGGCGCGCGCGTGACGGGCGGTCCGCTCGGCGGTGTGCGCATGCTCGGCAGTGTGGCGATTCCGCTGTTCACCGGCGTGTTCCGTCATGCCGAGACGCTTTCGGCCGCCATGGATGCGCGCTGTTATCACGGCGAGCAGGGACGCACGCGTCTGCATGCGCTTGCGTTTGGCCGGGGGGATGTACTGGCAGCGCTGGCGATGGCGCTGCTGGTGACATGCGTTGTCGTTATCAATCTTCAACTCGTCTAAGCTCGATTCGAGCGCAAGAAAGGGGTCTCTATGACCGACACCGATCGCACGGCTCAGCTCGAGCGCGCCTGCTCGTATCTCAGGCGCATTCCGGCGTGGTATCTTGCCACGACCGATGCGAGCGACGGGCATCAGCCCCGCGTGAGGCCGTTTTCGTTTGCCATGGTCGATGATGGCAAGCTGTGGTTTTGCACGTCGCGCGACAAGGACGTGTGGGCGGAGTTGAGCGCGAATCCCAAGTTTGAGGTATCGGGCTGGAAGCCGGGGGAGTGCTGGATCGTGTTAACTGGCGAGGCCGCGCTCGAGGACGATGCATTCGTGAGCGACAAGGTGCGCCAAGCGGGCTTTAAGCACATGGTGGGCATTGGCGAGCAACACGATAGCGCCAACGATGGCCGCCTTGCATTCTTCTCGGTCCGCAACATCGCCGCACGGTTCTGCGATATCGACGGCAGCGAAGAGCGCCTCGAGCTCTAATTTCCCAAATTGACTACCCATTCCAAAAAGACTGGTCAGGCGACAGGAGGAAACGTGGACGGATTGAATACGGTGCTGGAGTATCTGACGTCGGTGCCGGCGTGGTATCTGGCGACGAGCGTGGGCGGGCAGCCGCATGTGCGTCCGTTCTCGTTTGCGCAGATTCAGGACGGCAAGCTGTGGTTTGTGACAGCGCGCACCAAAGATGTGTGGCAGGAGCTGCTGCAAAACCAGCGCTTTGAGGCCACGAGTTGGTGGCCGGGCCATGGCTGGCTCATCTTGCGCGGGCGTGCCGGCTTGGATGACCGGGCTTTAGACGAAATGCGCGAAGCCGGGTGGAAGCATCTAGAGCACCTGGGCGAGCACTATGAGGGGCCTAACGACCCCGCGCTCGTCTTCTTTAGCGTCGAGGATCCCGAGGCATTTATCTGCAATCACGACGAATGGGTGCCGGTTGAGCTCTAGCCAGCTGGCTCATCCTAACAACTTAGTTTTCGCATGGGCGGACCCTGTGTTGCCCGGCACCGTAAGGAGTGCCGGTCAATACGGGGCCCGCTCTATTTGTCAATTCCTTCAAGCGAATGTGTCGGGAATGTTTCAATGCATGAACATGCAAGCTATTTACGTATTCATGCATCTTTTGGTGCTAAAGTTTCAACCCACCTCATAATGACCGCTGCAAAATGCGCATCGGTGCATAAATCGCAGACAAGGAGTCTGATATGTCTTTGAAGGTTGGAATCGTCGGCGCGGCCGGATATGCCGGAGCCGAGCTCATTCGCCTCGTACTCGGCCATCCCGAGTTTGAACTTGTTGCCATTACGTCCAACGCCGATGCCGGCCAGCCGCTGTCCGCGGTGTATCCGAGCTTTGCTGGCGTGAGCGATCTGGTTTTCACCACGCATGACGCCCCCGAGCTCAAAAGCTGCGATGCGGTTTTTCTTGCCGTGCCGCACACGGCTGCCATGGCGCAGGTGCCCGCGCTCCTTGCCGCGGGCGTTTCCTGCTTTGATCTTTCGGCCGATTACCGTCTGAGCGACCCGTCCGTCTTTGAGGCATGGTATGCCGCCGAGCACACGAGCCCCGAGCTGCTCAAGACCCGCGCTTTTGGCCTGCCCGAGCTGTTCTGCCAGGACTTAGAGACCGCTGCTTCCAGCCATGCCGCCGGAAAGCCCGTTTTGGTCGCTTGCGCCGGCTGCTATCCCACCGCAACGTGCCTCGCTGCCGCTCCTGCCGTGCGTGCGGGCTGGATGGCAGAGAACGGCCCCGTAATCGTCGATGCCATTAGCGGCGTGACGGGCGCCGGTAAGTCCTGCAACGCCCGCACCCATTTTTGTAGCGCAGACGAGAACTTAGAGGCCTATGGCGTAGGCAAACATCGCCACACACCAGAGATCGAGCAGATTCTGGGTCTGACCGATCGTGTCGTCTTTACTCCGCACTTGGCACCGCTCAAGCGCGGCCTGCTTTCCACGGTGACGATGCCGCTCGCGCCGCGGGCTCTCGACACGTTGGCCCTTGAGGACGTCGTCGACCATTACAAGAAGTTCTACGCCGGTCGCACCTTTGTGCGCGTGCTCGATGCCGGCCAGCAGCCCAAGACGGCTTCGGTCGTCGGCACCAACGCTGCCCAGATCGGCCTTGCGCTCAACAAGCGTGCGGGCGTGCTGGTGGCGACGGGTGCTATCGACAATTTGTGCAAGGGTGCTGCGGGCCAGGCGGTCCAGTGCGCCAACATCGTTTTTGGCTTTGACGAGCGACGAGGCTTGCCCACAGTGGCGTGCCCGGTGTAGCACATTCGATTGTTAACGATTTGGTGGTCGGGTATCGAGTTGGGCGCCGCTTTCAAGCTGGTCTAGTAGTTGCGACCGGTATGGCGTGCCAGCCGATGCCCGCTTTTTTGTCTGATATAAGGAGTCGTAGGGACGATGAATACCGACCTGATTGATATCAAGATACGCGCCGTCGAGGGTGGCGTTACGGCAGCGGCCGGCTTTAAGGCCGCAGGCATCCATGCAGGATTCCGGAAGAATCCCGAGCGCTTGGACTATGCGCTCGTCGTGCCCGATAAGCCCTGTCCAGGCGCCGGCGTGTTTACGACCAACCGCTTTTGCGCGGCGCCCGTGCAGGTGAGCCGTGCCAACCTGGGCGGTGCGGACAAGGGCTATGGCATCATCGCCGGCGTTTCAATCAACTCCGGCAACGCGAATGCCGCCACGGGCGAGACCGGCCTTGCCTGCGCGCGAGAGACATGCAATATCGCGTCGCAGGTCATCGGCTGTGAACCCCAGCAGATCCTAGTTGCATCCACAGGCGTGATTGGACAGATTCTGCCGATTGACACGTTTGAGACGGCCGTCCCGTCCGCCTACGAGGCACTCTCTGCCCATGGCGGTGCCGATGCGGCCCGTGCCATCATGACGACCGATACGCACTCCAAGGAGTATGCCGTTCGCTACCGCAGTGAGGCTGCGGGTCATGCGGGCAACGCTTATACGGTGGGCGGCATGTGCAAGGGCTCGGGCATGATCATGCCCAATATGGCCACCATGATCGCGGTCATTACTACCGATGCCCCCGTCGAGCCGTCGGCGCTCCACGCCCTGTTGCTCTCGACCGTTAAGCAGACCTTCAATAAGGTGACGGTCGATTCCGATACCTCGACCAACGACACCTGCATCATGCTTGCTTCTGGCGCTGCTGCCGCTGAAGCCGAGGCTATCGTCGAGGGCACTGATGCCTTTGACGAACTGTCCTTTGCCGTGCACGAGGTGTGCGAGAGCCTGGCGCGCAACATTGCGGCCGATGGCGAGGGCGCGTCAAAGCTCGTGACGGTTAACGTCACCGGCGCCGCCAACGACGAGGAAGCCGATATCGCCGCCCGTGCCGTCGCCAACTCGCCGCTCGTCAAGACCTGCATCGCCGGTCACGACTGCAACTGGGGCCGCGTCGCCATGGCGCTCGGCAAGTGCGGCGTGAAGTTTAACCAGGAAGACGTTTCCATCGACATGATGGGCATGCCCGTCTGTCGCGATGGTCTGACCGTTCCCTTTGACGAGGACGAGGCTCTGCGACGTTTTGAGGCGCCCGAGATCGTGATCTCGGCCGACCTGGGCGCAGGCGATGCGGCAACGACCGTGTGGACCTGCGACCTCACGCACGAGTACATCTCCATCAACGGTGACTACCGTTCCTAGATTCCAGGCACGCTGCGCATCTTGCCGCGATTGCGGACGGCGGAGCACGGCACGATAACGATACGAAAGACGAGGCAGATTATGAAATTCGCACGCGATTGTCGTTCGAGCGAATCCAACGAAGCAACCGCGCAGCTGCTGTTCGAAGCGCTGCCGTGGATTAAAAACCTGACCGGCAAGACGGTCGTTATCAAGTATGGCGGAGCGGCCATGGTCGATGAGCAACTGCGCCGCGATGTGATGAGCGACATCGTTTTGCTCAAGATTATCGGCATGCGCCCCGTCATCGTGCATGGCGGCGGCAAGGCCATCAACGAGGCGTTGAGTCATTACGATATTCCCGTCGAGTTTAAGAACGGCCAGCGCGTGACTACGCCGGCGACCATGGATATCGTGCGCGAGGTGCTGGGCGGCAAGGTTAACCAGGAGCTGGTCGCTGCCATCAACCACCACGGTAATTTGGCCGTAGGCGTGTCGGGCAGCGATGCCGGCACGCTCATCGCCGAGCCGCTCGACCCCGAACTCGGTCGCGTGGGCAAAGTGACGCACGTCAACACCGACTATATCGAGCGCTTGCTCGATAGCGAGTACATTCCCGTAATCGCTACCGTCGCGGCGGGGGAGGACGGCGGCTTCTTCAACATCAACGCCGATACCGCCGCCGGCGCCGTTGCGGCGGCGCTTCATGCGCACAAGGCGATTTTTTTGACCGACGTCGACGGTCTGTACAAGGACTTTAGTGATAAGGACTCGCTCATCTCCAACCTGACGCTCGACGAGGTCAACGAGATGCTCTACGGCGGAGAAGTCGACAAGGGCATGATTCCCAAGCTGCGCGCCGCCGTCGATGCGCTTGCTGCTGGCGTGTTCCGAGCCCACATCATCAACGGCACGACGCCGCACTCGCTGCTGCTGGAGCTGCTGACCGATGCTGGCGTCGGTACCGTGATCCACTCCACCGAGACGGCCTACGAGTTCGATACGCATCCGCATCCGCTTTCGACGTTTGCGGCGCGTCTGACCGAGAACCTCGACGAGGTCGAGAAGCTCCAGACGGTCTAGCCGACCCGCGGTCGTCGCGTCCCTGCACCCATAGCCCTGCGCCGTACGGCGCCCAACGAAAGGCATCTCATGTCACTTGCAACTCAGCAATCGCTCGAATCCCATTACGTTATGCATACCTTTGGTCGCTCGCCGGTAGAGTTTGTCGAAGGTCACGGTATGAAGCTCATCGGTGACGATGGCCGTGAGTATCTCGACTTTCTCGCTGGTATCGGTGTATGCAGCCTTGGCCACGGCAACCCTGCAGTGCTCTCGGCGCTCGAGGCTCAGACCAAAAAGCTTCTGCATGTGTCTAACTACTTCTACATCGAGCAGCGTGGACAGGTCGCGGCGCTGCTGTCCAAGCTTGCCAACGACGACGTAGATGGTGCGTGCGTGCTGGCCGATGCCATTGCCGCCGGCGATGAGACCACGGCCGCTGCGCTCGGTGCCCCGGCTGCGGACGAGCAGGTGTGGGAGACGTTCTTTGCCAATTCTGGTGCCGAAGCCAACGAGGGCTCGATGAAGCTCGCGCGTCTGTACGCCAAGCGTGCTGGTAACGGCGGCAACACCATCGTATGCATGCGTGGCGGCTTCCACGGCCGTACGCTCGAGACCATTGCCGCCACCATGCAGGATTGGCTACAGGACAGTTTCCGTCCGCTGCCGGGTGGCTTTGTGGCCTGTACGCCCAACGATGTCGACGAACTGCGTTCGATCTTTAAGCAGCTGGGAAGCGAGGTCTGCGCCGTCATGCTCGAGCCGATTCAGGGCGAGAGCGGCGTGCACCCCATGACCGAGGAGTTTATGGCGGCGGCGCGCGACTTGGCACACGAGGTGGGCGCCGTTCTTATCGCCGACGAGGTCCAGTGTGGCATCTTCCGCTCCGGCAAGCCGTTTGCATTCCAGACCTATGGCGTGGAGCCCGACATTATGAGCCTTGCAAAGGGCATTGCCGATGGCGTGCCCATGGGTGCCGTGGTGGCAAAGAAGGAGATCGCCGACGTGTTTAAGCCGGGTGACCACGGCTCGACCTTTGGCGGTAGCTGCTTGGCTGTCGCGGCGTGCGCCGTGACGCTCTCTGCGCTTGTGCGCGGCGATTTTGCCGAGCATGTTGCCAAGGTGGGTGCTTATATGGAGCAGGCGCTGGCTAAGCTTCCGCATGTGGTAGAGGTGCGTGGTCGCGGCCTGATGCTCGGCTGCGATTTGGATGATGCCGCGGGTGATGCACACGACGTCGTGGCCCGTGCATTGGGGGCTGGTGCCGTGATCAACGCTACAGGCGCACATACGCTGCGCTTCCTTCCGCCGCTCGTGTGCGAAGAGGCCGACGTGGACAACCTGATCGAGATCCTGGCGGGTGTTTTGGCTTAGCGAGAGTAAAACATAGCCAGTTTGAACGGGTTCCAGATTGTCGGTGCGTCATTTGATGCATCTTTGGACGGTCTGGAACCCTTTTTGTCATCAATCTGCAAAGGCCACGGCCTTTGCGACAGACGTGCTGACGGGTTCGAATCCCAGGCACCGGGCGCAAACAAAAACGGTCCCCTTGCGAGGACCGTTTCCAATTCAGTGGTGGGCGATGAGGGATGTCCGCGTGCGGCTGGCGCCGCCCGCTCTCGCTTCGGGCCTGCGGCCCTCGCGTGCTGCGCTGGAAAACGCTTCGCGTTTCCTCAGCTCCGCACCCTTGCGGGTTCGAATCCCTCTGCGATGGGCCCAAACAAAAACGGTCCCCTTTCGAGGACCGTTTCCAATTCAATGGTGGGCGATGAGGGATTCGAACCCCCAGCCTTGTGCGTGTAAAGCACCTGCGCTAACCGTTGCGCCAATCGCCCGCAGGGACTGAGTATAGCGGAAACCCTGTGTGGTTCACCGCTAATTCATAACGAAATCTAAGCGGCGACTTCGGTGCTCTTGTTCTCGTCGATAAAGAAGCGCTTGTACCAAATGAGGAACGTCAGCGTGGTATAGATCTTGCGCTGGTTGAGCGCGCGGCCCTTAAAGTGATCGTCGAGCAGTTTCATGAGCGCATCGGTGTCAAAGAAATCAGCAGCCCACGGTGCGGTGAAGTATTCCTTTACGTAGTCGTAGTACTTTTGCTCGCGCAGCCAGAACTTGACCGGTACGGGGAAGCCCACCTTCTTGCGCGTTGCCCACTCGTCGGGCAGCGTGCGGTTGGCAGCGTGACGCAGAACGAGCTTGCAGCCTTCTTCGTTAACACGGTAGTTGGCGGGAATGTGCTCGGCAAACTCCATGACCTTCTTGTCCAGGAACGGAACGCGGAGCTCCAGAGAATGCGCCATGCACATCTTGTCGGCCTTGAGCAGAATGTCACCCGGCAGCCACATGTTCATATCCAGATACTGTTTCTTGGAAAGCTCGCAGCAGTCGGGAACCTGCTTGTAGTACTCGGCGCACATCTCGGCGGCGTTCTTGCCGGTGTCATAAGCGGGCTTGAGCACCTCGTCGACTTCGGAGGGATCGAACACCTTTGCCTGACCCACATACCAGCGCTCGGGAACCTCGGCGCATTTCGTCAGGAAGTTGTGTCCCTTAAAGTAGGGGAGATGCTGAACGAGTGAGCCCAGGGCGCGACGTACGCCGAGCGGCACGCGTTTCTTAAAGGTACGCATCTCGGGGGTGTCCTCGTACCACTCATAGCCGGCAAACAGCTCGTCGGCACCCTCGCCCGAAAGGACGACGGTGACCTCCTTGGAAGCCATCTGCGCCAGATAGTACAGCGGCACGCTGGACAGGTTCGATTGCGGCTCGTCCATGTGGTACTGGATATCGGGCAGTGCATCAAAGAACTCGTCGGCGGTAATCATCTTGCGCACGTTCTTGATGCCCAGCTTGTCGGAAAGCTCGGCGGCGTAGTTGGTCTCGTTGAAGTTCTTGTAATCGAAGCCGACAGAATACGTGGTGTCGGGCATGAGACAGGCGGCAATGTAGCTGGAGTCCACACCGCCAGAAAGGAACGAGCCCACCTTAACATCGGCAATTCGGTGCGCAGCGACGCTTTCGTGCACGACCTTGTCGCACTCGTCCACGTACTCCTCGAAGGTCTTGGAGTTGTCGTCGGTGAAGTCACAGCTCCAGTAACGCTTGATGTCCATGGTGTTGGTCGTCAGGTCATACGTAAAGCAATGCGCCGGGGCAAGCTTGAACACACCCTTAAAGAAGGTCTCCTCCGTGGCGGGGAACTGCAGCGTCAGGTAGGGGCGCAGGGCGTCGTGGTTGACAGCCTTCTCAAACTTGGGATGGTCCAGGAAGCTCTTTATCTCGGAGCCAAACAGCAGCGAGCCATCGGATGCCTGGTAGTAATAGAACGGCTTGATACCAAAGATGTCACGAGCGCCAAAGAGTTTGTTCTTGTTCTGGTCGTGAATCACGAACGCGTACATGCCGCGCAGACGGTTGACCAGGTCCTCGCCCCACTCCTCGTAACCGTGTACCAGGACTTCGGTATCAGCGTTGCAGTGGAAGGCGTAGCCGGCTGCCTCCAGCTCGGCGCGAAGCTCCTGGAAGTTGTAGATCTCTCCGTTGAAGACAATCGTGACCTTGCCGTCGTCGCTCGACATGGGCTGGGCTCCAGCTTCGGAAAGATCGAGAATCGAAAGACGACGGAAGCCAAGGGCAACGTTGTCGACGATATGCTGGCCGCCCATATCGGGACCACGGTGGATGATGCGATTCATCATGGCCGTGAGAACCAGCTCACTCTGTTCATCTGTACCGGTAAAACCGACAAAACCGCACATGCAAGATCCTTTCTGCTGACGGCTCAGGTGTACTGCCGCAAAGATTGCGGCAGCTGATGTCAAATAATCTTTACTATCATGCCAATCTTTTGTTTCGTGATGGGGCATAAGCGCCGAGCGAACCGAAAAAACCACGTCCCGATCTTCAGACGAAGCGGCGGGCCGTGGTTGCGAACGCTCTGTTAAAGAACAGCACCCAGATTCCCTTGTTTTTACACGGGGTGAACACTGTTGCCATTTATTAGACCACGGCACAGTCCATGCAATTTTTTAGAAGGCTGTGATGCGTGCAAGGTCAGGTGGCATATTAGGATGGTTGATAATACAGAATGTTTCATCGTTTCTGCCGCGGGACGTCTTCTGCCCTTTAAGGCTGAATTTAGCGAGAGAGGTCTTTGTATGTCGAGTCCGACACAAGAGAAGCTAACTCTGATGCGCTATATAGAGTTGCTCGAGGAAGATGACCTTGTTGTTTCCAGACCGAGCGCTTCGTGCGACCAGCGCATTGAGTTTGCGACTGATGACTCGCGCCAGGTGCGTCCGGGCACGTTGTTTGTCTGCAAGGGCCGTGCGTTTAAGCGCGAGTACCTGCTTTCGGCAATCGCCGATGGCGCCGTGGCCTACGTTTCCGAGGTCGATTACGAGTTTGATCTTCCCGCGGTGATTGTGAGCGATATTCGTCGCACGCTCGCCGTGGTGGCAGATGCCTTTTATGGGCACCCGTCGGGTAAGGTGAAGGTCTGCGCCTTTACAGGCACCAAGGGCAAGTCGACTTGCAGCTTTTATCTGCGCGGCATCCTCGCCAACGAGGCCAAGCTTACGGGCTGTCATCGACCCGCTCTTAATACGGGCATTGAGTTCGATGACGGCATCGAGACGGGCCCTTCCAAGCTGACGACCCCCGAATCCTTCCTGCTGCAGTCTCGCATCGCACATGCTGCGGAGGCGGGTGCCCCGTGGCTGGTTATGGAGGCGTCGAGTCAGGGCCTCAAATACGAGCGTACGGACAAGATTGACTTTGAAGTCGGCGCCTTTACCAATATCGGCGAGGATCACATTTCGCCGATTGAGCATCCGACGCTCGAGGATTACTTTGCCAGCAAGCTCAAAATCTTCTTGCAGAGCCGTTTTGCCGTGGTCAATCTCGATATGGATAAGGTCGATCGCGTGCTCGAGGCGGCATCTCGTTGCGAACGTACGGTGACGTTCTCCCTGACCGACGAGCGTGCCGACGTGCTTGCGCTGGCGATTCGCAATGGCGACTGCGGCGTGGTGGCAACGGTGCGCACGCCCCGTTTTACGCGTGACATTGTGATTCCCACGCCGGTTAAGTTCAATGTGTCCAACGCGCTTGCCGCTATTGCCTGCGCCGAGGCCCTGGGCATTTCCGAAGAGGGTATCGTCCATGGCTTTGAGGGCGTCTTCGTTCCCGGTCGTATGGAGCTCTATCCGTCCGTATCGGGCAAAATCCTGGGCATCGTCGATTTTGCACATAACGGCATGAGCCTCGAGACACTCCTGCGCGACTTGCGCGAGAACTATCCCGAGCGCGAGCTGGCGGTTGTATTTGGCGCTACGGGCGGTAAGGGTGTCGATCGACGCACCACGATGGGCATCGCCGCTGGCAAGTATGCCGACCGAATCGTGATTACCGAGGATGACCCCGGCCCCGAGGATGTCGAGGACATCTGCGCCGAGATCGCGCGCAACGTTCAAGCGCAGGGAAATGATAACTGGCAAATCGTGACTGATCGCGTTGCCGCTATCGAGACTGCCGTGCGCGAAACTGTCCGTCCTGCCGTGGTCATCGTGACCGGTAAGGGCGAGGAAGAGTGTATGCTGCGCAAGAACGGACCCGAGCCTTGTGAGCGCGACGGTTCGATTCTCAAGCGCACCCTTGCGGCGTACGACGCCTAGACCAGCCCCTTCTATGTAAACGGAGTGACCATGTCCCACAACATCCTGCCGACCGTTGCCGAGCTTTCGGGCGAGATGCGCGAGCGCCTTGCCAAGGTCAAGTATGTCTTTACCGATCTGGACGCCACGATGCTCGCCCCCGGCTCGTGCGTGCTGCGCGATAACGACGGCAATCCTTCGATCAAGCTCGTCGAGGCGGTTGTCGCGCTCGCTCGTGCCGGCATCCAGGTGGTCCCCACCTCGGGTCGCAATCGCACCATGATCCATGAGGACGCCCGCGTGCTCGGTCTCAACTCCTACATCGGCGAGATGGGCGGCCTGGTCATGTACGACCTCAAGGCCAACGATTGGGAGTACCTGACGGGCGACATGCCCTACGACCCCGCCTGCGGTCTCACACCGCACCAGGTGATCGAGCAGACCGGCGTGTGCGAGAAGATCCTTGCCCGCTGGCCGCACAAGATCGAGTACCACAACGACATGTCGACCGGCTACAAGTACCGTGAGGTCACCGTCGGCATGCGCGGCGATGTGCCCGACGATGAGGTCCAGGCCATCCTGGACGAGGCCGGCTGCGGTCTGGTCTGGGCTTGCAACGGTCATCTGACTCACCTGTCCAAGCCGACGACGCTCGAGCTTAATCGCGTCGAGGACGGCCGCGCCTTCAACATCAATCCGGCGGGTCTCAACAAGGGCGTTGCCATTGCACGCTTCTGCGAGCACCTGGGGATCGAGCGCGAGGAGACGCTCGCGCTCGGCGACTCCGAGTCCGACTTCTACATGGCCGGCCATGTTGGCATGTTCTGCCTGGTCGAGAACGGTCTGACGAGCGCCGGTGCCCCGGAGTTCTTGGACGCCTGCGACAATGCCTATATTACGCGCGGCAAGATTGTCGACGGTTGGGTGGCAACGGCCGAGCTGCTGGTCGCAGCCCGTTCGTAGCGCGACGCATCACGAGTGGTCGCATTTTTCGAGAGAGAATCTGGTGAGGTAATGTCCGATATCGATAATCTGGCCGGGGACACGCGTCCGATCGGCGTGTTCGACTCGGGCCTGGGCGGCCTGACGGTTGCGCGCGCGATCGCAACGGCGCTTCCGCACGAGTCCGTCTACTACTTCGGTGACACTAAGCGCTGCCCTTATGGCACCCGCACCGAGGACGAGGTTCGCTCGTTTGCGCTGCAGGCGGGCCGCTGGCTATCGAGGCACGACGTTAAGATCATGGTCATCGCCTGTAACACGGCGACCGCCGCGGCCTTGCGTCTGGCTCAGCAAGTGCTCGACGTTCCCGTGATCGGCGTGATCGCCCCGGGCGCGCGTGCCGCCATCAACAGCACGCGTACGCGTCGCGTCGGCGTGCTCGCCACCAACCTCACCATTCGCTCTGGCGCCTACACGCGCGCCATCCAGGACTTGGATGCTGGTGTCGATGTGTATGGCTGCCCGGCTTCGAGCTTTGTCGAGGTTGTCGAGCACGAGCTCGCCTCGGGCGCGCATCTGCAGGAGCAGTGGCTCGAGAACGAGGATATTTTTGATACGCCAGCCGTTCGCGCGCTGGTCGGCGCCACAGTCGAGCCGCTGCACGATCGCGGCATCGATACCGTGGTGCTCGGCTGTACGCACTTCCCACTGCTGGTGGGTCCCATCCGACATGCGCTGGGACCCGGGGTGCGCGTGGTGAGCTCCGCCGAGGAGACCACCCGCGAGCTGACCGATATCCTCACGCGCCGTGAGCAGCTGGCGGGCGATACCGCCGAGCCACAGCATCGCTTTGCCACCACGTCTGACAACATTGCCGAGTTTGCGGTGGCGGGTAGCTTTATCTTTGGCCAGCCGCTCAAAAGCATCGAGCATGTCGATATCGACGAACTCGGTTAGGCACGCAATGTCGCCGGAGTCCTCGCCACATCTTTTGCCGAAAGGATAGTTCCATGGAATACATGCAGGTCAACCGCGCCAACGGCCGTGCCGCCAACGAGCTGCGCCCCGTTAAGCTCACCCGCGGCGTCATGAAGCACGCCCACGGCTCGTGCCTGGCGGAGTTCGGCGACACGCGCGTACTGTGCGCCGCCACCATCGAGGAGGGTGTGCCGGGTTGGCGCAAGGGCGCCAAGGCCGGCTGGGTAACGGCGGAATATGCGATGCTGCCGGCCTCGACCGGTAAACGCTGCAAGCGCGAGCATGCCAACCGCAAGGGCCGCTCCATGGAGATCGAGCGGCTTATCGGCCGCAGCCTGCGTACCGTCGTCAACATGAAGGCGCTCGGCGAGTACACCGTTACCGTCGACTGCGATGTGATCCAGGCCGATGGCGGCACGCGTACGGCGAGCATTACCGGTGCCTGGTTGGCGCTGCACGACGCCCTTGCCATGTGGGTCGAGGCGGGAAAACTCGAGCGCATCCCGCTCACGGGCCAGGTTGCCGCCATTTCCATGGGCGTCGTCGACGGCAACACCCTGCTCGACTTGGATTATTCCGAGGACAGCCACGCCGAGGTCGACATGAACCTCGTCGCCACCGATTCCGGTGAGATGATCGAACTCCAGGGTACCGGCGAGCAGGCGCCCTTCGATCGCAAGCGTCTCAACGCCCTACTCGACCTGGGTGACAAGGGTATCGCCGAGCTCATCGAGCTTCAGCGCCAAGCCCTCGCCTAACCTGCCAAAAAGGGACAGGTTTATTTTGGCAGGTTTTATCTGGGAAAACGTCGAAGTATAAGACTGCCGTTGATTGAGACGGGAGAGAGGCCGAAGTCCTCGTCGTCCTCAACTCGGCATTGCTATAGAGACAAAGGAGGCCAGCTATGGCACTTGAGAAGATTGACATCGACACTCTCGACCCGGCGGCGACCATCGTCGTGGCAACCGGCAACGCCCATAAGCTCACCGAGATCGAGGCCATTTTGGGCAAGGTCATGCCCGAGGTGCGCTTTGTGGCGCTCGGTCAGCTGGGCGATTTTGAGGACCCCGAGGAAAACGGCACGACGTTTTTGGAGAACGCCATCATCAAGGCGCAGGCTGCCGTTGAGGAGACGGGCCTTATGGCCATCGCCGACGATTCTGGCTTGGTCGTCGACGCGCTGGACGGCGAGCCGGGCGTGTATAGCGCGCGCTATGCGGGCGTGCATGGCGACGATGCCGCCAACAACGCCAAGCTTCTCGTTAACCTGGAAGGCGTAGCAGACGAGGATCGTACCGCGCGCTTTATGAGCGTCGTCGCGCTTATCGATACGGACGGCCTGGTCACCTATGGCGAGGGCGCCTGCGAGGGCGTTATCGCGCACGAGGGCCGCGGCGATCACGGCTTTGGCTACGACCCGCTGTTCCTGCCGGTCGATACGCCGGGCAAGACCATGGCCGAGCTCACGACGGACGAGAAGAACGCCATCAGCCATCGTTTCCATGCGCTCGAGCATCTGTCCGCTAAGCTGACGGGCGAGGAGTAGGCCGTGCGTGCGGTGGTACAGCGCGTGCTCAACGCCGGCGTGACAGTCGACGGCGAGTGCGTGGGCCGTATTGGACGCGGCTACCTGGTGCTGCTGGGCGTGGGCCACGGCGACACACGCGCCGAAGCCGACAAGCTGTGGGGCAAGCTCCGCGGGCTACGCATCAATGAGGACGAGAACGGCAAGACCAACTTGGCACTGGACGATGTCGACGGCGAGGTGCTCGTGGTGTCGCAGTTCACACTGTTTGCCGACTGCCGCCACGGCCGCCGTCCATCGTTTACGGACGCCGGCGCGCCCGATGTCGCTAACGAACTTTACGAGTACTTTTTGACACTCGTCGCTCAGGACGTTGAGCATGTGGCGCACGGTATCTTTGGCGCCGATATGAAGGTCGACCTGGTCAACGACGGTCCGTTCACCATCGTCCTGGACACAGACAATCTGTAAGTAGTCAATTTGGGACCGGGCTTTTTTAGCTGCTTGCGTATGGCTGCAGCAGGGTGCTATAGTATTAGAGTTTTGTCTATCTTAGGGGTATTATCCCCTTTTTGAATTGCACCCTCTGGAGGCCCTATTCATGGAAGAGATGGAAGTCAATCACGTCGACGACATCCACGAGAAGCTGACCGATATGGTGGGCGATCGCGTCAAGGTTAAGGCCAACATGGGCCGTACCCGCGTCATCGAGCGCATGGGCACCATCAAGAGCGTCCACCCCGCTGTCTTTATCGTTGAGGTTGACGAGCGTCGCGGCCGCAAATCGCGTCAGTCCTACCAGTACATCGATGTCCTTACCGGCCAGGTCGAACTGTTCGACCCCGAGAGCGGCGAACATATCTTTACCCCGCTCGGCAACCAGCTCGAGGAGCACTAACGGTGACCGATCGGTCCCTCATCCTTACCGCGCCGGCAAAGATTAACCTCTATCTGGGGGTTCATACCGAGCGCGACGCCCGCGGCTATCACAGGGTCGATTCCCTGATGGCAGCCGTCGGTCTAGCCGATACCGTGACGGTCACGCCGGCGCAGGCGTTGACCGTCCAGACGGTTCCGGCATCCGATTTTCCCATGCAAAAAAATACGGCCTATCGGGCGGCAATCGCTATGGCCGAGCGTTACGGTCGCGATGCCAACGTGTGCGTGACGATCGAAAAGCGTATCCCGCTGTGCGCCGGCCTGGGAGGCCCCTCGACGGATGCCGCTGCGGTCATCGTTGCCTTGGCCGAGCTGTGGGGTATCGACCGCGCCGACCCCGCGCTCGATGACATCGCTCGCGGTATCGGCGCCGACGTGCCGTTCTTTTTGCACACGAGTCCCGCATTCTACGTCGGCGGGGGAGATGTGCTGGCCACTGAGTATCCTGTGCTTCCGGCGACACCTGTCGTATTGGTCAAACCGCACGAGACGAGCGTTTCAACGGTTGAAGCGTATCGACGATTTGATGAGAGCCCGGTGCCCGCGGAAAAACCCGATGCGATTGCTTCTGTCTTACGCGCCGGCGATGCCGAGGCGGCATATGCGCTCGTTCATAACAATCTGGGCGTCATATCCGCGCAGATGGAGCCGCGGATCCAGGCAGTTCTCGACTGGCTGCGCGCACAGGAGGGAACCGTTGCCGTGGACGTGTGCGGTTCGGGTGCTTGCTCGTTTGCCATTTGCGATACCGTCGCTGCAGCAGCCCATCTTGCGGGAGCTGCCCAGCAAAATGGCTGGTGGGCCTGCGCGACTGAGCTTATTCCCAACACGGTTCAAATCGACGCGCCAAAGAAATAAAAATTTCTCTAGCACGCGACGAAAATCTTTGTTACTATAGTCGAGCTAACGGGTTGTGGCTCAGTTTGGTAGAGCACTGCGTTCGGGACGCAGGGGTCGCTGGTTCAAATCCAGTCAACCCGACCAGAGCATGAGAAGGGACCGCTTCTTGCGGTCCCTTTTTTTAGCTATTGTTGTGATACCGCGGCACCCGCGGTATACTCATTCGAGCTTGTCTCGCTGTATTGTGGAGGTCTACATGTTTGGACTGAGGGCTCCTGAGCTCATCATTATTCTCGTCGTTGTCTTGATCATCTTCGGGCCTAAGAACCTGCCGAAGCTCGGCAAGTCTCTCGGCTCTACCGTCAAGAATATCCGCGAGGGTATGGAGGGCGACGATAAGGGCGAAACCAAGCAGGCCGAGGACGTTGTGGTCGAGGAGTCCAAGGAGGACAAGGAGATCGCAGAGCTCGAGGCCAAGCTCGCTGCTGCCAAGAAAAAGCAGGCAGAGGACAGCGACGCGGACGCAGAGTAGTCCCATCCCTTTGGGGTGAGCACCTGACCGGCTTGCCCGCAGGCTAGCCGGTCTTTTTCGTTTTGTTGACAGTTGATCGTTACATCATAGTTGGGGAGATATCCGTATGGACGCAAGCCAGATCGTACTGACCGCTGAGGGCCGCCAGAAGCTCGTCGAGGAGCTCGCTTGGCGTGAGGGCGATTACGCCAAGGAGATCGTCGAGGACATCAAGGAAGCCCGCGCGTTCGGCGACCTTTCGGAGAACTCCGAGTACGATGCCGCCAAGGACAAGCAGGCCCAGAATGCTGCTCGCATTGCCGAGATTCAGGCCATCCTCGCCAACGCTCAGGTTGCTGCCACCACGGGCGATCTGACCGTCTCCATCGGTTCCACCGTTTCTCTGATCGATCCCAACGGTGAGGTCATGGAAGTCACGCTCGTCGGTACCACCGAGACCAACTCGCTCGAGCACAAGATCTCTAACGAGTCTCCGGTCGGTCACGCCATCATCGGTCACGGCGAGGGCGACTCCGTTGAGGTCGTTACGCCTTCTGGCAAGAC
This sequence comes from uncultured Collinsella sp., assembly GCA_937925735.1. GTDB lineage: Bacteria > Actinomycetota > Coriobacteriia > Coriobacteriales > Coriobacteriaceae > Collinsella. Next base: position 2,233 of record CALAMK010000009.1, on the reverse strand, counting down.
CCGCGTCTACACCATCGCCAAGATCGCACGCTAGACCACGGTCCCGCGTAAAGGTATGTTTTCGCTCCCTGGGACCGAATCCTGGGGAGCGTTTTAGTTTGAGGAGCTAACTTATGGCAGAGAACCAGAACGTCGCCGATCGGGCCTCGACGCTCAACGACGAGCGCGCCACGCGTCTGGCAAAGCGCGCCGCCCTGTTCGAGGCGGGCCAGAACCCCTATCCCGAGCACTCCGAGATCGAGGACTATGTCGTTGACATTGAGGCCAAATATGCCGATCTTGCCGATGGCGAGGATACTGAGGACGTCGTGAAGATCGGCGGCCGCGTGGTCGCCAAGCGCGGTCAGGGCAAGATCATGTTTATCGTCGTGCGCGACGCTACCGCCGAGATTCAGCTGTTCTGCCGTATTAACGACATGGACGAGGCGGCCTGGAGCACGCTTAAGGCCCTCGACTTGGGCGATATCCTGGGCGTGACCGGCGTGGTCGTGCGCACCAAGCGTGGCCAGCTTTCCGTCGCCCCCAAGAGCGCGACGCTGCTCTCCAAGGTCGTTCGCCCGCTGCCCGAGAAGTTCCATGGCCTCTCCGACAAGGAGACCCGCTATCGTCAGCGCTATGTCGACCTGATTGCCAACGACGATGTTCGCGAGACCTTCCGCAAGCGCTCGCAGATTCTCTCCACCTTCCGCCGCTTTATGGAGTCCGACGGCTACATGGAGGTCGAGACCCCCATTCTGCAGACTATCCAGGGTGGCGCTACGGCTAAGCCGTTCATCACGCACTTCAACGCGCTCGATCAAGAGTGCTACCTGCGCATTGCTACCGAGCTGCACCTCAAGCGCTGCATCGTCGGTGGCTTTGAGCGTGTCTTCGAGATTGGCCGCATCTTCCGTAACGAGGGCATGGACCTTACCCACAACCCCGAGTTCACCACGATGGAGGCCTACCGTGCCTTCTCCGACCTCGAGGGCATGAAGGCGCTCGCCCAGGGTGTCATCAAGGCTGCCAACAAGGCCATCGGCAACCCCGAGGTCATTGAGTACCAGGGTCAGACCATCGATCTTTCCGGTGAGTGGGCAAGCCGTCCCATGACCGACATCGTCTCGGACGTGCTCGGCAAGCAGGTCACCATCGACACGCCGGTCGAGGAGCTTGCCGCCGCCGCACGCGAGAAGGGCCTGGAGATTAAGCCCGAGTGGACTGCTGGCAAGATCATCGCCGAGATTTACGATGAGCTGGGCGAGGACACCATCGTCAACCCGACCTTCGTATGCGATTACCCCATCGAGGTCAGCCCGCTTGCCAAGCGTTTTGAGGACGATCCGCGCCTGACGCACCGCTTTGAGCTGGTCATCGCCGGCCACGAGTACGCCAACGCATTCTCCGAGCTCAACGACCCGGTCGACCAGGCCGAGCGCTTTGCTGCCCAGATGGCTGAGAAGGCCGGCGGCGACGACGAGGCTATGGAGTACGACGAGGACTACGTGCGCGCCCTCGAGTACGGTATGCCTCCCGCGGGCGGCATCGGCATCGGTATCGATCGCGTGGTCATGCTGCTCACCAACCAGGCTTCCATTCGCGACGTCCTGCTGTTCCCGCACATGAAGCCCGAAAAGGGTTTCCAGTCCGGTGCCGCCGCTGCCAAGGCTGCCGAGGCCGGCAACGCCGCAAGCCCGTTCGTCAAGCCGCTCAAGCCCACGCTCGATTACTCCAAGATCGCCGTTGAGCCGCTGTTCGAGGAATTCGTCGACTTTGATACCTTCTCCAAGAGCGATTTCCGCGCTGTGAAGGTCAAGGCATGCGAGGCCGTCAAGAAGTCCAAGAAGCTGCTGAACTTTACGCTCGACGACGGCACCGGCACCGACCGCACCATCCTCTCCGGCATCCATGGCTACTATGAGCCCGAGGACCTGGTCGGCAAGACCTTGCTCGCCATCACCAATCTGCCTCCGCGCAAGATGATGGGTATTCCCAGCTGCGGTATGCTGATCAGCGCCATCCACGAGGAGGAGGGCGAGGAGCGCCTCAACCTGATCCAGCTCGACGCTTCCATCCCCGCCGGCGCAAAGATGTACTAGGGGGTTACGCGGGTTTACCAACCCGCGTAACCAGTTGACGCTGCAAGCCCGCCAGAGCGGCAATCTGCCTTTCAACTTCGGCGGCATGACCAGAAGGTCAATGCCGCCTTGTTTCAAGGCACCTTGCTCGCTCTGGCGGGCTTTCGCTCATATGA
>CALAMK010000008.1:0-20148 GCA_937925735.1 uncultured Collinsella sp. | reverse complement strand
GGGCGCGGCCCAGGCTGCCGCCGGTGCCGCCGTGCCCACCATCTCGCGCGGGCGCGTGACCTTTGTCGATGCCGCCCTGCCGCAGGGCGTGGTGGTGCCCGATGCCAACCTGGCCGTGTTCTCGATCGCCGACCTCAACGCCCGTATGGATGCCAACCGCGCGCGCAGCCGCCGCAAGGTGGACATTACGCAGATCACCTTCCCGTTTAAGCCGGGCGACTACGTGGTGCACGCTACCCACGGTATCGCGCTCTTTAGCGAGATCGCGCGCCAGGAAGTGGGCGGCAAGGAACGCGACTACTTTTTGCTGGAATACGCCGATGGCGACAAGCTCTACGTGCCGCTGGAGCAGGTTGACCGCATTACGCGCTACGTTGGTCCCGACGGCGATAAACCGCGCTTGACCAGGCTCAACACCGCCGACTGGACGCGGGCCACCAACAAGGCGCGCAAGAACGCCAAAAAGCTGGCGTTTGACCTGGTCGACCTGTATACGCGCCGCTCATCAATCGTGGGTATCGCCTGCCCGCCTGACACGCCCGAGCAGATCGAGATGGAGGAGAGCTTTCCTTACGACGAGACGCGCGACCAGCTGGAGGCCATCGCCGACATTAAGGCCGATATGGAGGCGCCCAAGCCCATGGACCGCCTGCTGTGCGGCGACGTGGGTTTTGGCAAGACCGAGGTTGCCCTGCGCGCGGCGTTTAAGTGCGTGGACTCCGGCCGCCAAGTCATGGTGCTCTGCCCCACGACCATTCTGGCCCAGCAGCACTACGAGACGTTCTTTGAGCGCTTTGCCCCGTTTGGCCTCGAGGTCGAAGTGCTCAGCCGCTTCCGCACCCCGGCGCAGCAAAAGCGCGCGCTCAAGGCGTTTGCCGAGGGCACGATCGACGTGCTCATCGGCACGCATCGTCTGCTTTCGGCCGACGTGAACCCCAAGAACCTGGGCCTGGTGATCATCGACGAGGAGCAGCGCTTTGGCGTGCAGCACAAGGAGCAGCTCAAGAACCTGCGCGAGCAGATTGACGTGCTCACGCTTTCGGCAACGCCTATTCCGCGAACCATGCAGATGGCCACGAGCGGCGTGCGCGACATGAGCCTGATCACGACGCCGCCGACTGGGCGTCGTCCCGTGATCGTGCACGTGGGGGAGTACGACCCCGATGTGGTGAGCGCGGCGATTCGCCTGGAGGTGGGCCGCGGCGGTCAGGTGTATTACGTGTCCAACCGCGTCAAGACCATCGACGACGCCGTGGCGCGCGTACACGAGGCCGCGCCCGAGGCGCGCGTGGGCGTGGCGCACGGCAAGATGAGCCCGCGCGAGGTCGAGGACGTGATGATCGAGTTCGCGACCAAAAAGATCGACGTGCTCATCGCCACGACCATTGTGGAGAGCGGCATCGACAACGCGACCGCCAACACGCTGATCATCGAGGATTCGCAGCGTCTGGGCCTGGCGCAGCTCTACCAGCTCAAGGGTCGTGTGGGTCGCTCTGCCACGCAGGCCTACGCGTACTTTATGTTCCCGGGCGAGCTGCCACTCACCGAGGAGGCGACGGCGCGCCTGACCGCACTTTCCGAGTTCCAGGACCTGGGCAGCGGCATGCGCATTGCCATGCGCGACCTGGAGATCCGCGGCGCCGGCTCGCTTATGGGCGCCGAGCAGCACGGCAACCTGTCGAGCGTGGGCTTTGACCTGTTTACGCAGATGCTGGGCCAGGCCGTGGCCGAGGCGCGCGGCGATGACGATGCCGGCGTGGAGGCGGCGAGCGTGGGCATTAACCTGCCGGCCGATTACTTCTTGTCCGAGGAGTACCTGCCGGCGGTGGATCAGCGCGTGCTCGTGTACCGTAAGCTCGCAGCGGCCGAGGACCTGGAGAGCATCGATGAGGTGCAGGAAGAGACCGAGGCCGCGCATGGCGAGCTGCCGTTGGCGGGGCTCAACTTGTTCAACCGCGCGCGCATCCGTATCCGCGGCGAGCGCCTGGGGCTCGAGAGTGTCACGCTCAGCGGTGGACGCATCACGTTTTTGGGCGTCGGCGTGCCCAAGAAGGTGGCCTTTGAGCTTAAGACTCGCTATGGCGCGGTGAACTTCCCCAAGAGCCGCAAACTGTCGGTGCCCTACAAGGCGGGCGCCGGCGCGGGCAGCGGCCTGGGTCGCGGTCTCGACGCCAACGACGGTACCGGCCCCGTGGCCGCGGCACTCATGCTGTTGCAGCAGTTGGGTGCCAGCGACGACGATTAACGGGTCGACGCTGCAAACGCCCCATTTGGGCAATCTGACCCTCACTCGTCGGTCGCGTACGCAAGTACGCTTCCCTCCTCCTTCGGGCCACCTTGCCACAAATGGAACGTTTTCGCTTACTTATGCTCAACCTGTAAGGGTATTTACGGGACAAAGCCATCTTCGTCTCACCCACATTGCAGGTTGATCGCCCTTCGCCCGACCGAAAGGAAAGCATGTTCGGGTACATCTATAAGAAAGACGCCGCTGCTATCGCGGTTATCCTTGCCCTTTGTCTGGGCGTGGGCAGTTTCTTCGATTATCAGATCTCGAGTGCGCTGTTCAACATCGGCAGCATGTACGGCCGCTTTATCGAGGCCGCCGGCGAGCTTCCGTTCGAGCTGACGGCAAGCGTCGCGGGCGTTATGCTCGTGCGCGCGGTGCGTCCCGACTCCAGGGGGAGCAAATGGCTCGCCGTGCTCGGCATCCTCGTCAACGTTGGCCTGGCCGGCTATGAGATCGTTTCGTCTCTGAAGGTTGGCGGCAAACTCATCGCTGTTCAGTTGGTGCTGACGTTTGCGCTGGTCATCGCCGCCAACCTCATCGTCTATCGCCTCACGCGCACGACCGAGCCCGACGAGCTCACGCGTTGGGCGTTGATGGTGCTTGCCGTGTGGGTCGCTCAAGCCATTATCCTCAACGTGATCGTCAAGCCGCTGTGGTCGCGTCCGCGCATGCGCGTGATCGAGGTCACGCCGGGGCTCAATTTTCAGCCGTGGTGGGTGATCGGCAACCCCGACAAGTGGACCTATATCGCCGCCGGCGTGATCAAGGACGGCTTCAAGTCGTTTGCGAGCGGACACACGGCGCACGCGGCGATCGGTCTTATGCTCGCCGGGCTTCCCGCGGCGGCCTTTAAGGAAAAACCGTCGTGCCGCCGCGTGGCCTTTTGGACGGCGGCTGTGGTCGCGGCGCTCGTCGCCTTTGGCCGTATCGTGATCGGGGCGCACTTTTTGAGTGACGTGAGCTGCGGCTTTGCCCTGGTGTTGGCGCTTGAGTGCCTTGCCGCGCGTATTGCCTATCCCAACGGCGTACAATAGCTCCGTTTGAATCATCTGGCCGATATCCGGTAAGAGAGGATTGCCATGCTCGCATTTAACAACGACTATTCCCACGGCGCACATCCGGCAGTGCTGCAGGCACTCGTCGACACCAACATGGAGCCGCAGCCCGGCTACGGTACCGATGCGCACACCGAGCGTGCCAAGCAGCTTATCCGCGAGACTTGCCAGGCCCCCGATGCCGACGTATTTTTTCTGGTGGGCGGCACGCAGGCCAACGCGACGGTGATCGACATGCTGCTTGCGCCCTACGAGGGCGTCGTTGCTGCCGAGACTGGCCACGTCGCCTGTCACGAGGCGGGCGCTATCGAGTTTGGCGGCCACAAGGTGCTCACCATCCCCGGCTATGAGGGCAAGATGCACGCCGAGGACCTCGAGAACTATATCCAGGTGTTCTACGAAAACGAGAGCTACGAGCACACGGTGTTCCCGGGCGCTGTGTACGTGAGCCTATCGACCGAGTACGGCACGCTGTACTCCAAGGCCGAGCTCGCGGCGATTCACGCGGTGTGCCAGAAGCGTGAGATTCCGCTGTTTGTGGACGGCGCTCGCCTGGCCTATGCGCTGGCGGCTGATGAGTGCGACATTACCCTGCCCGAGCTGGCGCAGCTGTGCGACGTGTTCTACATCGGCGGCACCAAGTGCGGCGCGCTTTGCGGCGAGGCCGTGGTGTTTTGCGGCATGCACGCCCCGGCGCATCCCATTCCGCGCATTAAGCAGCACGGCGCGCTGTTGGCCAAGGGCCGCCTGACGGGCGTCCAGTTTGAGGCGCTCTTTACCGATGGCCTGTATTTTGAGATTGGTCGACAGGCGATTGAGACCGCTCAGGCGCTACGCCGTGTGCTGCACGAGCGCGGTTACCAGTTCTTCTTGGAGACGCCCACAAACCAGCAGTTTGTGATTCTGCCCAACGAGGACATGGCCCGCATTCGCGAGCATGCCTCGATCGAGTACTGGGAAAAGTACGACGAGACCCACACAGTGGTGCGCTTTTGCACCAGCTGGGCTACGACGCAGGAGGACATCGACGCGTTGGCGGCTGTCCTGTAGCCTGATGTAATGACGAGGGGCCGCCTTGCGTTTGGGTTTGGCGCAGGGTGGCCTTTGCTTTTGGGGGAGAAGGGTTGTATGACCGAGATGTCCGAGCCGACGATTCGCCTGGCGACGCCCGATGATGCGCCGGCGTTGCTTGCCATCTATGAGCCATATGTGCGCGAGACGGCGATAACCTGCGAATACGAGGTGCCGAGCGTTGAGGAGTTCGCCGGGCGCATCGAGCGTACGCTCAAGCGCTACCCGTATTTGGTGATGGAGCTGGACGGGCGTCCGGTAGGCTATGCCTATGTGAGTCCGCTCAACAGCCGCGAAGCATACGACTGGTCGGTCGAGACATCGATCTACCTGGCACGCGACGTGCGCCACGGCGGGCTGGGCCGCAAGCTGCACGATGCGCTCAAGCAATGCCTGATTGCGATGGGCATCACCAACATGTGCGCCCTCATCGCCGTGCCGCACGACAAGGACGACGAGTACCTGACGCACAACAGTCAGGACTTCCATGCCCATATGGGATATCGCCTGGTGGGCGCCTTTGACCGCTGCGCCCAAAAGTTCGGCCGCTGGTACGACATGTGTTGGATGGAGTTGGTCCTAGCCGAGCGCACGCCCAACCAGCCCAAGCCAACCTGGTTCCCCGACCTCCTCGCCTAAAACCACCACGAAGGTGCCTGTCCCCTTTGTGGTGGTTTTGGCAGGTTAGCCGATGGGCTCGGTGTATTTGGCGCGGTCGGTGCGCTGGATGCGCTTGGAGACATGGAGCGGGCGGCCGTCGGTGTCGTAGACGTAGTCGGTGATCAGGATCAGCGCCTGCCCACGCTCAACGTTGAGCAAAAACGCCTCGTTTTGCGAGGCATAGCACACCTCAAAGGTCTTATGTCCCTGTGCCGGCGCGCGATGGAATTCCTGGCGCAGCGTGGCGTAGAGCGAACCGTTGATATCGCGGTCGATGAGTGCCTCAAAGCTCGGTGGTAGATAGGTGGTCTCCAGGCACAGTGGCGCATCGTCCAGATAACGCAGACGGACAAGTTTGACGAGCTTGCTGCCCACGGCGGCATCAAAGAACTTGGCTATGCTGCCGCCCGCCTTGGTAAAGCCCGAGTCCACCGTGCGCGTGGTGGGCTTCATGCCCTGACCCTGGACCTGCGCCGTATAGCTCGAAAACACCAGGTTGTTCTCGTGGAGCGCCGGCGTGTCGGCCACAAAGGCGCCGCGCCCGCGCTCGGTTCGAACCAGACCCTCATCAACGAGCACCTTAAGGGCATGGCGCACGGTGCTGCGCGACAGCCCCGATTCGTCCATGAGTTCCATCTCGGATGGCAGCTTGTCTCCGCGTGCGTAGGCGCCGGAGGCGATGCGGTCGCGCAGCATGCCCGCCAAGCGTTCGTATTGGCTCAGTTTCTTTTTAGATGAAGCGTTCATGCGATCAACCTGTATCTAACTTGTATGCTAACCTAATCAAACATGTATTCAATACAACAACAAAACCGCTGGTAGCCAGTTATCGAAAACCGCATCAGCAAAATATCTAAGACAAATATAGCATACAACTAGTCGACATAACCAAAACATGTATGTAACTTGTATGCCATTGAGAGCATCAAACGAGAAGAAAGGCTGATGCACGATGACTACTCAGGAACAGGTTAAGGATGTCGTCTCCCAGGTTTTGGCTGACAAGGCAGACAAGGGCGGCATCAAGCGCGTCGTGTGGATTGGCGCCGGCGGATCCAACGGCGGCAACTATCCTGCCCAGTACTTTATGGAGCACGAGGCCACGCAGGTCGTGAGCTCCAGCTACACCAGCAACGAGTTCGTGCACGCAACCCCTGCCTACGTCAACGAGAACACCCTGGCCGTCGTCGTGTCCATGCGCGGCACCAAGGAGACCATCGTCGCCGCCCAGGTCGCCAAGGACCACGGCGCCAGCACCATCGCCATCTATGTTGACGAGTCCGCCCTCACCGAGGTCTGCGACTACAAGATCCAGTACGATAGCCTGGCCGTCGACGAGTCCTGCATGGGCCGCACCAACTCCGCCGTCGTGACCATGATCGCCATGGAGCTTACGCAGCAGACCGAGGGCTATGCCGAGTACGAGACCGCTATGGCCGCGTTCGACTTGGTCGACCCCATCTATCGCAAGGCCGTCGAGTACACCCGTCCGCTCGCTGCCAAGTGGGCCGAGCAGAACGCCGACAAGCCCTGCATCAACGTCATGGCCCAGGGCCCGCTCTTTGGTGCCGCCTACGTCTTTAGCATATGCAACGTGCAGGAGATGCTGCAGATCGACTCCTGCACCATCAACACCTGCGACTTCTTCCACGGCCCCTTCGAGATTCTGGACAAGCGCACCTCGCTGTTCCAGCTCATCAGCGTCGGCCGCAGCCGCTGCAACGACGAGCGCGGCATCCGCTTCGTCAACCAGTACGGTGGCGAGCGCGTCTATCAGCTCGACGCCAAGGAGCTCGGCCTCAACGACATCAAGGACAGCGTGAGCGAGTACTTCAACCACCTGATCTTCGCCCCGATCCTCAACAACGTCTACATGCGCGCACTCTCTGCCGTCACCCACAAGGACTACATGACGCGCCGCTACATGTGGAAGCTTGAGTATTAGTTACGCCGTTCTACCGAACGGCGTAACGGCTCGACGCTGCGCGGGCCGCATTTGGACAATCTGGCGTTCAACTTCAAGGGCGCGACCAGAAGGTCAGCGCCCTTTCGTTTCACACCACCTTGCCTCAAATGCGACCCGCTCGCTGACTTATGCTCAACCAACGACTAGTCATTTAAGAACGTCCCCAATGACTACCCAATGAGTATGTGGGGAAACAGATTTTCCGCTCACCGATTTGTGTCTTGAAAAATGTATATAACGACTATAACGTAGTGTGAAACATATTGGAAACAATATCGAGGAGGCTGCGTTGAAGAAAAGCAATCTGGGCTATGTGCTGGTGCTGGTCGCCGCGCTTATGTGGGGCAGCATCGGAATCTTTGTAAACGGCATCTCGGCCATGGGCGTTTCGTCCCAGAGCATGGCTGCCTTTCGCTTGTTGGTCGGAGCGCTTATCTTGGCGCCGGTCCTGATGTTTATGGGCTGCCGTCCGGGTGAGGGGTCTACCGTGGCTCAGGGTCCGCTGGCCCTGTTCAAGGCAAGCCCTAAAGAGCTTGTTCCCTGCGCGCTTGTCGGTATCATCGGTTTGGCCGCCGCCAACACCTGCTATTACGAGTGCATGGGCGAGGTGGGCATGTCCACGGCCTCGGTGCTGCTCTATACCTCGCCGGTGTTTGGCGTCGTGCTCGGTCGCGTGCTTTATCGCGAGGACGTGACTCCCAACAAGCTCGTTGCCATTGTCTTCAACATCGTTGGCTGCGTGCTTGCAGTGACCAATGGCGACCTTTCCGGTTTTCATTTTTCGGTTTGGGGCGTCACGTCGGGCGTGATTGCGGGCTTTTGTGGTGCGTCGCTCGCGGTGTTTAGCCGAATAGCAACCAAGACGGTCCACCCGCTGGCTGTCACGTTTTGGGGTTTTGTTTTTGGCGGTGCGGTTATGGCAGCTATCGCGGCTCCGTGGCCGGATGTCGCCGCGGCCATGTCGCCACAGCTGCTGCTGCTGTTCTTTGGCTTTGGACTCATCCCCACAGCTGTGGCCTACATCTTATATATGCAGGGTCTGTCCATGGGGCTCGAGACATCGAAAGTTCCCGTCGTAATGTCTTTCGAGACGGTCGTCACCGTACTGGTGGGCATTGGTGTCTATGCCGAGCCCGCCGGCGCGATCAAGGTTCTGGGCATTGTGCTGGTGCTCGCGTCCATCCTGATCATGAACACCGACTTCTCCAAGCTGCGCAACAGTGTATTTGTCGGTCATGTCGTTGAGAGCATGACCTTTAAGCCCAACGCGTGGTGGACGGAGAAATCGCAGGACATGGATCTGTTTAAGGAACGCACTGGCATCGCGCTGGAGCCCACCGTGCAGGAAAGCCCCTGGTACTTCGTGCGATAGGGGATTGGCGAGGCGTCTGATCGGGCGTCGCCAAGACAGCGCCGGCCTACCTAGCCCCAACGTTTCAAGTACGTTAAACCCGTCAACGGTCGATTTTCATCCGCGAACGGTCTTTATACTAATTAGCAATATAAGCAACGTATAAGACGTTATAATGACCATAACGAAAAGGAGGAGGCAAGATGAATCAGATCATTCTCGCATCTCATGGCGGCCTGGCCGCAGGCGCCAAAGACACGCTCGAGATGGTTCTCGGCGACGTGTCGAACGTCCACGTCGTGTCGCTTGCTCGTGACGACAAGGAGCCCATCACCAATAAGGTGGACGCCATGATTGCCACGTTCAACGCGGACGACACCGTCTATGTGCTGACCGATATGCTCGGTAGCTCGGTCAACAACAACATGGTCGAGCTTTCCAAGAACGGCACGAAGTTCACGGTTGTCAGCGGTTTCAACATTCCGCTGGCGCTCACGCTCGCTATGAGCCCCGTCCCCGTCAAGGGCGCCGAGCTCGCGGCCCTCATCAACGAGGCCCGCACCGGTCTGACCAACCCCAACGCGCCGGTCGAGGTCGCCGCGGCTCCCGCCAAGAAGGCCAAGGCGTCCCGTCACAGCTCCGGCCCCGCCAAGATCGTCCTCGCACGTCTTGACTACCGTCTGCTGCACGGCCAGGTCGTCTTTACCTGGACCACCAAGGTTCAGGCCGAGCGCATCATCGTCGTCGACAACGCTGCCGCCAACGATGACATCAAGAAGGGCGCTCTTAAGCTGGCCAAGCCCCAGGGCGTGCGCCTGAACGTCTTCACCGTCGAGCGTGCCCTCGCCAAGATGGACAAGCTCAACACCCTCGGCGAGCGCGTCATGTTCGTCTTTGGCAACACTGCCGAGATGCTGCAGTTCTGCCAGGGCTACAAGCTCGACGCCATCAACCTGGGCGCCACCGCCAACCACGACGGTGCCGATCAGATTGGCGGCAAGGACAGCTCCGTCTTCCTCGACGCCACCCAGAAGGCCGACGTCAACCAGCTGCTCGACATGGGCATCAAGCTCTACGTCCAGCAGACCCCTACGTATCAGAGCGTCGACATCGACGCCAAGCTGTAATCAACCAGGCTTTTGCCTGACTGAAAGGAGAAGGGTATGAATACGTTCATCAGTGCGGTGCTCGTCGGCCTCGTCGGCGTGTTCTGCATGTGGGACTCCCGCCTGCTCGGTCGTCTTAACTTCGAGCAGCCCCTCGTTGGCGCTACGCTCGTCGGTCTGCTGTTGGGCGATGTGCCCACCGGCCTTGCCGTCGGTGCCGCCGTCGAGCTCGTGTCCATGGGCCTGGTGCAGGTCGGCGCCGCCGTTCCGCCCGATATGGTCCTGGGCGGCATCGTGGCCGCTGCCTTTGCGTGCCTGACCGATGCTTCCGCCGAGACCGCCATGACGATCGCCATCCCGGTCGCCGTCCTGGGTCAGCTCCTCGGCATCGTGTTCCGTTCCATCATCGCCGCCCTCACCCATGTGGCAGATAGCGCGATCGATAACGGAAAGTTCAAGACCGCCTACCGTATGCACATCTGCGCCGGCTCCGGTCTGTACGCCATCATGTACTTCCTGCCGATCTTCCTCGCCGTCTTTGTTGGCACCGACCTGGTTCAGGCCATCGTCAACATGGTTCCCGAGTGGCTGTCCACTGGTCTTAACGTTTCGACCAAGATCATGACCGCCTACGGCTTGGCCCTGCTGCTCACCATGATGATCAAGAAGGGTATGACTCCGTTCCTGTTCATCGGTTTCCTGCTCGCCGCTTACCTCAACCTGTCCGTCATCGCGGTCGCTCTGATCGGTGTGTGCCTGGCTGTCGTCTTCATGGGCTTCAAGTTCAACGGTTCCCATGCAGCCGCCGGTGTCGATTCCGACTACGATCCGCTCGAAGACGACGAAGACTAAGGAGGAACACACTATGGCAACCGCAACCAAGGACGTGTCCCTGAACAAGAAGGTCAGCCAGTTCTTCTGGCGCTCCTGGGCCATCCAGGCCTCTTGGAACTACGAGCGTCAGATGAACATGGGCTTCCTCTACGGCATGGTTCCCACGCTCGATCGCCTCTATCCGGACGAGTCCGACCCCAAGCAGCTCGCTGCTAAGAAAGAGGCTTACCACCGTCACATGGCGTTCTACAACTGCACCCCGCAGACGAGCGCTTTCATCCTGGGCCTCTCCGCCTCCATGGAGGAGGAGTACGCCAAGGATCCCGAGAACTTCGATCCCGATTCGATCAACGCGGTCAAGACCTCCCTCATGGGTCCGCTTTCCGGCATCGGTGACTCCTTCTTCCAGGGCACCATCCGCGTTATCGCCTTTGGCCTTGGCGTTCAGTTGGCTCAGCAGGGCTCCATCATGGGCCCGATCCTGGCCATGCTCATCTCCATCGTCCCCTCCGTGCTGATCACTTGGTTCGCAGCCAAGATGGGCTATCAGGGCGGCCACGAGTACCTGAGCAAGCTTCAGGGCGGCGACCTCATGGAGAAGCTCATGTATGTCTGCGGCATCGTGGGTCTTATGTCCGTGGGCGGCATGATCGCTACGCTGATCGGCGCCACCACCCCGCTGCAGTTCGCTGAGGGCACCGTCGTTATCCAGGACATCCTGGACGGCATGATGCCCCAGATGATCTCCCTTGGCCTCACCGGCCTTATGTACTGGCTCATCAAGAAGAACGTCAACACCGGTTGGCTTCTCGTGATCGCCATCGTGGGCGGTATCGCCCTCTCCGCGGCCGGCATCCTGGCCTAGTCGCGACCAAGCGTCTAACCGCTTTCCCCGGGGGCCTGCCTGGCATCCCATACCCCAGGCAGGCTTCCATCCCTAAATGTGTCAAAGGGACAGTTCCTTTGTCGCATCCTCAACGGGCCGGCGACTCGGTCCAAATTACGGTAACCCTGCGTGCGTCCGGCAAAGTGGCGCCGCAAAAATCGAAAGGAATGTGTCAGATGTACGAGATCGACCTTAACCTCCCTAAGCAGATCGTCGCTGACGTCCTGTCCAACCACGAGATCCACAGCGTTGCCTTCGTCGGCTGCGGTGCTTCCATGTCCGACCTTTACCCCGCCAAGTACTTCCTGGCCAACAACACGGACAAGCTGAACGTTCAGATCTTCACCGCTAACGAGTTCAACTACGACACGCCTTCCTGGGTCAATGAGCACACCTTCGTGATCACCTGCTCCCTCGGTGGCTCCACGCCCGAGACCGTCGAGGCCAACAAGACCGCCAAGAAGCACAACTGCCCGGTCGTCTCCCTCACCAACAAGGCCGGCTCCGCTCTGACCGTCGACGCCGACCACGTCATCGTTCACGGCTTCCACGCCAACTATGCTGCCAAGTGCGAGAAGCCTGGCTACGCCATCGCTCTTGCTGTCGAGATCCTTCAGCAGACCGAGGGCTATGACCACTACGAGGACATGATCACCGGCCTCACCAACGTTTTCGATCTCTGCGAGAACGCTGCTCAGCACTGCAAGAAGCTCGCCAAGAAGTTCGCCGAGGACTTCAAGGACGACAAGATGATCTACTTCATGGCTTCCGGTGCCTCCGAGAAGATGGCTTATTCTCACGCCGCCTTCCTGTTCACCGAGATGCAGTGGATCGACGCCGCCGCCTACAACACCGGCGAGTACTTCCACGGCCCGTTCGAGGTTTCCACCGAGGGTAAGCCCTACGTCTTCTTCATGTCCGATGGCGCTACCCGTCCGATGGACGCCCGCGCCCTCACCTTCCTCGAGCGCATGGGCGCCAAGGTCGCTCTGATCGACTCCAAGGACTACGGCCTGGCTGACGCCGTGCCCGCGAGCGTCGTCACCTACTTCAACCCGCTGCTGCACCTCGCCGTTATGCGCGAGTACGGCAACCAGATCGCCGAGGCCCGTCAGCACCCGCTGACCATGCGTCGCTACATGTGGAAGCTCAGCTACTAATCGCTAGTAAGTAGACCTTACGGGTTGATTGAGAGGGGATGGGGTTTGTGCCCCGTCCCCTTTTTTGCTTTGGGGAGGGCGTGTCCGTCGTGCCATAAAACCCCAGATAAAACCTACCAAAATAAACCTGTCCCTTTTTGGCAGGTGGGAGGAGATGCGTATGATCAAGGCAGTGCTGTTTGACATGGACGGCGTGCTGGTCGATACCGAGTGGTTCTACAACCGTCGTCGCGTGGCGTTTATGGAGGAGAAGGGCTTCCACTTTGACGAGATTCCCGATCTTTCGGGGTCTAACGAGCCCGCCATTTGGGAGGCGCTGGTGCCCGACGATGTTGAGCTGCGCGAGCGTCTGCGCGTGGAGTACAAGCAGGTCTACAGCCCGGACCATCCCGTTCCGTATGCCGAGCTGCTCAACGAGCAGACGGAGCCGGTGATGCGCGAGCTGCACGAGCGCGGCGTGAAGTGCGCCATCGCGAGCTCGTCCTATCGCGAGCTGATCGACGAGCTGGTGGGGATTGCCGGCATCGCCGACGTGCTGGACTACACCATCAGCGGTCACGAGTGCAGCGCGTTTAAGCCCGATCCCGAGATTTACCTGCGTGCCATGGAGGCGCTGGGGGTGGAGTCCGCCGAGTGCCTGGTTATCGAGGATTCGCCTTTGGGTATCGAGGCCGGCAAGCGCTCCGGCGCCCGAGTCCTGGCGCTGCGTCCGCACGAGGGTGTCAACCTGGATCAATCGGGAGCCGATGCCGTTATCGACACGCTTACCGACATTTTGGCCGCTTTGTAGTGTCAATCCGCCGCGAGAAGCACGGGTTCAAACGTTTTTTTGCGGTGGACTGGCTCAATTTGGTTTCGATTATGATCCGTTTGGCTTCGATTCGGGCTAAGTGAGTAGACTTTTTGGCGTAGGCCGAGCACAATGCATATCTTCCTTTGTAAAACCGCAGGTCACAGGGGTGGCGGTTTTGGGTGTGCACTGCAGGTCGCGTAAAGTCTACTCACTTGTAATTTGGGCCTTTGGTCGTGGGGGTTGCTGGTCCCGCTTTGGTTGTCGAGGGAGGGTGAATTGAAGCGCCCCCGTACGCTCCATGCTACAATCGCGGGCATGCCCCACAACCACATCTGCCTTCGAAGGGAGCCTACGTGGCGAACGCCATCAATCAGCTCACGGACCGCGTGCTCGTGCTCGGCCGTCTCACCATCGTCCGCCGCGCCATTACTGCAGTGGCGGTCACAATTTCCGCCGTTCTCCAGACATTTCTGATCCAGGCATTCATTCGGCCCGCCGACCTGCTTCCGAGCGGCCTCACCGGCGTCGCGGTCCTGCTCGATCGCGTTACCTCACTCGGCGGCGTTCACATCGACATCTCGCTCGGTATGCTCGCGCTCAACATCCCCGTGGCGCTCCTATGTTGGAACGGCATTAGCAAGCGCTTCGTCATCTTCTCGATGATGCAGGTCGTGCTCTCATCGCTGTTTCTCAACGTCTTTCACTTTGCGCCGTTTTTGGGCGACAAGATCATGCTCATCATTTTTGGCGGCGTGGTCTCGGGTCTGGGCGCCGCCATCGCGCTTAAGTCCGGCGCATCCACCGGCGGCACCGACTTTATCGCGCTGTGGGTTTCCAACCACACGGGCAAGACCATCTGGGGCGTCATCTTTGGTTTCAACTGCTTTATCCTGGCGATCTTTGGCTTTATGTTTGGCTGGGACAAGGCGGCGTACTCCATCGTGTTCCAGTTTATTTCGACCAAGACCATCGACAGTTTCTATCGTCGTTACGACCGCGTGACGCTGCAGATCACGACGCGTAAGGCAGACGAGGTCATGACCGCCTATGTTGACCATTTTCAGCATGGCATTAGCTGTGCCGAGGTCATCGGCGGATACAGCCGCGAAAAGATGTATCTGCTGCACGCCGTTGTCTCGACCTACGAGAGTCAGGACATTATCAAGCTGGTGTGTGACATTGATCCCGGCGCCGTGATCAATGTGTTCCACACGCTCAACTTTGTGGGCGGCTGGTGGGGCGGTCATGTCGACGAGCCCATGCCCATGGCCGTACCCGATCCCGACAAGCCCGCGCGCATGGCCAGCAGGCAGGCGCGCCTCAGCGAGCAGGACAGCCTGCAGCAGGACGACGGCAAGTAGGGTACCGGCATTTTGCCGGCCTGGCGCAATCCTGTCCGCTTGAGCCTCCCGAAAGCCTCGCTGCTTTCAGGAGGCCTTCGTTTGCCCAGATAAAACCTACCAAAATGAAGCTGTCGCTTTTTGGTAGGGAGGGTGTATCGTTTTATCAATATGAGGTAACATGAAACTAGACGTTATATACGTATTAGTTATTTCGATATTCCAATAAGAGTGATTAGATATGCCTACGCCCAAAAATGCACCGCTTTACCAGCAGATTTATGACGAAATCAAGGACGCGATCGAGAAAGGTGTTTATGCACCCAAGGAGCGTATTCCGTCCGAGCTTGAGCTAGCCGAGCAGTACGACGTGAGCCGCATTACGGTGCGCCGCGCCGTCGAGGAGCTGTGCTCCGATGGCTACCTGGTTAAGCAGCAGGGCCGTGGCACCTTTGTCTCCACGCCGCACATCAACCGCCAGTTCCACGCTTCGACGCTGCAGACGTTTACCGCGCTGTGTGCCGATAATGACATGAAGGCGGGCGCGCATGTGGTCGATCGCCAGATTGTGCCGGCACGTCAAAACGAGATGGAGTTCTTTGGCCTGCAGAAGGACGCGCTGCTGCTGCACATCAAGCGCGTGCGTACGGCCGACGGCGAGCCCATTTTTGAGGAGAACATCTTTGTGCCGTTTGACGCCTACCGTGAGCTGTTGACGGCCGATCTTGAGGACAAGTCGATTTTTGCCGAGGTCGAGCGTGTTGGCGGAACGCCGATTGTCTCGGTTGGTTACCGCACGGTCGAGGCCGTTCGTGCCAATACCGAGCAGGCGGCCGAGTTGGGCATTGCTCCGCACGATCCACTGCTCAACCTGCGTGCCGGCTTTATCGGCCCCAATGGCGAGCCGGTCCTGATGGGTAAGCAGTACTACGTGGGATCGCGCTACGTTATGGTCATGTAAGTTACGCGGTTTTACCAAACCGCGTAACGGCTCGACGCTGCAAACGCCCCTAAGCGGCAATCTGACGTTCAATCGTCGGTCGCGTACGAAGTACGCTTCCCTCCTCTTTCACGTCACCTTGCTCGCTTAGGGGCGTTTTCGCTGACTTATGCTCAACCGGCGACGTTTCCGTGCTTGTCAAGAGATAAAACATTGACGTTGCCGGGCCGGCACTTGGGGACGTTCCTTTTGTGCCGGCACCTGGGGACACTCCTTAGTCGTTGGGGACGTTCTTAAATGGCTAGTTATTCAAGAACGTCCCCAATGACTATTCGCAGAATGAGCGTGGCTGACAGCCGGGCGACGCTGGTCCGCGTGGCGGCGTATAATCGGCGGCAGATGATTCTGACGTTAGGAAACCATGACCGATAGCATGCAGCAGATGGCGCTCGACACGCTCGGGGCCTATTTTGGCTACACCTCGTTTCGCCCGGGACAGGATCGCATGGTGGATGCGATTCTTGCCGGTCGCGATGCGTTGGGTGTTATGCCCACAGGCGCCGGCAAGTCCATTTGCTACCAGGTGCCTGCGCTCATGCTGCCTGGTATCACCTTTGTGGTGAGCCCGTTGCTGTCGCTTATGGAGGACCAGACCCGCGCGCTGCTCGCGGCGGGTGCGCGACCCAGCTATCTCAACTCCAGTCTTACGCCGGCTCAGCAAAATACCGTGCTCAAGCGGGCGCGCGAGGGCCGCTATCAGCTTATGTATGTGGCGCCCGAGCGCCTGCTCGAGCAGCGCTTTTTAGCCTTTGCGCAGGAGGCCGCGGCCGAAGGCGGCATTGGCGTTCCGCTCGTGGCCATTGACGAGGCTCACTGCGTGAGCCAGTGGGGCCAGGATTTCCGTCCCGCTTACTTGCAGATTCGCGAGTTTATCGATTCGCTGCCGCGGCGCCCCATCGTGGCGGCCTTTACCGCCACGGCGACCGAGCGTGTACGCGCCGATATCCAGCAAATGCTCGGCCTGCAAAATCCCGCGACGGTAGTGACGGGCTTCGATCGCAAGAACCTCTACTTTGGTTGCGAGGAGATGGGCGACAAGGCCAAGACCGCCTGGGTGCGCGACTACGTGATCGCGCATTCGAGCGAGAGCGGCATCGTGTATTGCTCGACCCGCAAGACGGTCGACGCGCTGGCCGCGGAGCTTGCCGAGGCACTGGGCCCCAGCGGCATTCGCGTGGGCCGCTACCATGCCGGCATGGGCAACGACGTCCGCCGGCAAAGCCAGCGCGCTTTTATCGACGACGACATTCAGGTGATGGTTGCCACCAACGCCTTTGGCATGGGCATCGACAAGCCCAACGTGCGCTACGTGATCCACAACAACGTGCCCGAGAGCATCGAGGCATACTACCAAGAGGCGGGCCGCGCTGGCCGCGATGGCGATCCGGCCAGCTGTCACTTGCTGTGGAACGGCAACGATTTTCGCATGCGCCGCTTTCTGATCGATCGCGGCGATGCTGCCGATGAGGTGCTCGACGATGAGCAGCGCGCGTGGGCGCTCCAGAACCGTTATCGCCTGCTCAGCCAGATGGAGGGCTACTGCAATACCACCGGCTGCCTGCGCGAATACATGCTGCGCTACTTTGGCGACGAGGCCGCGGCCGAGCATGCGGCAGCGGCCGGTGCGGGCGCCACCACCACGGACGAGGCCGAGGGCTGCGGCAACTGCAGCAACTGCCTTACGCAGTTCGAGGTCGAGGACGTCACCGATATGGCCCGCGCCGCTGTGCGCTATGTGGCCACGCGTCCCATGCGCTTTGGTAAGTCGCTCATCGCCGATGTGCTCCACGGCGGCAATACCGAGCGCATTCGCCAGATGCATCTGGACGAGGACCGTGGCTATGGTGAGCTGTCGAGCGAATCGGTCGGACGCATTAAGGACATCATCGGGCAGCTGTGCGGCCGCGGTTATTTGGCAACCTCGCAGGGGCAATACCCGGTCGTGGGGCTGGGCCCGCGTGCCGCCGAGGTCGAGGATGAGGCGTTTGCCTTTACCGTTAAGCGTCGCGCGTCCAAGCGCAAGGCCTCGGCCCGCGCCCGCCGTGCGGTGGATCTGCTGCGCGAGGAGGCCGAGCTAGATCAGCGCCCGCGCGTGGGTGACGATGCCGAGCTGTTCGAGCGCCTGCGCGCCCTGCGCAAGGAGATCTCGACGGAGCTTGAGATGG
This sequence comes from uncultured Collinsella sp., assembly GCA_937925735.1. Lineage (GTDB taxonomy): Bacteria > Actinomycetota > Coriobacteriia > Coriobacteriales > Coriobacteriaceae > Collinsella. The sequence continues at coordinate 2,471 of CALAMK010000008.1, read as the reverse complement.
CGCCGTACATGGTCTTTTCCGACAAGGCCCTGCGCGGCCTGTGCCGCCTGCGCCCGCAGACGCGCGACGAGCTGATCCAGGTCAACGGCATTGGCGAGAAAAAGGCCGACGCCTTTGGCGAGCAGTTTATGGCGGCGATTGAAGAGTTTGAGTCCGAGCATGCGCGGGATGGAGCGTAACGATGGCTTTCGATAGCAAGACCGACCGTACTGACGTGTCCGCCGTGCCGCTGTACCAGCAGGTCATGGACGACCTAAAGGGCGAGATCGCGCGCGGCGTGTACGCTGCCGGCTCGCGCATTCCTTCCGAGATGGAGCTCGCGAAGTCCTACGGCGTGGGGCGCGTCACCGTGCGTCGCGCCATCGAGGAGCTGTCGCGTGCGGGGTATCTCAACCGCCAGCAGGGGAGGGGCACCTTTGTGTGCGCCCCCAAGCTCAAGCGCAAGATTCGCCAGAAGGGTGACGTCCAGAGCTTTACTGAGGGTTGTGCTGCCAACGACATGGTGCCGGGTGCGCGTCTGGTGTCGCGCACGGTGGTCGCGGCGACGCACGAGGATGCGGCGTTCTTTGGCGTGGAGCCCGGCTGCGAGCTTATCGTGGTCGAACGCGTGCGCACAGCCGACGGCATCCCTGTCATGCTTGAGAACAACGCCTTTGTGCTCGCCGACCATCCCTATCTGCAGACGCTTGCCGACAAGGACCTCACGGACAATTCCATCTTTGCGCTCGTTGCCGAGCATTCGGGTCGCGCGCCGCTCAAGTCCGACCCCTGCACCGTGGAGATTGCGCTTGCCGATGCTCAGGTCGCGCCGCTGCTGGAGGTGCCGGTCGGTGAGCCGCTCTTCTATATGGAGGCGTACTTTACCGACGCCGGCGGGCGCCCTCTGCTGCTCGGTCGCCAAAAGATTGTGGGCTCGCGCTACGTCTTCGACATCTAACGTCCACAGATAGAACAACATAGAACAAATTTGCCGAGATGACTTCACGGGCGTTATTACACGTGTTATAAATAGGACAACATAGAACGACAGCAGGTACGAGCTGCCGTCGCTCAAAGCCGCCCTACAAGGAGGAACATCAGGATGAACGCACATGATCTGGTTCAGGAAATCATCGAGCGCAAGGGCAAGATCGAGAATGTCTTTTGGATCGCTTGTGGCGGTTCGATGATCGACCTGATGCCGGCCAACGAGCTGCTCAAGCGCGAGGCCACTACGTTTACCTCGACGGTCTACACGGCACGCGAGTTTTGCCTGATGGCTCCCAAGAGTCTTGGCGTGAAGTCGCTCGTCATCGCCTGCAGCCACAGCGGCAACACGCAGGAGGTCGTCGACGGCTGCGAGATGGCGCTGGCCGCTGGTGCCGAGGTCGTTGCCCTCACCGACTGCGAGGGCTCCAAGATCGACAATGGCAAGTGGACTACCTGGGTCTATCCCTGGGGCGAGGGCGTGCCGCAGGCCGAGGTCCCGCAGGGCATCGGCGCCCTGATGGCTGCCGAGCTGCTCGACCAGCAGGAGGGTTACGAGGCGCTTGCCGACATGTACGCCGGCCTTAAGCAGATGGATGCCCTGCTGCCCGCTGCTCGCGAGAAGGTCAACGCCGAGCTGGGCGATCGCTTTGCCGAGCTCTGCCAGCAGCACAAGTTCTTCTATATCCTGGGCTCCGGACCCAACTTTAGCCAGACCTACGCCATGGCCATCTGCTCGCTCATGGAGATGCAGTGGCAGCACTGCTGCTACATCCACTCCGGCGAGTATTTCCACGGTCCCTTCGAGGCCACCGAGCCCGGCGTGTTCTACTTTGTGCAGCTTGGCGCGGGCGAGTGCCGCCCCATGGAGGAGCGCGCTCTTGCGTTCCTCAACACGCACACCGATACAGTCATGGTGCTCGATGCGCTTGAGTACGGCGTGGGCGAAGTGCCTGCCAGCGTGCGTTCGTTCCTGGAGCCGATCTTCTTCTACAACATGAGCTGCGAGCTGCGCGCCGCCCGCGGCAAGGTCTTCGATCACAGCCCCGAGGTTCGTCGCTACATGGGCATCGAGCAGTACTAATATACCGGGAATAACCTCTCACGACGGGGTCTGCGCTGCGCGCGGGCCCCGTTTTGCGTTGTGGCGGCCGGATTCGTGTCTGCGCGAAAACGAAGGTGAATACTTTTCCGCGAAGTGAACGACCTATTTTGGACCCCCGAAGCATCCACACTTTTTGACGCCAAAACAGCAGGAAAAACTCGGTGAAACCGCAGGAAGCGGGGGGGGGTGCGGACGATTTCTTGGACCGCGCCTAGGCGTATCCAAGCTTCCTGCGGTACTCCATCGGGCTCAGCCACCCGAGGGACTTCTTGATGCGCCCGTCCCGATAGTACACGAGGTAGGCCTCGAGCCTCCCCATGAACTCCCCGGCCGTCACGCCCTCCCAGTCCCTGTAGCGGAAGAACTCGTTCTTGAGGCGTCCGAAGAAGCCCTCGCAGGC
>CALAMK010000007.1:0-19217 GCA_937925735.1 uncultured Collinsella sp. | reverse complement strand
GGTGGGCCCCATGCCGTCCTCCGTCGCCAGGAGGAAGAGCTCGACCTTCTCCCTGCTGTACATGCGAACCTCCAGTCCGGACCGCTTCACGGTCCAACTTTCTGTCCGCACCCCCGAATTGGTCTTCTAGCGGCCTAAACAGTCCCTATTTCACCGCAACTTAGGGGGATTGCATTACTGATAGCGCAGACACTCGACTGGATCGAGCTTTGCGGCGCGGCGGGCGGGGTAGAAGCCAAAGATCACGCCGATGCCGACCGATACGGCAAACGCGATCAGCACGGTCGTAATGGAGAAGCTCGGCGTAATCGTCCCAGTGGCCCCTAACTCGTTCATAATGCCCGAGCTCGCTGCAAAGAACGTGAGCCCCCAGGCCAGCAGATAGCCAATCACGACACCTAAAATGCCGCCGGTGATGCACAGCGCCGAGGATTCGGCCAAAAACTGGGCCGTGATATCGCGTCGGCTTGCGCCCAGAGCGCGGCGAATGCCAATTTCGCGAATGCGCTCGGTCACGTTGGTGAGCATCATGTTCATAATGCCGATACCGCCGACTAGAAGTGAGATGCCAGCAACGGCGCCCATGATGAGCGAGAAGGCGCTCATAAAGGAGTTGAGGGCATCGATAGCGCTCTTCATGGAGCTTGCCGACACGCTGTCGTACTCGTCGTCCTCCGAGATGCCCTTCATGCTGCGCACCTTGGACTCGATCGTCTTGCAGAGCTCGTCCATATCGGTGCCCTCGGCGGCGAGTGCCGTCACACTGGGAAACGATGGATTGTCTTCGCCGTAGAGCTCGGCGATCGTTGCTCGGGGCATGTACAGGCTCAGCGAGCCCATGGAGTCGTTGCCGCCGTCGATAACGCCAATGATCTGCACGTCTCCGCTCGAGACCTTGATGGTCTTGCCGATCGCGTCCTGCTCGTTGCCGTACAGCTGCTCGGCGCCGCCGCGGCCGATGAGCGCCACCCGAGCGCCGGATTTGGACTCGATGTCGTTATAGGTGCGACCGGCAACGATCTTGCTGGCGCCCACGGCATCGAGCATGTCACTATCGACGCCCTGTGCCATGACGGTATAGCTTTTATCTCCAACTTTGTACTCGGAATAGGCGCTGTCGACGATGCCGATCTGCTCAATTTGCGGCACCATCTTGCGCAGCTTCTCGACGTTCGAATCGGTGAGCTCTTGGGACGAGTAGATCTGCACCATGCGGGCCGCGTTGAGGCCCAAGCTGTTGACCAGGCTGTTTTGGATGCCGCCGATGAGCGAGGTCATGGCTATGACCGAGGCGATGCCAATGACGATGCCTAGGATGGTGAGCAGGCTGCGACCCTTGTTGGCCTCGAGCGAGTGCAGGGCTTCTTGGATAAGATCTCGGGTGCTCATGCCTTCGCTCCTTTCGGCCACGTGGAAGATGTACAAGTCGCGGGTAGGTTGCTGATGGCGCCGCGTAGCGTATTCGGCGCATGCGCGATATATGCGCCGTCATGGATTCGCCCGTCGCGAATGGTCACGGCTCGGTCGGCCTCGGCAGCAATGCCCGGGTCGTGCGTGATGAGTACGATGGTCTTGCCTCGTTCTTGGAGCTTATGGAAGGTTTCCATGACGAGTGCCCCAGTTGTCGAGTCTAGGTTTCCCGTGGGCTCGTCGGCCAGGATGATGGGCGGATCGTTGACGAGGGCGCGCGCGATGGCAACGCGCTGCATCTGTCCACCAGAGAGTTCTGATATGCGGTGGTCCCAATGGTCGACCGGTAGCGTGACGGCTTGCAGTGCGTGCACGGCGCGCATCTCGCGCTGGTTGCGCGGCACATTGGTGTAGGACAGCGGCAGCATGACGTTTTCGATAACCGACAGACGCGGCAGCAGGTTGAAACTCTGAAAGACAAAGCCGATGCTCAGCGCCCGCACCTCGGTGAGCTCATCATCGTCCAGTTCGGCGACATTGAGGCCCTGCAGGTAATAGTCGCCCGCCGTCGGTTTGTCCAAGCAACCCAGGATGTTCATGAGCGTCGACTTGCCTGAGCCCGAGGGGCCGGTGATGGCGACGAACTCACCGGGGTCCACCGCCAGGCTCACATTGTGCAGGATGTGAGCGCAACCGGCCTCGCTCTCAAAGATGCGGTGCACGTTGCGGATGTCGATGACGGGGCGCATTACATGCCCTCATCGGCAGGCATACTGTCGCCGCCGTCTGCCGTCATGCCTGCGCCGGTATCCACCACGATGGTGTCTCCATCGCGCAGCTTGGTAACCGGCACGTCGGGGTTGATCTCGTTGCCCTGGTCGTCGCGCTTGACCTGCGTCTTGCCGACCACGGCGTCGTTGTCGTTTTGCGTCACGACGGTCACCTTCACGCGGCGCGTTTCCTTGCCTTCGTCATCGGTGGCCACGTTGACGTAATAGTGCTCGCCGTCCTCGGTCATCAACGCCATGGTGGGCACCATGACCACGTCGTCAAGCTGCTCGGTTACCACCGAGACCTCGGCAGTCATACCGGGCTTAAGGCGGCTATCGGGTGCCTCAATGAGGATGTCGACGTTAAAGGTCACGCTTCCGCCACCACCGTTGGCGGCGTCGGAGTTTGCCACCGATGCGATAGCCGTGACGGTGCCCTGGCTCACGATATCGGGAAACGCGGGATAGGTAACGTTGGCGCTCTGACCCACGGCGATCTTGGCGATGTCCTTTTCGCCCACCTGAACCGTCACCTTCATCTTGGAGAGGTCAGCGATCTGCATGCACTGCTTGCCGCCGCTCGTGTCGCCTTCGCCCATGACCATGCCTCCGGTCACCGTGGCGCCTACTTTGGCGTTGAGCTCGACGATGCTACCTGAGCTGGGGGCCTTTACGGTGCGTTCGGCCGCCTTGGCGTTTGCCTGGTCCAGGGTTGCCTGGGCCGAGGCGAGATTGCGCTGGGCGCTCGACACGGCGCTGGCGTCGGAGGTTACATCCGTCGGGGCGGTCGCTCCGTCGACATCCAGCGTCGGTGCTGCCTGTGCGGCGGCAAGTGCTGCTTGCGCGTTTTTCAGGTCTTCCTGTGCGGCAGTCACCGCGCGCTGCGCCTCGGCAACGTTGCGATCGAGCTCGTCGTTTTTAATGGTCATGAGCACGTCGCCCTCGTTGACGGACTGGCCGGCTTGCACGTTGATCGATGCTACCGTGCCATCGACAGAAGGGGAGACGACCGAGGCCGAAATAGGCTTGAGCTGTCCTTTTGCCTCGACGGTCGTGGTAAAGGTGCCCTCCATGACCATGTCGGTAACAGGTCCGTCCGCAGATTGCGGCTGCGAGTTGAGGATAACGCTCGCGATAATGGCAATCAGAATAATGCCGCCCACGATGCCGGCAGCGATGCCGCGTCGGATGAGCTTTTTGCGCCGACGCTCGGCACGCTTCGCCTTGAGCTTTGCGTAGGCCTCATCGTCGGATATTCCGGCGTTACCTTGCTCGCCGTCGTTTTGCTGCGCCGTGGGGGCGCTTGTGATGAGCGGTAGAGTTTCAGATGCGCCTTCCGGCACGCGCCCGGTATCGTCGGGGCCCGGGGTGATGGTGGGGACATTCGACATAGCGTCTCCTTTATAGAACATATCGCGATAAGTATATGCGCCCACCGGTTGGGGCGGGCGCATAGGCGCGTTTCTTTCAGCATCGAAAGGTAGGTGTCGCTGAGCTTTGTTGCGTTGCGCGTGACGTGCTACGAATGCACGACCACGCACAGACCGACTTTGATGCAGTCGTGGAGCGCCTTGGCATCGGCCAGGCGCAGATTGATGCAGCCGTGGCTACCGCACCATTTGTACGATTCGGCACTATCGAAACTCGAATCGTTTTGCCAGGTAGCGTCGTGGAAGCCAACCATGTTGCCCTCAAATGGCATCCAGTAGCTCACCGGGCTCTCGTATTTGGGCTTACCGGTCTTGGGGTCCTTGGCGCCGATAAGCTTGGTGGCGCCGTCGTTGCTGTTGATCTGCCACACGCCCTCGGGGGTGGCGTCTTCGCCCGGTTTGCCGGAAATAAAGTTGGCCTCCCACACGATATTGCCGCCCTCGTCATAGTAGCGTGCGTGCTGCTCGGACAGGTCGACGTCGATATACGCCTTCCAATCGGGCTCGCCCTTGGCGGTAAAGGTGTCGGCCTTCTGGGAGTAATTGATCTCAATCTCGCCGGTCTGCTTGTTGTTAATAGCATCCTCGACCTGCTTGGCAAGCGTGCTGCTATCGATAGACCAACCAAAGTCACCGCCTTCGACGGCACATTGCTTGCCATCGGCGCGCGTCCACCAACGAGTGGAGCCCACGGTGTTAAAGCCATTGGCGAGGTCTGCTGCCCAGTTGCTGATCTGGGAAGTGTCGAGTGTGGGGTTCGCGGGGTCGGCAAAACTGATCCACTGCAGCACCGAGCTGCCGTCGACCTTGCCGGCATCGTTGCCGTTGAGCTTAAGGGTCACGTTAACGCCCAGGAAGTTGTTGGCGGCATCGCATGCGGCCTGGATCTGGTCGTTGGTGAGCGTGCCGTTGAGCGGCTCGTAGGCATCGTTTCCGAGCTTCGTAAGATCGACGGTCTCGGACAGTGACGCGAGCTCGATCTCCGCATACTTAATGACATGCTCGCGGTTGAGCTTTTCGTTGGAGCGGGCCTTCTCGATCGTGAACTTGCCCGCCTTCTCGTCGTAGGAGCTCGATGCCTCAAAGGTACCCGTGCGGCCCTCGTTGAATGCGTCGATGGCGGCACCCAGATCCTCCTCGAACTGCTTTTGGTCAAAGGTGTCCGAGAGCATGGACAGGTCGACGTCCTGTTCCAGGTCGATGGTACCGTTTTTGGTCGCGCTAACGTTCTTGCCGCCGAGCGAGGCAATCAGGCGCGAAGGCCACAGCAGCGGCTCGTTGCTGCCGATAATCTCGTGGGCAGCTGCCTCGCCGTCGACGATGGGCTCGTCGGATTCGGGCTGATAGGTCCAACTAAAGTCTTCACCCGAAACGGTGAGCTTGTAGTGCTTCCAGGCGGAGTCGACCTTGGTAGCGGCGGATGAGGCGTTGGAAAACGAGATATCGACGCCGGCGATGGTGGTGTTGGGGTAGGCAATCTGCGAAAACGCCACGACGCCCACGATATAGACGATAGCGACAAGGCCGAGGACGACGAAGAACGCCGTCTTGCCGCCCGTCTTATTGCCCTTTGCGGATCGGTTGTCGGCGGGGCCGCGGTTGTTAGAAACTCGAGTGTGCGAAGGGCCCTGGTTGTGACCGGCGCCATGTGTGGAACGCTGCTGACGCTGCTGATGCTGGCCCTGATTGGGACGCGGGGAGGTATTTGCCGCTCCGTGCTGTTCGCCATGGGCTGGCGCGATGGGACGCGGCGATTGGATTCCTCCGGGCTGCCTGCTGGGCTGTTGCGGATCGGGGATCAGTTGGCTGCGGTCGATTTGCGACATCGTGTATATTTCCTTCGAGTTTCGCCTTGTTGCTCATCGTGTTTTAACTGGGCTTGAATTATAGCGATTACGCAGTTGCTTGTGTTACGAAAACGGTGGCGATAAACGATAGGTGGGACATATGTCCCACCTATCGTTCGCTTTTGCTCACTATCCGCATATTCCGCATTTCGCGCACGCCGAAAGCGCTGCCGGAGCCTGTGCGATGCCGCCCTTGGCCGTCTCGCGTAACGTGGCAGGTAGGGCGTGGCCCACCGAGAGCATCACGTGTGCCATCTGGTCAAACGGCACCAGACTCTTTATGCCGGCGAGGGCGAGTTGCGCCGAGCTGAAGGCCGCGGCCACGCCGATGGCGTTGCGGTTTTGGCAGGGCACCTCGACAAGGCCGCCGACGGGGTCGCAAACGAGGCCCAACAGGTTGCTCAGCGCGATGGAGCTGGCGTCGAGCGCTTGCTCGGGCGTGCCGCCCATCATCTGGACCAGCGCGGCGGCGGCCATGGCGGCAGCGCTTCCAACCTCGGCCTGGCATCCGCCCTCGGCGCCGGCGACGCAGGCGCTCGTGGTGAGGTTGAGGCCGATGGCTGCGGCGCAGTAGAGGCCATCCATGACCTGTTCGTCGTCGAGCTGGAGGTGATCGGCGAGCGCCAGCACGCAGCCGGGGACGACGCCCGCGGAGCCGGCCGTGGGGGCGGCAACGATCACGCCCATGGTGGCGGAGCGCTCGAGCACGGCCATCGCGCGGGCCACGGCATCGGTCTGAACGGGGCCCATCAGGCTTGCGCTTAAATCGTTGCGGCAGGTGGCATCGACGAGCTTGGCCTCTCCGCCGATAAGCCCGCCGAGCGATCGCTGCGGATTGGCGATGGGGGCCGTGGTCTCCTCGCGCATGACGTCGAGCACGCGGCGCATAGCTGCGATAGCATGGGCCTCGCCGGTCAGACGCGCCTCGCGCACGGCCATGACGGCGCCGATATTCAAACCGAGTTCGGCGCACGCATCGAGCAACTGCTCGCCGTCGTCAAAGATCTCCTTGGCCGAGACGCCGGGGGAGAGCGATGAGGCCGAGCCCGGGAGCTCGATAAACGTGGCGTAATCGACATTGTCGAGCTTGCGCAGCATGGGGACGACGGTGTCGTCGGGAGCGCCGTCGGTCTCAAAGACGGAATAGGCCTGGCCGCCCACCTCGGTGCGGTAGGTGCGGCAGAAGGCGATGTTGACGTGTGCGTAGGCGAGCAGGTTCGTGAGCGCTGCGAGCACGCCGGGGACGTCCTGGTGCGCTACGAAGAGCGTGGAGTACATGCCTGAGATGTCGACGCCGACGCCGTTGATGCGGCTGATGCGCATCTTGCCGCCGCCCAGGCTCTCGCCGCGGACCTGCGCCGTGCTGCCCGTGTCGTCGACCATCTCGATATCGACGGTGTTGGGGTGAATGGAGGCGTCGTCACCCTTGATGTCAAAGTGATAGTCGAGGCCCTGCTCGCGCGCGAGGTCAAAGGCCTGTTTGATGTTCTCGTCGTCGGTATCGAGGCCCAAGATGCCCGCTACGAGCGCGCGATCGGTGCCGTGGCCGCGGTAGGTGTGGGCAAAGGAGTTCCACAGGCCAAAGGTGACCTTGGTGATGCAGCCTTCCAACAGGCTGGCGGCAACTTGGGCGCAGCGCAGGGCGCCGGCGGTGTGTGACGAACTGGGGCCGACCATGACGGGGCCCAAGATCTCGAATGCCGAGGTCGTAGCTAGTGTTTGCGGCTTGCCTGCCATGGCTGCTCCTTCTATATCTCGTCGTCCCGAGGGGCGGGGCATACTTTGTCCCGCCGTTCCGAGGGCTTTAGTATTTGGTCGCCTGCTCGGACAGTCCTGACTCGCACGGAGAGCACATTAAGTGCTCTCCGGCTCGTGCGGAACTCGTGACCGACCAAATACTAAAGCCCTCGGAACTTAGGATACATGGTAGACGCGCGCGTGCTGCAAAATTCATTAGCTGGAGACCTATCCTGTGTCCCATCTCGACTCATCTTCACTACCGGTTAATAAAAAAGAGGTACCGGTTGTTCCGGTACCTCTTTTTGGTGCGTTTCTATTTGGCTGCGGCTTTTGTCGCTGGCTTACAGACCACAGGCTGCTTTGAGTTCTTCGACTCGGTCGGTTTTCTCCCAGGTGAAGTCGGGGTCTTCGCGGCCAAAGTGACCGTAGGCTGCCGTCTTCTCGTAGATGGGGCGGCGCAGGTCCAGGTCGCGGATGATGGCGCCCGGGCGCAGGTCGAAGGTCTTCTCAACGGCCTCGACGATCTTGTCCTCGGCAACATGTGCGGTGCCAAAGGTGTCGACCATGATCGACAACGGCTTGGATACGCCGATGGCGTAGGCCAGCTCGACTTCGCAGCGGTCGGCAAGGCCGGCGGCTACCACGTTCTTGGCGACCCAGCGAGCGGCGTATGCGGCGGAGCGGTCGACCTTGGTGCAGTCCTTGCCGCTAAAGGCACCGCCGCCGTGACGGCCGTAGCCGCCATAGGTGTCGACGATGATCTTGCGGCCGGTCAGGCCCGTGTCGCCCATGGGTCCGCCCACGACAAAGCGTCCGGTGGGGTTCACATAGATGTCGGCGCCATCCCACAGCATGTTCTCGGCAGCCATGACGGGCGCGATGACATGCTCGATGAGATCGGCCTTGATCTTGCCCATGTCCTCGATCTCGGCCGCGTGCTGCGTGGAGATGACGATGGTCGTGACCTCGACGGGCTTGCCGTCCTCGTAGCGCACGGTGACCTGGGTCTTGCCGTCGGGGCGCAGATACGCCAGGGTGCCGTCGTGGCGCACGGCGGACAGGCGCTCCGCCAGGCGGCTTGCCAGGTAGTGCGGCATGGGCATGAGGGTCTTGGTCTCGTTGGAGGCGTAGCCGAACATCATACCCTGGTCACCGGCACCGATCAGGTCGATCGGGTCGGTGGTGGCGCCGGTCTGGGTCTCAAATGACTCGTCGACGCCCTGGGCGATATCGGGTGACTGCTCGTGGATCAGGCTCATAACGCCGCAGGTATCGCAGTCAAAACCGAACTTTGCACGGTTGTAGCCGATGCGGCGGATGACGCCGCGGGCAATTTCCTGCACGTCAACGTATGCCTGGGTGCGGATCTCGCCGGCGACGATGACGGTGCCGGTGGTCACGAGGGTCTCGCAGGCGCAGCGGACGTTTTCCACGTTGGCGGGCACGCCGTTGGGCGCAATATAGCCCTGCTCCTGCAGCTCTATTTCTTTGGCGAGGATTGCGTCGAGGACGGCATCGCTGATCTGGTCAGCGATCTTATCGGGATGACCTTCGGTCACCGACTCCGACGTAAACACAAAGGATCCGTGTTGGGGTGGGATGGAACGAAGTTCTTCTGACATGATTGTCCTTTCAAAAACGCGTCCCGGCGACCGTTACCATTCCGCCGGGCTCTGTATGCAAGGGCTCATCATAGCGCGTAAATCCAACATTCACACCCTTTCCGCACCTACTCATTGGGGACAGACATAAATGACCAGACCCACTCATTGGGGACAGGCTTAAATGACCAGCCGAAGGAACACTCCGGCATTTGGAGACTGGTCATTTAACTCTGTCCCCAATGAGTGGGTCGGTGCCCTTTGTGCGGAGGTTGCATTGTTGCTTTATACTAGTGCGGTTAGACAACCATCCTGCAATCGAGGAGATTTCCATGGCATCAGACGTTCGCGTCCGCTTTGCACCCTCACCCACGGGCAAGCTGCACATCGGCGGCGCCCGCACCGCTATCTATAACTGGGCTTTCGCCCGCGCAAACGGCGGTACGTTCATCCTGCGCATCGACGACACCGACCCCACCCGCTCCACCGACGAGAACACGCAGATCATTCTGCGCGCCATGCGTTGGCTTGGCCTGGACTGGGACGAGGGTCCCGAGGTGGGCGGCGACTATGGCCCCTACGCCCAGACCGAGCGCCTGGATCTGTACAAGCAGGCTGCCCAGAAGCTTTGGGACGAGGGCAAGGCCTATCCCTGCTTCTGCACCAAGGATCAGCTTGACGCCGACCGTAAGGCCGCGCAGGAGCGCAAGGACCCCTTCCAGGGCTATCAGCGTCGTTGCCGCGATCTTGATCCCGAGGAGGCCCGCCGCCGCATCGAGGCCGGCGAGTCCTACGTTCTGCGCATCAAGGTGCCCGAGGACCGCGGCGACGTCGTCATCCACGACGCCGTTCACGGCGAGGTGACCTTCGATGCCAAGGAGCTCGACGACTTTGTCATCTTCCGCTCCGACGGAACGCCCACGTACAACTTCGCGACCGTCGTCGATGACGCCATGATGAAGATCACCCACGTCATCCGCGGTGACGATCACCTGTCCAACACCCCGCGCCAGGTCATGGTTTACGAGGCCCTCGGCGCGCCCGTGCCTACGTTCGCCCACATCTCTATGATCCTGGGCGCCGACGGCAAGAAGCTCTCCAAGCGCCACGGCGCCACCTCGGTGGAGGAGTACCGCGATGCCGGCTACCTGCCCGACGCGTTCGTCAACTACCTGGCGCTGCTCGGCTGGTCGCTCGACGGCGAGACCACGATCATCCCGCGCGATGTTCTGGCCAGCAAGTTCTCGCTCGACCGCATTTCCAAGAACCCGGCGACCTTCGACCCTAAGAAGCTCGACTGGGTCAATGCCGAGTACATCAACGGCATGTCTGACGCCCAGTTTGCCGACGAGATCATGGTCCCCGAGCTGCACGAGGCGGGTCTCATCGAGGGTAACGTCGAGTACGGCGAGGACTGGATCGACGCGCTTGCCGCCATCGTTAAGCCGCGCACCAAGATGCCGGCCGACGCCGTGACCGTTGCCGCTCCCATCTTTGCCACGGCCGAGACGCTTGAGTATGACGAGAAGTCTGTCAACAAGGGTCTGGCCAAGGAGGGCATGGGTGCCATTCTGGATGCCGCCAAGACCGCGCTCGAGGGCGTGGACGAATGGACGGCCGCGAACATCGACGCCGCGCTTGAGCCGCTGCCCGAGCAGATGGACCTCAAGAAGCGCGTGGTGTTCCAGGCCGTGCGCGTCGCCGTCTGCGGCAACATGGTGAGCCCTCCGCTGGGCGAGACCATGGCGCTCGTCGGCCGCGACGACTGCCTGGCGCGCATCGACCGCGCCTGCACGATGGCGCTGTAATCGCTGCGCAAACGTATGTATCCGAGCCCCGCTCACCACGAGTGGGGCTCTTGTTTCTGTAGACGTATGGGATAGGAGGTGCTGGCGCCATGGCCGAGCAACTGTCGCTGTTTGGTTCGCCCGAACCGGAGCAAGCTCCCATGAAGCATGCCCGCACGGCCGAGCAGGCCAAACCTGAGCCTGCGCCAGAGCCCATTGCCGCCTACGCGAGCGTGGTCCTGGACATTCCCACCCGTGCGCTGTCCGAGCCTTTTGCCTACGGCATTCCGCAGTCCCTTGCCAATGAGGCCCAGATCGGCTCCACCGTCCTCGTTCATTTTGGAAACCGTGCGGCCGCTGGCTATATCGTCGACATTGCGTCTGGGCTGGGCGTGCTGCAAGGAAACACCGTCCTTGATCCCGCGCGCATCAAGCCTATCGAGGCCATCCTCAGCAAGCCGCTCTTTACCGCCGAGGCCGCTCGTATCGCGCGCTGGATGAGTCGCGAGTACGTCGCAACGCTTTCCGAGTGTCTGCGCCTGTTCTTGCCTCCGGGCGGCAGCCCGCGTGTCGTGAAGGGTGATGACGGGGCGTGGACGATCGAACGTCCCGCCGTCAAGCCTATTCAAAACCGCTGGGTCATGCTCACGCCCGAAGGCTTTGACTATACGCCGCCCAAGACTGCCGTTCGCCAACGCCAGCTCATCGAGGCGCTTCAGTGCGGCCCAGTCACGACGCGCGATCTTAACTTGCTCTACAACAACATGTCGGCGACCATCAAGGCGCTCGAAAAACGCGGCGTCGTGGTGGTGGAGGAGCGCCGCGCCTGGCGTGGCTGCAGCGAGCAGACCACGTTGTCCTCGGCAAGCGGCAAGGCGCCGGTCGCGCTCACGAACGGCCAGCAGCAGGCGCTCGCGCAGATTGAGCGTGCTCGCCTGGACGCACACGGCGATGTGGTCCTTGTCGACGGCGTCACCGGATCCGGTAAAACCGAGGTCTACCTCTCCGCTATCGAGCGCGTGCTCGCGGCCGGGCGCTCAGCGTGCGTGCTTGTGCCCGAGATCTCGCTGACGGCTCAAACCGTCGGCCGCTTCCGTTCACGCTTTGGCGAGACGGTCGCGGTCTTCCATTCCCGTCTTTCGGCCGGTGAGCGCCTGGACCAGTGGGATATGGTCGCAAGTGGCGCCGCCCGTGTTGTCGTCGGCGCGCGTTCGGCGCTTTTTTGCCCGCTCAGCGACCTGGGCCTTATCATTATCGACGAGGAGCACGAGAGCAGCTATAAGCAGGGTTCCAGTCCGCGCTACCATGCGCGCGAGGTGGCGGCCGAGATGGCGCGCCGCTATCGCTGCCCGCTCGTGCTGGGCTCGGCCACGCCTTCTGCCGAGGCCCTCGATCGCTGCCGCCGCGGCACGTACAACGGTGTCACCTGGACGCGCGTCGAGATGCCCGAGCGCCCGGGACACGCCGTGCTACCCACGGTCCGCATTGCCGACCTGCGCCGCGAGTTTTCGCACGGCAGCCGCTCTATGTTCTCTAAACCGCTGATGGAAGGTTTGGAGCGCGTTGTAGAGCGCCGCGAGAAGGCTGTGCTGCTGCATAACCGCCGCGGCTTTGCGCCGTTTTTGATGTGCCGCGAGTGCGGTTGCGTTCCCACCTGCAACCACTGCTCTACGGCGCTTACGTACCACGAGCGCACCCATACGCTGCAGTGCCACACCTGTGGTTCGTCCTGGCGCGTGCAGCCGTATCCCGCGCCCACGAGTCGTTGCCCCAAGTGCGGCAGCCGTTACCTGGCAAAAATGGGTCTGGGCACGCAGCAGATCGAGGACGCGCTGCACCAGATGCTTCCCGAGGATGTCGCCATCATTCGCATGGATGCCGATTCCACGCGTGGCAAGGACGCGCATAAGAAGTTGCTCGAGCAGTTCGATGCCGCCGATTGCGCGGTGCTGCTGGGCACCCAGATGATCGCCAAGGGCCTCGACTTTCCCGAGGTCACGCTTGTGGGTGTAGTCAATGCCGACTTTGCGTTAAAGCTGCCCGATTTTAGAGCGGGGGAGCGCGCCTACGATTTGCTTGAGCAGGTCGCGGGCCGTGCCGGACGCGGCGATCGCCCTGGCGAGGTTATCATCCAGACCTATCTGCCCGAGGACCCGGTCATTCGCGCCGTTGCCGAGCACGACCGTTCGATCTTTACCGACTATGACCTGAACCAGCGCCGCGACGCCCTGTATCCGCCGTTCGTTCGCCTGGTCAACATTTTGGTGTGGTCGGCGAATCGTGCTAATGCGCAGGACTATATCGGGCGCATCGCAAGGCTGCTCAAGCGTCGTTGGCATGCCGCCGCTCCCGACTTTTTGCGGGCGGGCAGCGCGGTGCCGCAGGTGCTGGGCCCGGCTTCATGTGTAATCGAGAGAGCTAAGGACCGTTATCGCTTCCACCTGCTTGTGAAGTCGCCCGTAGGGTACCATGTCTCTGATGATATCGACGCCTGCCTCAAAGAGGTGGGCTCCGTGCGAGGCGTGAGCGTGAGCGTTGACGTCGACGCCTATGATTTGATGTAGCAACCCGAAAGGATGGCCATGGAAGCCAACGGAATCGTACTGTCGCCCGACCCTCGTCTGCGTCAGGAGTGCGCCGTCATCGAGGAGATCACCCCGGCGATCGAGGCGCTTGCCGAGAAGATGAAGAAGATGATGTTCGACAACGGCGGTTGCGGCCTGGCCGCCCCGCAGATCGGTGAGCTCATTCAACTCGTCACCATTGACTGCGATTACAGCGACAAGAACGACTATGACCCGTATGTGCTCATCAACCCTGTCATTGTTGAGCAGAGCGACCATCTGGTGCCGTTTAGCGAGGGCTGCCTTTCCATCCCTGGCATTAGCTGCGAGATCGAGCGTCCCGACCATGTCGTCGTCGAGGCATATGATTTGGACGCCAACCTGATTCGCTACGAGGCCTCGGGCGATCTGTTCTGCGTGTGCCTGCAGCACGAGATCGACCACCTGCACGGCAACACCATGTTCGAGCGACTCAAGCCGATGCAGAGGATCAAGGCCGTCAAGGAGTACCAGGACGCCCTGGCCCGCGGCGCTCGACCGGGCGAGACGGAGTAGGTTTGTCCGTCCCCGGGGCTCCCGCCTATATCATCCCGTGCTCAAACATTCTCGCTGCGCTGCGAAACTGCGCGCGGGACGATATAGGCGGGAGCCCCGGGGACTACGTTGACGCTGCCTGTCTCGCTCGGGTGCCATCGGGCCAGGGAGGGGCGTCATCTCTGATAATTGCTTTGTTGGGAGGGCTGCTTTTATGCGGCTCTTTCTTTGTTTTTGGGTATATTTGTTCTTGTTGAATTGTTATTGCGGATGGGCTTGGTAATTGGCTTTCCGCTGTTATTTGTAGCCGTCTCGGCTTTGGTTGAGGGGAGACGTCCTTTATGCGTATTGTGTTTATGGGTACGCCTGATTTTGCTGTGCCTTCGCTGACTTCGCTTGTTGAGGCTGGGAATGAGATTGCGCTTGCCATTACTCGTCCTGATGCTGTTCGTGGGCGTGGTAAGAAGCTTGAGCCGTCTCCTGTTAAGGTCAAGGCGCTCGAGCTTGGCCTGCCGGTTGTTGAGGCTAATCGTATGACGCCTGAGGTAGTTGATACTCTCCAGGCTGCGCGGGCTGATATTTTCTGTGTGGCTGCGTACGGTTGCATTTTGCCTGATGAAGTGCTGCATATGGCGCCGCTTGGTATTGTGAATGTTCATGCGTCCTTGTTGCCTCGTTGGCGTGGGGCTGCTCCCATTCAGCGTGCTATTCTTGCTGGTGATGAGGTTGCTGGCGTTTCCATTATGCGCATTGGGCATGGCGTGGATACTGGTGCTTATTGTGCTCAGGCTTCCACGTCGGTTGACGGTAAGCATGCTGAGGCGCTGACCATGGAGCTTGGTGAGCTTGGCGGCAAACTGCTTGCCGATACGCTTCCTTCTCTTGCCGATGGCACCGCTGTGTGGACCGAGCAGGATGAGTCGCTCGTCACGCATGCTGCCAAGATTTCCAAGCAGGAGATGCGTCTGGATCCGCAGATGGGGGCGCTCGATTGTGTGCGTCACGTGCTGGCTTCGTCCGACACTGCACCCGCTCGCTGCGTGATTGCCGGCAAGTCGGTTCGCGTGCTCGATGCTGCGCCAAGCGATGTGTCGCTTGGCGAGGGCGCTGTTGCCGTTAAGAGCAAGCGTGTTTACCTGGGCCTGTCGGATGGCTCGGTTGAACTGCTCGAGGTTAAGCCTGACGGCAAGCGTGCTATGGCTGCTTCTGCCTGGGCTGCCGGTCTGCAGGGTGCCAATCTGACGTGGGGTGTTTTGTCATGAGCAAGCTTTCCCCCGCGCGCAAGCTTGCGCTCGACGTGCTGATGGAGGCCGACCGTCGCGGCATGTATGCGCGTGACGTGCTCTCTGCCCGTGCTACGGCCAAGGCCATTGACCAGCGCGATTCCGCGTTTGCGGCTCGCTTGGCGCTGGGTGTTGCCGCGACGCAGGGCATTTTGGACGAACTGCTTGACCAGTTTCTCGATAAGCCCAAAAAAGTCGCACCGCGTGTTCGCATGGCTCTTCGCATCTCGGCCTTCGAGATGCTCTACCTGCATACCCCAGGTCGCGTTGCCGTAAGTCAGGGTGTTGAGCTGGTTCGTAGCGGCGCTAAGTCGGCCGCCGGTCTGGCGAACGCCGTGCTGCATAAGGTCGCAGACAACGTTGAGGACTTTGCCGCCGCCGCGGGTGCCGATGAGTCCGAGCGCCGTTTGGTTCGCCTATCTCGCCTGATGGGTATGCCGCGCTGGCTGTGTGCTCGCATTATGGCGTCGTTCGATACGCCCGAGGGCGCGCTCAACTTTGCCGGAAATCTGGCGCCCGCGCCGCTCGCTTTGCACGAGAACGCCTTTGCAACCAAGCCTGATCCGTACCTATCGCAGCTTGTGGCGCCGGTGTTCCCGGGCTGCCATGCGCCGGTCGATTCGCAGGCTACGGTTGCGTCGGGTGTGTTTGAACGCGCGGCGGCCGTGGCCTCGGACCTTAACGCTCAGCTCATCGCTACTGCGGCTACTCGTCCCGGGCGCTGCCTAGAGATTGGCGCCGGTCGTGGTACCAAGACGTATGTGATGATGTGCCAGGCTAAGCGTGCCGGCTACGACCGTCAGCACACTGCACTCGATTTGCACGATCGCAAGTGTGATCAGAATCTCGCGCGCCTGCATAAGGCTGGTATCAAGGGCGTTCGTACCGTCTCGGGTGATGCGTGCGAGCTCGACGAGGTACTGACGTCGTTCGATGCGATGCTTGGTAAACCCGTTCTGTTCGATACGGTGTTTATCGATGCCCCGTGCTCGGGTACCGGCACCATGCGCCGGCATCCTGAGATTCCGTGGCGCTTGACCGAAAAGGACGTGACGGTTGAGCTTCCTAAACTGCAGCTGACGATGCTCAAGGAAGCCGCCGCGCGCGTGGCTGCCGGCGGTGAGCTTATCTATGCCACCTGCTCGGTTTTTGCTGAGGAGAACACTCAGGTCGTGGATGCCTTCCTGGCTTCTCCCGAGGGTGCCGGCTTTACCGTGGCGCCGCTCTCCGAGGCGCAAATCCTGCAGCTGCCCGAGTTTGCCCAGGCTAAGAAACTCGTCTCCGTCCGCCAGAACGCTCGAGGCCTCTTCCAAAGCGTGCCGGTAAACGCCGACTCCTACGACGGCCACTTCTGCGCTCGCCTGGTCCACAAGTAACAACTAAGTTGCGGTGAAATAGGGATTGAAAAGCGGCTTCTACCCGCCAAACAGTCCTTATTTCACCGCAACTCATAAGGAAGATTTTTCTGGGACTGGGACTAATAAATCGGGTATGAAAGTAAGCGGTTGGGTTTGGTAAGTTTCTGGATGCATGAACCGCTCGCAGATTTAATATTGAGGGGTTAAAATGAACGATCTTAATAGGGACAAGATTGACAATCCTGAAGATAATACTCAGGAAAATGAAGAGGTTGAGAATTCTTCGATTAAAAAGCGGGTAATTATTGGTGCCGGTATTGTTGCTTTGCTCATTGCTGGTTGTGTCGGTGGTTATGCTGGTTACAATTACAAACAAGCATGTAGTGAACATAATCAGCAGGTTGAAGTTTTGTATTCAAAGGCTAGCGATAGTGTTGCTGCCTTTAAGGCTGATCCTGGGTTACTAACTTTTGAGCAACGTCTTGATACCATTAAAAATGCTCAAAATAATAAAGAGATTTTGAATAAAGAAATCTCTAATGACAGTTTTAAGTATGCGGATGGCACTTCCCCTGATTGGACGAAGTTGCTCAATAAATACGATTCCATTATTAAAGACTGTCGTAATGCTCAAAATGATGAGTGGAATACTTCTGTAACTGATCATGTTAATTTTGATGTAAATTCTACTGAAGATACTGACTCTCTCCAGCAGCATATTAATAGCCTCAATGGTCTTCTTAATGATATTTCTAATAAAGATAATCAGAAGCTTATTTTTGAAGATGCCAAAAAGGATTCTAATCTGTTCATTGATCAAATCAATGAACAGATTAGTCGTTATCAAACTCGTACTGATGATGTAAATAAGGCAAAAGCAGAAGCTGAGGCGAAGACTCAAGAGGAAGTAACAGCACAAGCTCAACAGCAGACTTCTCAGCAGAATAGTTATTCTAGCGGTAGTAACTATTCTAATAATAATTCTGGTGGATCTTCTAGCAGTATTTCTTCTTCCAATAATAGTGGTGGTAAGTATGTCATTCGTCAATTAGATCAATATGATGCAGCTGGTAACTATATCGGATCTACTCATTGGTATAGCGATGGTACCTGTGACGACCCCTATTCTGCTGGTATGGGCGGATTTTAAAATATACTAATTTTTAAAAATAATTATCGACTCATAGCGCAAAGAAGTGGCCCCGCGATCGTAGTTGATCGTGGGGCCACGTTGTTATTAGTGGTTATGCGGGCAATTGGCGCAGCAGCCGCTGGTGGCGTTGGTGCTGGAGCCGCCGCTTCGCTGGTCGGTGTTGTAGAAACCGCTGCCTTCGAACTTAATGCCGCTGGCCGAGAACGTCTTGGATGCCGGGGCGCCGCAGCTGGGGCATACGACCTCGGGCGTCTCGGACATGGGGTGCTCAACCTCAAACACGTTGCCGCAGCTCGTGCACTTGTAATCGTAGCGCGCCATAATACTTCCTTTTCAGCACAAAGCGGGCAGATCGCTCTGCCCGCAAAAATTCAAACAGCTGTTACTGTACCCTATATCGGGGGTTTTATCACGCTTCGCCCCAGAATCTATGGGTGTTGCGCAGGAGCTTCGCAGTTTTCTCCTCGGCTGCTGCAACGTCGGCCTCCCGAGCCTGCCACGTCCAGTTGCCCGTGGCCACGCCCGGCACGTTCATACGTGCATCGTCGCCCAGCCCTAGCACGTCCTGCAGCGGCATCATAACGAGCGGAGCATCGCTGGCCAAGGCGTTGCCCATGAGCTCGCCTGCCAATGCAATGCCGCTCGGCTCGTCGCCGCCCGCAAAGGAGTGCGTGCACCAGCCGGCAAGCGTCGAGGTGTCGTGCGTCGAGGTGTACAGGATCTTGCCCGGCGTGGGATGAATTCCGCAGCGAACGTCGTAGTTGCTAAACTCCAGTACGTCCATGCCGGGGAAGCCACAGGTCGAAGCCATTGCGCGAACACCAGGCGTCAGATAGCCTAGATCCTCGGCGATAAAGTTGAGCGGACCCAGCTCGTCGTAGGCGGTCTGGAACAGGTCTTTGCCTGGTCCCGCAAGCCAGCGGCCGTCGGCACAGGCCTCGCCGGCGGGGATGCTAAAGTAGCTGTGGAAACCCAGGAAGTGGTCCAAGCGCACGCGGTCGTAGAGCGCGAATGCACGACGCAGGCGGTCGAGCCACCAGCGATAGCCGTTCTTCTTCATGTAATCCCAGCGGAAGGTGGGGTTGCCCCAAACCTGACCCTCGGGCGCAAAGTTGTCGGGCGGCGCGCCCGAAATCTCAATCGCCTTACCGGTGTCGGACAGCCAGAAGTTCTCGGGCTCGCTCCACGCGTCGGCCGAATCGTCCGAGACATACATCGGGATATCGCCGATGACCTCGATGCCCTTCTTGTGTGCATAGTTCATGAGCTCGCACCAAGCAAGGTCAAAGCGATACTGCATGTACGCCTGTAGCTCGGCCTCGTCGTGGAATCGCTTGTCATCGATCAGATACTCGTTGTAGCGCGCGACATCCGCCGGCCAATCGTGGCGCGACATTCCCTCAAAGTGCTTCTTAACCGCCATGTAGACGCAGTACTTCTCGAGCCAGTCGGCGTTGCGATGCTTAAACGCCGTGTACAGCGGATCGGCATCCTCGCCGCCGTGGGCCTTCCAGGTAGCAAAGTCGGCGGCCAGCTCCTCGTGGCTCTCGGGCAGCAGGTCGATATTGCCTGCAAAGGCGGAGGGGCCTGCATAAGGGGAGCGGAAGAAGTCCGTGGGATTGACGGGCAGGACCTGCCAGTAGCGCATGCCCATGGCGGCCAGGTGGTCGATAAAGCGACGCGTGGGCGCACCGATTGTGCCGGGTTTGCCGTCATCGGTCGGCACCGAGGTGATGTGGC
>CALAMK010000006.1:0-10473 GCA_937925735.1 uncultured Collinsella sp. | reverse complement strand
TGGCCTCGCTCGAAGAGCCCGATCGCCGCCTTCCTGGCCTCGATGTCGTGCTTCACCCTCAAGTCGACACGCATAAAAAGCCTCCCATTTCTCATGTCCAAGAAATGGGAGGCAGTTCAAAACGGGCCGCGGGGGCAGCAGGCTTGCAAGGGTTAACTCAAGTCCTCGCCATTTGATGCAATGACCTTTTGATACCAGCAGAAGCTGTCCTTTCGGTAGCGATCGAACGTGCCTTTGCCCGTATCATCGGCATCGACATAAACAAAGCCATAGCGCTTCTTCATCTGCCCCGTCGAGGCCGATACCAGATCGATACAGCCCCACGGCGTGTATCCCATCAGGTCAACACCGTCCTCGACAATTGCATCGCGTACCGCAAGAATATGCCTGCGCAGGTAATCAATATGATACGCATCGTGGACTTTGCCGTCTTCCAGCGCATCGAGTCCGCCCACACCGTTCTCAGCGATAAAGAGCGGAAGATGGTAACGATCGTGGTAGCCGGCAAGCGTCACGCGCAAACCCAGCGCATCGATCTGCCATTTCCAGGCAGTCTCTTTATCCTTGAGGTACGGATTGCGCAGCGTCGGGAACACGTTGCCCTCCGCCTTCTCAGCGATCACCTGGTCATCGGCGCACACCAAGCGCGAGCAATAGTACGAGAACGAGATGAAGTCGACGGTATGCTCGGCCAGATACTCCGTATCGCCCGGCTCAAAGGGCACGTGAACACCCTCTTTCTCGAGCGCACGCAGCTTCCAAGTAGGATAGGCGCCCGCAGCCATCACGTCAGTGTAGAAGTAGCGGCCGCGGTCCTCCTCATACGCAAGCCATACGTCCTCGGGCGCACAACGGTACGGATAGGTCGCACCGGCAGCGATCATGCAACCCACCTTGTTTGCGGGATCGATCTTGTGCAGGATCTCGACAGCGCGAGCGCTCGCCATAAACATATGGTGCGAGAACGCCGCGGTCACGGCTGCACGGTCACGCTCATCCTCGAGCGTGACGCCCGCGTTGAGATAGGACAGCGCCACGCTGTTAATCTCGTTGAAGGTGAGCCAATAACGCACGAGGCCCTGGTACGCGCGTCCGACGGTCTCGACGTAGTGCGCATACCGCTCGATCATCTCTCGGCTTTGCCAGCCACCATAGCGCTCGACCAGAGCCAACGGATAGTCGTAGTGCGACAGCGTCACAAGCGGCTCGATTCCATGCTCGCGCAGCGCCTCGAATACCTGACGGTAAAACTCCAAGCCCTCGCCGTTGGGCTCGGTCTCCATCCCTGTGGGAAAAATACGGCTCCAGCAAATTGAAAGACGCAGGCACTTAAAGCCCATCTCGGCAAAGAGCTCGACATCCTCGTGCCAATGATGGAAGAAGTCGTTGCCCCAGCGGCATGGATACAGCCTGTCCGGATCGTCCACGGGCTTTTGCCTGCCAAACATTACATCCCAGCGGTCGGAACCCTGTGGGATCAGGTCGGAGTGCGACATGCCGCGGCCGCCCTCGTTCCAGCCCCCTTCGGCCTGGTTGGCGGCGAGGGCACCACCCCACAAAAAGCCCTCGGGCATACCGGCGGCAGACGTTCTGTCAAAGTAACTCATGCTACTCAGCATCCTCGGCAGAAGCTGCCGCGGCGTTCTCCTGCTCCTGAGCCAGGAGCTGGTTATCGTACACCTTAAAGAACGGGTACCAGACCACAGCCATGACCACGATCAAAACGATCGTAAACACCCAGATGCGCGGGTCGAGGCACTGGACAAAGCCCTGAACGAAGATGGGGAACGTGCCGCTCACCAAGATGTAGAAGTTAGAGACAAGACCCAGTGAGACCGCACCCCAATACAGCAGGGCCGAGATCATGCCGCCTAGCACAAACGGAATCATGAGGATCGGGTTGAAGATGATGGGCGCGCCGAAGATCGCGGGCTCGGAGATACGGAAGAAGCTCGGCACGATCGATGCCCTGCCAAATGCCTTGAGCTGCTGCGACTTTGCCCTAAACGCGCAGAGCGCCACAAAAGAGAACGTATTACCCGTGCCGCCGATGAGGTTGATGGCCAACGACATGAGCGCCGGGTGGAACTCAAGCGGCTGCCCGGCAGCATAGAGCGAGGCGTTGGCGGCAAAGGCGGCAAGCGTGACCGGGGCGGTGATGGGCATTACGATCATGTTGCCGTGGACGCCAAAGCACCAAAACAGCAGCGTCATGAAGCAGATAAGCAGTGCGCCGGGCACAGAGTCAACTGCGACGGAAAGCGGGGCAGCGAGCAGCTTCTCGATAACCGAGGGGATGGACAGCGCGGGATCGATCATCTGGATCAGCAGGTTGCCGCCAAAGAAGATGAGGATGTTGGCGAGCATAGGTACGATGGCGCCAAAGGTTTCGGACAAAAACGGCGGCACGCCATCGGGCATCTTGATGGTGATGCCCTTGGTCTGGCAGAAGCGCGTGACCTCGACGGAGACCAAGGCAACGATGATGGCGGTAAACAGGCCCTGCGCACCCAGATAGGTGCAGGGGACCGCCTGGAGCACGGACTCGTCAGCAAGCTGGTAGTAGGACGACGGCGCCGCGGCGATCAGGAACATCACCAGCGAGGTCATGCCGGCGTTAAGCTTGGGCATCTTGTAGGTGCCCGCCAGGTTATAGGCGATTGCGAACGTCACGATCACCGACAGTATGCCCATCGTCATGTTGAAGGGGATGAGCAGCGTGAGCTTATTGGCCGTGGCAAAATCGAGCCAAGGGCCAAAGACGGACCAGAACCCGCCCTGCGCCACCAGGTCGGCCGTGACCGGCGGGTTGGCGAGGATCATAAAGACGGCAGATACCAAGATGAAGCTGATCGCGCTCATAAAGCCCTTTTGCATGGAGGCAAAGTGGCGCTCGGTGCCGCAGAAATTGGCGATAGGGGTCAGTTTTTCCTGAAGCAGGGTCATGAACTTCTCCATGGTTGCCTCCTAACCCAACAGCGACTGGGCGAGTGCCAGCACGTTGGCGGCGTTGCCCATGCCGTAGTCCTGTGCGGGGATGACCGCGGTCGGCTTACCGCTCCCCTGCTTGACGGTGTTGAGCTGGTAGGACACCTGCGGCCCCAAGAGCAGCACGTCATAATTGGCGCACGTCTCCTGATACTCGCCGATACCCACCGCATCGATATCGAGCTCGATGCCGTTTTGCTCCGCATATTTCTCGAGTTTCTTCATCAGAATGCTTGTAGACAGACCAGCTGCGCAAACAAGAAGGATCTTCATAAGGGATTCCCTTCGCATTGATTGGTTGGATAGTCGCCGCACGCCGTTAGGCGTTCTTGGCTGCAGTGCGCTCATACAGGCAGATCAGCTCCTGCACGAGCTCCTGAGCAAGCATGGAGCACATGAGGTGGTCCTGAGCATGGACCAGCAACACATCCACCGACAGATGCTCGCCCGCTGCCTCAGTCGAAAGCAGCTGCGTTTGGATGTGGTGAGCCTTGATTCCCGCATCCTTTGACTGCTTCATGAGTTTGGCGGCGGCGTCAAAATCCCCCGCTTTTGCCTTTTCAAGGGCTTCGAAGGCAAGGCTGCGTGCCTCTCCCGCTGCAGCGACCAGCTGAAACGAAACCATCTCGGTTCCCTGATCGTCCATAACGGTCTCCTCTCCCGTGATGTTTGGTTTGTACTTGAATATTCGAAACGCCTATCTCCCGCCCGCAATCCTCGAGGTTTATTGCAAGTAGACTGACAGGGTCATCGACAAAAGAAGTCTTAAGCCGTATGCGCTTGCACAAGCGCCATCAGCTCATGCCAGGACCGGCGCTCGCGTAGGCGCTCGACCCCCTGGCGGTCCATAAAGATCTCGGCGAGCAGTGAGCTCAAGATCCGCGCCTCATCGCCGCCCGACCGGGCAAACGACACCATAAAGACGATATCGACCTCATGGCCGTATTCGTCCCAAAGAATGGGATGTTCGAGCAGGCCCACGGTAACAAAGGCCTTGGCGCTCAAGGGATGCATCCCATGGGGCATGGCTACCCCATTGCCAAACGAGGTGGCACTCGCGCTCTCGCGCTCGGCGACCTCTTGGGCAAACTGGGCATCGACACGGCCGCTCTCGACGGCGCGCTCGGAGAGATATCGGAGAACGGCCTGCTTCGACGACGCCTCAACGCGGTTGAAGAACAGGGCACGGCTAAAGAAAGAGCTCACGGAGTCCGATTGCGCAGTGTCGTCGCTCAGCACCTTGCGGATAGCGTTGACATCGCTCGTCTCCAAGAAGAAATCGGCCTCGCGGACGGGCACGGGCAACTTGACGTTGAGCGGCACCGTTGTGAACACGTAGTCGATGTGCGAAAAATCGAACGTTCCCACGCGGGCGACATCGCATGTCTCAATCGAATCGATATACATGCCAAACTGCTTGCGGTACTGGTGCTCGAGCATACGGGCGCTTCCCGCTCCCGAGGCGCACACGATCAGGATGCGCTTGCGACGCGGCTGGTCGGCTTGCTGCTCGAGGGCCAGGGCAAATGCCATGGCGATGTAGCCGAGCTCTTCATCAGAGGGCTGGCTGCCAAAATGACGCTCGAGTACCTGCGAGGTGCCAGCTGCCATCGAATAGGCCAACGGAAACCTCGTCTTGATATCGGGCAGCATGGGGTTATCCATATGCATGTGATATTCAAGGCGATAGCCCAGAGGGCCGATATGCCGAGCAAGGTTCATGCGAAGTTCAAGATCGCCGCTAAAGTCAAACCTAAACTCATCGTTGACCGCACATACCATCTCGGAAGCGATCTCCCACATCTCGTCCGAGATAACGGCCGAGCCCTTCTCGGGCACGCCCGTGCCCCTGCCGAGCAAATGGATTGCGATAAAGGCAACCTCTTCTCGGGGCATGCTCACGCCCAGGGCATCCTTGATGTTTGCGGCAATCTGGAAAGCCGCAGCGTATTCGCGCGTTCCCTCCAGCTTTAAAACGTCCGATTCTGCAGCCGGGACATAGCAGCCCTGCTCGATGCGGCCAAGAGCGATGTAAAGATGCATGATGAGATTGCGGAATGCCAGCGAGCTCACCGTGACGGGCGAGGCAGTCAGGGCATCGTCCACACATGCGGCGATGGCCCGCAGGCGCTCGGCGAGCTCTGCATCGTCGGTGTCGGGCAACACGGGCCTCACCAGTGAGGCCAGACACAGACGCCGTTGCGACTCCCCACCCGCAACGCGGATTCCGTAGCGAGGGCGCTTTTCGAGCATCAAGTCAAATTGGGCGAGTTTCTGCTCTACCAGACGCATGTCATTGGACAGAGTTCTCGCCGAAACGTAGAGTAAATCCGCATACTCCTCAATCGTCACCCACTGGGACCGCATGAGAAGGTCGTTAAGAAGGAAGGACACACGGCCGTCGCGCGTATCAGGAATGCCCGGATGGGCCAGAGCCGCACCGTCTAGCAAGCGAGCAAGCTCATCCGCATGTGCAACATCGATACGATATTGCCCTTTGCTGCCAACGATGCGTGCAGCCCCCGCAAGCTTGTCGTTTGCGCGATGGATATAGTTTCTCACGGCGCGCTCGCTTACCTCGAGACGCTTGGCAAGCACCGCGACAGCGACAGGCTGATCGTCCTCGATCATATTTACAAGCTGCTTGACGCGAGCATCCATGTCCTCCTCCTTTCCCTGCGTCTAGTCTAACGCGGTAAAGAATGACACTCCACGTCGCGCTCGTTCCGCCAACGCGGAACAGGTTGCGGGGAGTCCAGCTGAACTTATAGGGAGCACGGAGAGAGGGCCCGAAAGCAATGCGTCGGTGTGAGATGCGCTTTCCGCAGTCATTGGGGACAGATTTAAATTAGTAGTCATTGAGGACGTTCTTGTTTGACTAGTCGTTTAAGAACGTCCCCAATGACTACCCACCCATCGGGGACTAGGTGAATAGCAAAAGCCCCGCAGTCGGAGCGGACTGCGGGGCTCATGAAGAGAGGCTAGTTTGCGGGCGCCTTGCCCGGCGCCCACGAGAGAGGCAACGGAGTAGAGGCTACTCGTGGATGCGGGTACCGGAGAGGCCGGCCATGGTCTCGGCGGCCTTGTCCAGGGCGCCGATGATGCAGGTGCGGCCCTTGCGGGAACGGGCGAACTTGATGGCGGCGCGGACCTTGGGCTCCATGGAGCCCTTGCCGAACTGACCCTCGTCGGCCAGGCGCTCGGCCTCGTCGGCGGTGATGTCCTCGAGCTCCTCCTGGTTGGGCTTGCCGAAGTTGATGGCGACGTGCTCGACGGCGGTCAGCAGGAACAGGACGTCGGCGTCGCAGTCCTCGGCCAGCAGCTCGCCGCCCAGGTCCTTGTCGATGACGGCGGGAACGCCCTTGTAGCAGCCCTTGTTCTCGTAGTCGCGGACGACGGGGATGCCGCCGCCACCGCAGGCGATGACGATGAACTCGTTGTCGAGCAGGTTGAGGATGGAGTCGGCCTCGACGATCTTCTTGGGATCGGGGGAAGCGACGACGCGACGCCAGCCGCGGCCGGAATCCTCGACGAAGACCTTGGAAGGATCCTCGGCCATGAACTCCTTGGCCTGCTCCTCGGTGTAGAAGGGGCCGATGGGCTTGGTCGGGTTCTTGAATGCGGGATCGTCGGGGTCGCACTCGATCTGGGTGACGACGGTGGCAGCGTGCCAACGCTTATAGCGCTTGTGCATCTCGCGGCCAATGCCCTGCTGCAGGTGATAGCCGATGTAGCCCTGGGACATGGCGCCGCACTCGGGCAGCGGCATCTCGGGGGTACCGATGGCGTCATGGGCAGCGGCGAAGGCGTTCTGGATCATGCCGACCTGCGGGCCGTTGCCGTGGGTGATGATGATCTCGTTGCCCTGCTCGATGAGGCCGAGAAGAGCGTGAGCGGTGTTGCTCACGGCCTCGATCTGCTCAACGGGGTTGTTGCCGAGGGCGTTGCCGCCAAGGGCGACGACAATACGATCGGGCTTGCCAAGAGGCTTAGACATTGCTGGAATCCTTTCTGTAAAAGGCCTACAACCCATTAATAACCCGCGTCCGTGCGATACGCGAGTTTATTAAGGTTTATATTCTCTTTATCGCTCATTTTATTCATTTTGAAAATAGTTGAACGGTGAACGGTCGTTTTTATCCGCTCAGCGTACAGAACCCCAGCTCAGATATGTTTACGCCATTTACGTGCAACTTTATTTAAATAGAGCGAGGATTAGATGGGATTATGCAAACTATATCTTTGCTAAACACAAAACAGGCAGCGTAATATCTTACTCGCACTATACGAGATTCTATGCACTTAATGAACGAGTATGCACCCCTGCAATAACATGGCGTTTTTCATCCAACTTAAGGAATAGCCGAGTGCCCATGCCGCGCGCCGGCCGGCAGCCGGCGAGCCGTCTCATCGATTGCAGCTTCCAGAAAATCAAAAACTGATATTGCGCGCGCAATTGCGGCATGGTACTTTAGCGAAGAACAGCGCTGGCTGGGGCGACAGAGACCTGTCGTGAAGTTTGGGTTCGGCGACCCCGCTGCTGTCTTCTCCTTATCCGCTAGCGAGCCCCTTGAGCGACGGATTGAGGAGGTCCTTACTATGACGAAAATGCTCAAGATCACGCTGAATGGCGAGACGTTTCTCGCCGACATGCTCTGGGACAAGGCTCCCGAGACATGCAAGCTGTTCGAATCGTCCTGTCCGGTCGAATCACGTATCTTTTCGGCTAAGATCTGCGATGCCGAGGTAACCTATCCCGTATCGGGCCCCATCGCCAATTACGAGCACATCGAGAACCCCGTCTTTCACGAGCCAGCGGGCGCCGTGAGCTGGTATGGCGGCTGGTCGTCAATTTGCATCTTCTTTGACGTGTGCGAGCCCTTTGGCACCTGTAACATGTTCGCCCGCATCTGCGAAGCCGACCGCAAGCGCTTTGCCGCCGCCTGCCGCAATGTCTGGGATAACCAGGGCATGTACATCAAAAACGAAATCGTCGAGATCGAAGCGGAGGCCTAAAGATGATGGATATCAACACCCTGCTCACACTCGACCTTGCCGAGTACACCACTGCACTTGAAGCCCTCGCCGACCAAATGATGCTCGAGGAGCCGCGCGACATCGACCTGATGCGCCGCCGCAAGCTCGACACCGGCCGTGAGTTCGCAGTCTGGAACTTTACCGTCGGCTACTGCATGAACGCAGCAGACGCCCTCTCCCTCTTGCGTGCCCAGGCAACCGAAAACGTCAACGGCGACACCGCCGACCTGGCCACCCTCAACAACAGCGCTGCACGCCTGTGCGACTGGTTCTCGGGCGCCTTCGACGTCACCGGCAAAATGGATGACACCACGGCAATCCTCGCCCACAGCCGCGACCTCTACGCCCAGGTAGAGACTCACGAACAGTTCGCAGCCCTCACCCGCGCCGCCGAGCGCTATCTGGTCCAGCTCCAATTTTGGGTCGACCGCCAGATTCCCTGGCCGGCTATTAGCGACCTCGTCCACGGCTACCGTCTACGCACAGAGAGCGGCGAGACAAGATAAACCGACCAGGCAGGCCAACAAAGTCCCATCGCGGAACCAAAAGTAAGTATCAGAGGGCTGGAGACGCACCCAACAGCGTCCCCAGCCCCTTCGCAAAGTAGAGCACTGTTTCAGTGGCTTTGAGGCCTATTCGAACCTTTGCTATCTCCTAATTTTTGTATATTTACGACGTTATTATCTGCCAATTTTTGTATGATTTTAGGCGATTCTATCTGTCAATTTTTGTCATTTGGGGGTTTAATGCTACGCCGTAAGGTCACTGATAGGCTTTTGAGCTGGAAGAATAACTCCAATAAGGCATTACTCGTTACTGGTGCGCGTCAGATTGGCAAGAGCTATGCGATTCGCGCGTTTGGAAAAAGCAACTACGGTTCGTATTTTGAGGTCAATTTACTACTCGATGTCGAAGCAAGGAATGCACTTGTTGGCGCAAAGAACTCCGTTGACTTTATCAACCGCGTAGCCCTTCTTGCGGATGCGCCGCTTGTTGAGGGCGATACGCTTGTCTTTGTCGATGAGATTCAGGAGTATCCGCAGATCGTTACACTCATGAAGGCGTTGGTCGAGGATGGGCGCTTTAGCTATGTCTTCTCGGGGTCTATGCTTGGGACTGAGTTTAAGGGAATCTCTTCTTTTCCGGTGGGGTATGTAGAGCACATTGTTATGCGCCCGATGGATTTTGAAGAGTTTTGTTGGGCAAACAGCGTTAGCGAGAATGTGCTTGCAGGCATTCGGAGCTGCCTTGTCGAGAAACATCCTGTCGAAAACTATATTCATGAGGCGATGCTCAAGAACTATAGAGCTTATATCGTTTGCGGCGGCATGCCGGAGGTCGTTCAGAATTATATTGATTCGGGTTATTCGCTCGTGAGCACACGTGAGCTTCAAACTCAGCTGGTCGATCAGTACAAAAGCGATATCTCAAAATATGCATCGACTCGAGCGTTTAACGTTCGGTCGATTTTTGAGCAAATTCCCGTTCAGCTTGAGGCGGAGTCTCATCGCTTTGTTGTTTCGTCTCTGGGTGAGGGAGCTCGCCTTAAAAAATATGAGCAGGATTTCCTGTGGCTTGTTAACGCAGGTGTTGGATTGATGGTCGCCAGGGTGACGGATCCACGGAGCCCTCTCAAGAGGACGGAGAAAACGACAGCCTTCAAACTATACGAGTCTGATACAGGCATGCTCGCATCGCGATACCCCGGTAGCACTGCACGCGCTGTCTATCTTGATATGAAAACTCCCAACCTTGGTGGTCTCTATGAGAACGTGGTCGCGCAGGAACTCGTTGCCCTCGGGGCGGATGCATGGTACTACCAAACGCGTGAGGTCGGTGAAGTTGACTTTGTGATCGAAGGCGCCCACGGGCATGTTGTCCCAATCGAGGTCAAATCGGGCAAGAAGGTTCGAGCGCATGCGGCCCTCGATCGTCTGATGAGTGTGGGCGAGTACAAAATTCCCGAGGCCGTTGTACTGAGCCACGAGAATCTCAGCAAAGAGGGCAAGGTTCTGTACGTTCCAATCTACATGACGTTTTGTCTCGATGAGTTTATGGAAAAGGATGACCCCAATAACGATTTCTCGTTCGCACCCATATCTCTCTAGCCATTTGAATCCGCAATCCAGCCCCGTCCACGCATCAATGCATTTCCCAAAGTAACGCGTCTTTCGCGGCAAAGCCGCGAAACAGCGAAGGGGACGGAATACCCGACCAGCCACGTCCTTCATCCGCCCACACAATCCGAGGACGTAGTCGTAGCAGGATCTGAGGGCTAACCTTCGCGGACACTCCGCACTGATATCTTCTGTATTGAAGACGTCGATGATGCACCCGTATACCATTGACGTCGACACCATCAGATGCGGACCGTGCGGTGACCCCACATTCCGCTGGCGCCCATGGGGCTGCCCTCGTTTCCTGACATGTCCCGCGCGGGCCGCGGCG
>CALAMK010000005.1:0-22751 GCA_937925735.1 uncultured Collinsella sp. | reverse complement strand
GAACGGCCTCGATCCGGGAAAACGGAAAACCTCCTGCGACGCGATGCGCAGCGAGGTGGCGCGGGGACGCAGCGTGCTCATCTCAAGCCATCTGCTCGACGACCTGGCAGACCTCACCGACTCGTTCTACTTCATCGAGGCCGGCACGCTCGTGGAAAAGATCAAGTCGTCCTCGCAGACGCTCAAGCAGGAATACCTCGATACATACGAGCGAGGTGAATGACATGATAGGCAAGAGCTATGCAAAGATAGCGATTGTTGGCTCTGTACTTTGTCTTGCAAATGGTGCTATGTGCATCATTTGCGAGGTATAGGTCCGAGCAGTCGTTCATCGATGGCGCTGAAAACGGTTTTGGCATAGACGGGATGTATGTCAACGATGGCGCGACCAAGCCGTCTATGGCGATTCTTGCAGGCGAAGATATGGAATGGCAAATCTGTAATGACGATGGCTCTTGTATGAGTGGTCGTTTGGCCGCAACGAGCGATCCGAATTCGTTCGATCTTCTCGACAATGATGGATCGGATTGCGGTTCAGTTCACCTGTCGTATGCATCACGAGACGGGATGGACGGCATTCTCTACGTCTTCCACGAGACTGGCGATTTCAAGATGCGCAGGACTAACCGAGTGCCGGCTTTTATCGAGGAGTGAGAATTCCCGGCGGTCTGCCGATCAGGCCGCCGGGGTATCGAATCCCGCATTCATCCGTACACACACGGATGAATGCGGGAAGTGTCCGGATGAAGTTGATAATCAAGGAAACAATGCCGTTCTGCCTGGGACGGCTTTGGTCTGGACTTTAACTACAACATCGCAATCGACACTTATCAACTCGCGCGACGCGCATGGCCAAATCTCGGACGCTGGTGCATGGAGGACCTTCGAGATTTACTGTACATCCAAAACGACGACGCACACCGCGTGCTCGCCGACTGCGAAGACGAGATGGCTGTCTACAATGCGATCTGAAACGGCGTGAAGTCCGGAGATCTTTCTGTGGAACCGCCGCGCCGTCGCGCGAGCCGACCGGGCAACCCGGCAATCTGGTCCCGGCTCTCCCGGTCGTATTCCTACGATATCGCCCCTAGATCACCAATGTGTCAGATAAAGAATGAGGCAATGGCTATGATCACGCCTACGGCAGATGCAACGACTGCGCCTTTTTTCCTCTCCTTTAGTCCGTCGAATAGGGTTGCCGTAAAGTAAAGGGCGGAAATGCAGGCTATGGCAAGCGAAACGAGTTCCTTGGGCGGTTTCAGCAAAAGGTCGCTAGCAAAGAGTAATGCGAGCAGGGTAAAGCCGATTGTGACCAAGTATCTCGATTGATTTTGCGACAGCATGGCAACTTCCTTTCAGAACATACAAATGAAAAGTCGGTACGATGTCATTGCGGTTGCAAAAAAGCCGCCGCTAGGACCGGTTGTCACGAGACCGGCGATAACTTCAGCGGTGCCAACAAGCTAGAGATCGCGCAGGCAAGCCTCCTCCTTCGCGTTCAGCTTGACCTTGTGAGGGACGGGGCGGTTATTTGCAGATCCGTGAGAATCGCACCACGCCTTGGAATATGAATCCGCGCAGCGCCCGCGCTCAAAAAAGGGATATATTGTAATTTTCGTCGTAGTTGTCTCCGACGTAGATCTCACTGCTCTCGGCGGGAGATCCCTCGTCGGCATAGGCTGCCGCAACGGGCACAAATGGTGTCATGACAAGGGAGAGGCAAAGAGTTGCTGAGACGATGGAGGGTAGACATTTCTTCATGGCGGGCTCCTTAATCTGGCCTTTGATAGTTACTCGATATCGCCTCCTGCCGCTTTATATCCGTTGTATTCGGCGTATTTCTTTAATAAGGCAAGAGGTTCTTCCTCTCCTTCGGATAAGCCGATGATGTTTCCTTGATCATCCAGTATGAATACGGACGGAATATGCTCAAGTTCATATTCGTCATACACGGTATTATCTTAATCTATGTATATGGGAAAGTCTCCTTCATGGACCGAGGCTTCGTTTTGAAACGGGATACCGCTTCGATTCGTTCCGGACGCGGATGTGGACGTAACTGGTCTCGGTGCCAAGTGCGATTTCAGTGCTGTATATGACTTAACGGGAATGTCCGAGCAGTGCCGGAGTCTCCATCTGGATTGTTCCGACTGGAACATCAGCCCGAATACACTGCATAGCGACTCCAACAAGAACGTCCCCGGCGTAATCCTTCCCAAGGCATGGCAATAGTCAAGATGCCGCAGCGGCAAGACAAAGACAGATTCTCGCGATAACCCTACGCTCAGCTCGTTTCTATTCACCCTGAGCGAAGGGAGTGTCGCATATGCATGCAGCGGCGCAGAACCTCCGGGGGGTGTTCCTATAGTTTTGTCAACTGGGCAATGCCGTTTTCGAGATTGAATCGCGACATGCTAACGCCAGGCCTTTCGGCCGATGGGCTCCAATCTGTTCGGAGCGCTTTTACTAGGCGGCGTAGGGCACCCTGTCCCGCATGATCGCGTAGATGACCTTCAGCCTCTTTCGTGCCAGCGCCTTGAGCGCCTTGCCGTGCGGCATGCCCCGCTCTCGGCACCTAGCGTAGTAGTCGCCCCATCTTCCCTCTGTCCGGGTAAGGCAGTTGCACGAGAATATGAGCAGGTTCTTCAGCCTCTTGTTGCCTTGGCGCGATGCCGTCACCGAGGAGATCGAGGTCCCCGACTGGCGGTTGCGCGGCGCCAGGCCGCAGTACGACGCGAGCCTGTCGTGGCTTGGGAAGTCTTCGATATCTATGGAGATCGCGAGCTCGGAAGCGGTTTTGGGGCCGATCCCCGGCACCGTCAGGAGGCATCGGTAGGTATCGTCACCCTCGAGGAGGGCGGATATCTCCGCCGTGATCACATCGATCTCCGCCGAGTTCTCGGAGATCCTGAGCGCGAGCAGCCTCACCGCCCGGTCCTCGGCGGCGATGGCTGCCGCGTCCGGCCTTGTCGAGGAGGCCGTCGAGCGGACGAGGGCCTCGATCTTGCCGCGCGCCGCCCCGCGCGTGAGCGCCGCCGCCCTGCGGGGCCCGGCGTCGGCCACCGACCAGGCCCCGCCGAGGGATGCCATGAGCCTCAGCTGGGGACCGTCGGACAGGTCGACCAGCGCCTCGAAGGCGGGGCACGATTCCAGCAGGATGCTGCGCAGCCGGTTCCTGCTCCTAGTGTTTTCGCAGGTCAGGAAGTTTCTCTGGGCGGCCAGCGCCCTCGCCGCCGCGACCGTCGGGCCCGGGTCCCCGACCGGCAGGAGTGCGTCGGGGATGCCCAGCGCCGTCTTCGCGATGACCATTGCGTCCCGCTCGTCGGTCTTGGCGTCGCCGGCGAAGAGCCTGGCGGCCCCGTGTGCCGCGAGTCCCGGCAGGTACGCCGCCGACATCCCGGCCGCCTTGGCGCGGGCGAGCGCGAGGGCGCCTATGTTGCGCGACTGGTCGACGACCACGAGCGCGTCGGGGAAGCGGCCGAACAGCGAGTCCAGATCGCCCTCCCTGTTCGCGACGGGGGCGCTCAGCAGTATCTCGCCGTCCCGGGTCGCGACGCATGCCCAATGGGACGATTTCCCGACATCGAGCCCGATGACGGCTTCCGGCATTCTAGGTGGTGCCACGGTGGTATCCTCCAATCGGTAGGCCGATCGGAACCCCTCCCTGCGACACCCACATTACCTGGCCGTGGCGCTTGCGCCCGGCAGTTTCCTATCAGTCGTCCGGAGCGGCGAGCGCCCCCGGTGGCAACACCCCCCGGGCCCTCTACGGGGCAGGGGCAGACGGCCATCCGGAGGCGCCCGATCGGCGGCCCCTCGGGGCTTGCCCGTATCGTAGGCAATGCGCCGAATGCTCGCCATCGAAATTTATCGGTGGCCCACTTCAGACTGTAATGGGGGTATCTCCTAGAGGTATCCGCCTCCGGAGGCCAAGGAATCATCGAGTACGTCCTGATCATCGCGGTCATCGGCCTGGTGATCGTGTTCGCGGGACCCGGCGTGGCCGGAGCCATCCGCAACCAGTTCAACCTGGTCGGCAACACGGTGAACAATGGGACGTTTGGCGGCGTCGAGGGAGGCGCATCCGGCGGAGGGTCTGCAGGTACCGATTCCGTGACCGTCCAGGCGGCTATCGCCAAGGACGCGAAGGACTGGACCCTCGAAGAGCAGAAGGCCGTGGCCGAGGACATCGCCGCGAAGGGCGAGGCATTGTCCGCCTTCGCCAAGGCGGAGGCCGCGATGAATGCAGGGACGAAGTTCTCGATGAAGCTCACCGATGGTCAGACGCTCGAGTACAAGATTATCGGCATCAACCACGATGACTTTGCCGATGGTAGCGGCAAGGCGGGCCTGACGTTCCTCGCCGCCTCGACGGGTATCAAATCTCGCGTGAACGCCACCAACACCAATGCCGGTGGCTGGGAGAAGTCGGAACTCCGCGCGAAGATGAACTCCGGCGAGATCTGGAACCTGATGCCCTCCGATTTCCAATCCAAGGTGAAGCCGGTCAGGAAGCTGACGAACAACGTTGATGGAACCGACAAGAATGCCGCCGTGACGGCGACCTCGGACAAGCTGTTCATGCTCAGTTATTCCGAAATCGTCGAGACCCCTTATAGCGGCTGGTCTGGTTATTCTTGGATCGGAAACGAAGGAACCCAGTACGAGGCCTTCAAGGGTAAGGTGACGAACAATTATTCGGGTAACGATTGCCTGAGTGTTGGCGTCGCTTGGTGGGAGCGTTCCTTGAATCCGAGCGCCTCTGCGCTCTTCCTCTATGTCAACAGCAACGGCGATCCGTCGTACAACTACGTCGCGACGAACTCGAATCGCGTCTGCCCAGCTTGGTGCTTCTAGATTCATCTGTTAAGCCCGCACGGCCTGTGCGGGCTTTTCTTTTGGCGGTTACTCGAACGGTTTGATGTTTGTGGCATAGGTTATCGGTTTGAGGAGAAATGGGGTCACACAGCGGCTCTCAGAGCGCCTGCCGCACTCCCCCGCCATTACTCCTGCGGCATCCTCGTATAGAGCCCATCCCGCTTGGCGTTTCGTTGCAACAGCCCACTTGTCCACCGATCAAGTGAACTACTGGAATAAATACAGCGACACGCTTGTTCGTTACAGTCGCTATATCTACGTAAATCGCCGCGATAAATACAGCCTGTATTCGGCTGTATACCAGCTACGCGTATGTAGATTCATATCGCGTTAATAAATCGGCTCAAGCGCGTGCAAAACGCGCAAGTAGCCGCAAAAGGCGATTATCGCGTAGGTAGATTTTTGGCACCCTATTGCTTACTGAAAATTAAACAATTGCTTAAAACAAAAAAGGTCAGGCACTAGGTGCCTGACCTGCAAACTTCTGGTCGGGACGACTGGATTCGAACCAGCGACCCCTTGACCCCCAGTCAAGTGCGCTACCAAGCTGCGCCACGTCCCGAAGCTTTTGTTTGTTGCGCTGCTCTCGCTCGCAACAGGGAGTATATTAACCCGAAACTTTGCCCTTGTGCAAGAACTTTTTTACAAATTTTGAAGCAAGTCCAAAATTGTATCCGCTAGCTGGGGTTTTGTTAGAACGGGAAGTTCTTGCGTACCCGCTGTGCTCACGATCCAGGCCTTGTTGGTATCGGTTCCAAAGCCCGAATCGGCGCGCGAGACATCGTTGGCGATAATAGCATCGCAACCCTTGCGGGCGAGCTTTCGCCGAGCGTACTCCACGACGTTATCGGTCTCGGCCGCAAAGCCTATCACGCACCGCTCCCCCTTTTGGCGCGAAAGCTCGGCCAAGATATCGACTGTCTCGAGCAGTTCGATTCGATCCAGGCGCTTGTGGGCCTTTTTGAGCTTATGGTCGGCAGGGGCCGCAGGCGTGTAGTCGGCGACGGCGGCCGCACAAATGGCCGCATCGGCCGTCTGAAAGGC
The DNA here is from genome assembly GCA_937925735.1 of uncultured Collinsella sp. GTDB lineage: Bacteria > Actinomycetota > Coriobacteriia > Coriobacteriales > Coriobacteriaceae > Collinsella. Next base: position 16,829 of record CALAMK010000005.1, on the reverse strand, counting down.
GCTCAGCGCCGCTTGCAGCATCTCTGCGGCGGTCTGCACGCGCACGCACTCCACGCCGCGGGGAACATCGAGCGATGTCGGCCCCAGCACAAGCGTAACCGCAGCTCCGCGACGAGCGGCCTCCCCCGCCAGGGCGATGCCCATCTTTCCCGACGATCGGTTGCCAATAAAGCGCACCGGGTCGATCGGCTCATGCGTGGGGCCGGCGGTTATCATAATGCACTTGCCTGCCAGGTCTTGCGGAACGGGGTTCAGCACCTCGCAGACGGCCTCGACGATGTCCTCGGGCTCGCTCATGCGTCCCGTGTCCACGTCGCCGCAGGCAAGGTAGCCGCTGCCGGGTCCCACCACATGGACACCACGTTCGCGCAGCGCGGCCATATTGGCCTGCGTCGCCGGCGCCTTCCACATGCCGTTGTTCATAGCGGGTGCGATCACGATGGGTCGCGGCGTGGCAAGCAGCGTGGTGGAGATGAGGTCATCGGCGATACCGTTTGCCATCTTGGCGATGATATTGGCCGTCGCGGGCGCCACGACCACCAGATCGGGCTCCTGCGCTAGCGAAATGTGGTGGATGGGGTCGGAGGGGTCGTCGAACAGGCCTACGGCGACCGGTTCGTTGGTGAGCGCGCGGAAGGTGAGCGGGCCCACAAACTCGGTGGCATGCTCGCTCATAACGACCTTGACGCGCGCGCCGCGCTTTTGCAGCAGTCGCACGATATTGCACGACTTATAGGCGGCGATCCCGCCGGTAATGCCCAGCAGGATCGATTTTCCCTCAAGTTGCATTGAATTGTTGGGTGCCGCCGTCATCATTTAAGCTTCCTTGCTGGGAAGCACCAGCAAGCGGTGGCAATACGGGCAGTGTGCGATCTCGCTACCGTCGTGGTTGAGGTCGCTCATGGACGATGCCTGCAGCGCAGTGTGGCAGATTGTGGGAATGTTTCCCTTGATGGTCTCGACGGCCAGGCCGCGGAACTGCTTGAGCAGGCGCTCGTAATCGGTGAGCACGTCGGTCGGCAGCGTGGCGGCAAGCGCGGTGCGCTCCTTGGTGGCGGCATCAATCTGAGCCTGGAGGTCGGCGGCCTTGGCGCGGGCGGCCTTGGTGTCGGCCTTTACGCCCTCTTCGAACTTGGCGATGATGGCCTGCGCACGGGCCTCGCGGTCGAGCGCCTCCTTGTGAGCGACGACGACATCTTTGCGGGTGTGCTCGATCTTGTCCAGACGCTTGGCCAGGGTGGCGAGCTCGTTCTCCAGGTCCTGAACCTCGCGGTAGTCAGAGCCATCGACGTGGCGCTTCTTGGCGGCCTCGATGGCGTTATTGGTCTGGATCTCGGTAGTGTTGAGATCGTCGAGCTCAATATCCAGGTCCTTGCGCTGGGCGTAGAGCTTGGTCATTTCGGCTTTGAGCTTAACGTAGGTCTTGCGCTTGGAAGCGAGCTCCTTGAGCTCCGGCATATTGGCAAGTTCGCTCTTGTTGCGGGCGAGCTCCAAATCGATCTGTTGCAGCTTGAGTAGCGTAGCGCCGGCGCTCATAAGTTCTCTCCTTTTGTCACAGTCCACCATTGGCAAGGGTTCAGTATTTTAATCGCATGACGGGGGTCGACCCCGGCGTCAACTGCAGAGTTCATCAATATATCAACGAACGGCTCCTCGGAGCGGTCATGGCCGAGCAGGATGATGCCCAGACCGCGCAGAGCTAGGTCCTGCGCCACGTGATAGCCCGCCTCGCCCGCTACGATGACATCCGCACCGGCGGCGATGGCAAGCTCGCCAAAGTCGCCGAGGGAGCCGCCCAAAATGGTGACGGTGCGGCACGGGTGATCGGCCTCGCCCCACACGCGTGGGTCGCTGCGAAACGCCGCTGCGGCGCGCGCGGCAAGGTCACGCAGGCTGCAGGGGTCGTTCAACGTTGCAAACGCGCCCAGGCCGGTCGCTTCGGGGTCGTCCACGTGCTCCAGCGAGCTTGCGGGTGCGGCGTCCAACAGCGTACTTAGGCAAACGCGAGCCTCATGCGAGCGGTCCAGGTTGGTGTGAAGCGAGATGATGCTCACGCCGCAACGAGCTGCCTCGTACAGCGCAGCGCTGCACTGGGGTCGCGCGGAATCGGCCGGACAAAAGGCCTCGGGCGCCTTGATATAGATGGGATGATGCGTCAGCAGCACGTTAGCGCCGGCCTCGAGAGCGCGATGCACGTTGGCCTCGGTCGCGTCGAGTGCGCAGGCAACACCGTTGATCTTGGCAGCAGGATCTCCCACAGATAGCCCAACATGATCCCAGCCCTCGGCGTCCGCCTTGGGGTAGCGCGCCAGCAGGGCACGTTCAAGCTCGGAGACGATCATGCGGCACCTACGATTGAGAGCAGCGTCTGGGCAAAGCCGTCCAGATCTCCCGGATTCACGCGGTCATCGAAGGAGATGCGCAGTGCGCCCAACGCCTGCTCGCGACCGATGCCCATCGCGCTCAAAACGTGGCTGGGGTCCATGCTGCCGCTCGAGCATGCCGAGCCTGCCGACACCTCAAAGCCGGCGGCGTCGAGCTTGATGATGAGCTCCTCGGAGTCCATGCCGTCAACGTAGATCGAAACCATGCCGGGCAGACGGTCGGCCTGGGCGTAGTCACCCATGGTGGCATGAATGTGCGGATGGGTCGTAAGCGTGGCGTAGAGCTTATCGGAAAGGGCTTGCAGCTTCTCGCGCTCGTGAGCGACACGGGGCGCCAACGTGCGGGCGGCAGCAGCAAAAGCCAGCTGCGTGCGCAGGTCCTGCGTACCGGCGCGACGGCCGGCTTCCTGTCCACCGCCAAAGATGCGCGGACGCAGCGGCGTGCGGTTCTTAAGGTAGAGCGCGCCGGATGCCACAGGGCCGCCGATCTTGTGCGCGGCAACGGTCATGGCATCGACGCCCAGCTCGGTGACATCGAGCGGAATATGCAAGTAGCCCTGGATGGCGTCGGTATGGAACAGAGCACCCGCGGCGTGCGCGGCGGCGGCAAGTTCGCGGATAGGCTGCACCACACCGGTCTCGTTATTGGCGACCATAATGCTCACGAGCGCGACGTCGTCGCCGAGCAGATCAACAAGCGTGGCAGGCTCAATGTAGCCCGCGCGGCAGGGCTGCACCAGGTCGACGGTAAAGCCGGTGGCACGCAGCAGCGGCAGGTTGTCCAGGATCGAATCGTGCTCGATGGCAGATACGATCACGCGGTTACGCTTGCGGTCGCGCTGACGAGCGCCCTCGGCAAGACCGAGGAGCGCCAGCTGGTTGGCCTCGGTGCCGCCGTTGGTAAGGATGATCTCGGACGGGCGAACGCGTGCGCCAAAGCTACGGGCGATCTCGCGACGAGCGACTTCCAGACGCGCGGCAGCCTTGCGGCCGAGCGAGTGTAGCGAGTTGGGGTTGACGCCCGCAAGCTCGCTATCGTCGTACTCACGCTGCGCAAGGAGCGCCTCGGCGCGCATGGGCGTCGAGGCGGCATAGTCAAGATTCACGGGTATGCGGTTTTGACCTGCGGTCATAAGGATTTATGCCTCCTGTGCGGCCTCGTTGCCCAACTTCTGCAGCAGCGCAACTTCGGCGGCGGGATCTTCGGACTTAAATACGGCGGAGCCGGCTACGAGTACGTTGGCACCGGCCTTGACGACTTCGGCAATGTTCTTGGAAGAAATGCCGCCGTCGACCTCGATCATGGGCGACACGCCGTGGCGCTCGCACATGGCCTTAAGCTCGTGGAGTTTAGCAATGGTACCGGGGATAAAGCTCTGGCCGCCAAAGCCGGGGTTCACGCTCATGAGCAGCACCATGTCGACAACGTCGATGATGCTCTCGAGCACGCAGACGGGGGTGGCGGGGTTGAGTACCACGCCGGCCTTGACGCCGCGCTGCTGCAGATGCGTGAGCGTGCGGTGCAGGTGCGTGGAGGCCTCGTAGTGCACGGTGATCATGTCGGCACCGGCGTCGGCATACCAATCGACCGTCTCGTCGGGGTTCGACACCATGAGGTGCGCGTCGACCGGCACGTCGGTGGAGCGCTTGACGGCCTTGAGGATGTCAACGCCAAAGGTGAGGTTGCCGGTAAAGTGACCGTCCATGACGTCGAAGTGCACATAGTCGGCGCCGGCGATCTTGTCGAGCTCGCCCTTGAGGTTGGCCATATCGGCCGAAAGGACAGACGGAGCGATTTTGATGGAACCCATGGTAGTAGCCTTTCTGTGCTAGTCAGTGAGTCCGTAGAACTCTTGAGAGGGGACGCGGTCGGTAAGAATCTCGAGCGCCCTATCCAAAGTAACACCGTTGTAGAGCGTTTGCTCCACGGCAAAGGTGAGCGGAATGTCTACGCCCAGTGAACGGGCGAGTTCGCTGACGCTGCGGGCCGCAACGGCACCCTCGACCACCATGTGCGTGCGTGCCTGGTACTCGTCGAGTGACACGCCGTGGGCAAACTCGTAGCCAAAGGTGCGGTTGCGCGAATGCTCCGAGGTACAGGTGGCGATGAGGTCGCCCATGCCGGCAAGTCCCATGCAGGTCATGGCCTGTCCGCCGCGGGCGTGCACCAGGCGGCTGATCTCGGCCAGGCCGCGCGTCATGATAAGGGCGAGCGTGTTATCGCCCGCGCCGGAGCCGGCGGAAATGCCGCACACGATAGCGATGACGTTTTTCATGGCGCCGCATACCTCGACGCCGGTCATGTCCTGCGACAGGTAGATGCGGAAGGCCGTAGATAGGAGCAGGTCCTTAAAGGTCTCCCCTACCTGCGGATCTTTGCTAGCGATGACGGCGGCAGAAAGTCCGCCGCGGCAAATCTCCTCGGCATGGTTGGGGCCGGAGAGCGCCGCCACGCGCGCCTCGTTGCCAATCTCGCTGGCGATGACCTCGCTCATGAGCAGGCCGGAATCGGGCTCAATACCCTTGGTGAGGCAGAGCACCGGGGTGTCGGTGGCGATATAAGGTGCCGCCTGATGGCATACGCTGCGCAGGTGCGTGGAGGGTACGGCAAAGATGATCGCATCGGCGCCGTCGAGCGCCTGCGATAGGTCCGTGGTGGCGACGACGTTGCTGGGCAGGTCGTAGCCCACCAGATACCGGGGGTTACAGTGCTCGCCATTGATGCCGGCGGCCGTCTGCTCGCTATGGGCCCACATGATCACGCGCTCGGCTCGCGCGGCGGCAAGGCCGGCGACGGCGGTTCCCCAGGAGCCGGAGCCAATCAGCGCAACATTCATGACTCTCTCCTACTTATCGTCGGGCTCGGTGACGCGCTTGGTAAACGAGAGCTTGGACTCCTTACCCGTCATGAGCTTTTTGATGTTCGCGCGATGCGCCCACACCACGGTGATGCCGATCATCGCCATGCAAAACTTGAGACCCAGGCTGCCGTACGGAAAGACCGCGCAGACGGCGATGGGAAGACCGATGGCGGCGGCAAGCGAGCCCACCGACACAAACTTGGTGATGGCAACGGCCACGATAAACATGCCCAGCAGCGAAAGTCCGATGGGCCAATACCAGGCGAGGATAACGCCCAGACCCACGGCGATGCCCTTGCCGCCATGGAAGTTGAGGTACGGCGAGAAAATGTGGCCCCATACGGCCGCCAGGCAGATGACGCCGAGCATCCAATCGCCGGGGGCTCCAGGCGCCATGATGCTTACAGGGAAGCCGTAGCCCACGCCCGCGATGAGCGGACGGGCGACAAGGACGCAGATGGCGCCCTTGAGGCAGTCGAACAGCAGCGTGAGCGCGGCCACCTTGGGGCCGGCTACGCGCAGGGCGTTGGTGGTGCCGATGTTGCCGGAGCCCGCCTTGCGAATGTCGGTGTGGTTGAACACGCGGCCCAGGATCAGGCCAAACGGAATCGCCCCGATAAAGAACGAGACCACGGCGCAGATGGCGGTCAGCAGAATCGGATTATGCATCCTTTTGCTCCTTCTTCCTAAAGAAGAGTCGAATGGGCGTGCCGGAAAAATCGAAGGTCGAGCGCATACGGTTCTCCACGTAGCGCTGGTAGGTGTCGTTGACCAGGTCGCTGTGGTTGACGAAGAACGTAAACGTCGGCGGGTTGACGCCCGTCTGGGTAACGTAGTGCATGCGCAGGCGACGCTTGCCGTCCACCACGGTGTGGCCAAACTCGCGCAGGTCGGTGAGGAACGTGTTGAGGCGCGAGGTGCTGATCTTTTGCGAGCGCGTCTTCTCGGCTGCGTCGACCATCGCCCAGATCTTCTCGACGCTACGGCCAGTCAGGGCTGAGATTCGCAGGTACTGGGCCCAGGGAGCCATGACGCCCAGACGGCGGTCGACGGTCTCCATGCAGGCCTCGCGCTTGCGGTCATCGTCGAGCAGATCCCACTTGTTGAGCAACACCACGATGGCGCAGCCGCGCTCGATGGCCAAGCCCATGACCTTCTGGTCCTGCTCGGTGACACCCACGGAGGCGTCGACGACGAGCAACGCCACGTCGGCGCGGTCTATGGCGCGCAGACCGCGGACCATGGAGTAGTACTCGATGTTTTCGTACACGGTGCTCTTCTTGCGAATGCCCGCGGTGTCGACCATGCGGTAGTGCTTGCCGTCGCGCTCGACGACGGTGTCGATGGCATCGCGCGTGGTGCCGGCGATGTTGGACACGATGGAGCGATCGGCGCCCAGGATGCGGTTGAACAGCGAGGACTTACCGGCGTTGGGGCGGCCGATGATGGCCACATTCAGCGCATCGGGGAACTCGTCGGCGACCTCGTCCTCCTCCTCGGGCAACAGGGCTACGATGTCGTCGAGCAGGTCGCCCGTGCCGTGGCCGTGCAGGGCCGAGAGCGGCGTGGGCTCTCCGATGCCGAGCGAATAGAACTCCCAAATGTTGTCATTCTCGCGATCGGGGTTGTCGAGCTTGTTCACCAGCAGAAAGACCGGCTTGTCGCAGCGCTTGAGCATGCGAGCGACCGACTCGTCCTCCTCGGTAACGCCGGTGCGGCCGTCGACCACAAACAGGATGACGGCGGCTTCCTCGGCGGCGGCGAGGGCCTGGTCGCGGATGGACGTGGCAAAGACGTCGTCGCTCTTGAGCGGCTCGATGCCGCCCGTGTCGACGATGGTGAACTCGCGGCCGTTCCAATCGGCCGTGTGATACGAGCGGTCGCGCGTGACGCCGCGGGACTCGTGGACGATGGCGTCCGAGGTCTGGGCCAGGCGGTTAACGAGCGTGGACTTGCCCACGTTGGGGCGTCCGACGACGGCGACGATAGGTTTCATCTGCTCTCCTTTAATGGGTAGGGTCAGCGGGAATAGTTGAATTGGCGGGCGTTATGCCAAGGATGTGCTCCAGGGTATCGAGCAGCTCATGCGGCATGGTCGATACCACATGAACCTCGGCGCCGCGACCGGTAAGGCTTGCGAGTAATTCGTCACGATGATACTCGTCAAGGGTCATACCGTCGGCGTTGAACATGAGCTTAGGCACAAAGAGCATAACCCCCGACAGGTCCTGCGGCAGCTGCTCCAAGATGTCGCAGGCGACGATGAGGCCGGTCACGTCCACGTTGCCGCCAAAGTAGCGGTTTTTGATGGCCGTGACGGTACCGGCAAGGCCCTGCGGCGATTCCACAAAACGCGCCACCGTATCGCGCGCGCTGGCGCCCGAGAGGCACAGTAGGCGCTGGCCACGGGCGGCGATTGCCTCGCGAACACGGCGTAGGCGCTCAGCATCGGCGGCGAGCACGTTGTCGGTCTCATCCAGGTAGGAGCGGATCATTCCGATACCGTCGTAGTACTGCGGGTAGCCGTCGTAAAAGTCCGCCTCGGGAGGCTCGATGCCGGCATCAAGGTAGAATTCGTCGCTCATCTGGAAGGTGTGGCGGCCAAAGCGCTCGAAGGCACGGTCCTGGAAAGGCCGGATCATGGCGATAGTCTCGCGCGCCAGCTCGGGCTTGTCGCTGTAGGACCAGCTAAAGCGATTCTGGTGCTTAGTAAAGCCCAGAGGCACGATGCCCAGGCTCGTGATCTGCTCGTGCTCCTCGCAAAAGCGTAGGGTTTTTTGCAGCTCCTCGCCGTCGTTCATGCCAGGGCACAGCACGATCTGGGCGTGGATCTCGATGCCGGCGGCCATGATGGTCTCGAGCACGTCCATGCCGCGCTGGGCGTTGCGGCCCATCATGCGGCGGCGGACGTCGGGGCTCACGGCGTGGACCGACACGTTCATGGGGCTCATGTTGCGGTCGATGACGTTTTGCACGTCCTCGTCGGAAAGGTTGGTCAGCGTGACAAAGTTGCCCTGCAAAAAGCTTAGGCGATAGTCGTCGTCGCGGATGTAGAGCGTAGAACGTCCGCCCTTGGGCAGCATGGTCATAAAGCAGAACACGCAGGCGTTTACGCAGGTGCGCATGCCGTCGAAGATGGGGCCATCGAACTCAAGGCCCCAGTCCTCGCCGGGAAAGCGATCGAGCTCGACGGGGGTGACGGTGTCGTCGCGCGGGTCGAAAACCTCCAACTCGACGGTGTCGTCATCTGCCTCCCATAGCCACACGATCATATCGGTCAGTTGCTCGCCGTTGACCGTGAGCACGCGCATGCCCGGCTCGATACCCACATCCCACGCGGGCGATTCGGGACGCACGTTTTTAACGAGCGCGCCCTCACCCGGCTCGGGGTCGCGGCTGCGCCCGTAATCGGCCACCTCGGCGGCGTATGCGGGTACGGTCTGGTCCATGATTAGCGGCAAAGCTCCTTGATGCGCTCGACGGCGCGCTCGATGTGTTCTTGCGGGGTGGAGGCTCCGGCTGTGATGCCGATGTGGTGAGCGTCGGTAAACCACGCGGCCTGTAGCTCGGAAGCTTCCTCTATGTGATGTGTGCGCTCGCAGACATCGGCGCAAATCTGCGCCAGGCGGCGGGTGTTGCCCGAGTTCTTGCCGCCCACCACGACCATGCAGTCGCAGCGGTTGGCAAGTGCGGCTGCTGCCTGCTGTCGCTCGCTCGTGGCGGCGCAGATGGTGTTGATCACGCGCAGCTCTTGCACGCGCGGGGTGATGGCAGCCACGACCTCGGCCAAGTTCTGCGCGGTCTGGGTGGTCTGTACAACGAGGCCTACCTTGCCCTTGAGCGGCAGCGCGTCCGCATCGGCGGCGCAGCTTACGACCTGCGCGTCATCGCCGGCATGGCCCAGGATGCCCTCGACCTCGGGATGGCCCGGCTCGCCCACGACGAGCACGCGATAACCCTCGCGTACCAGGCGCTCGGCGGCCACGTGGACCTTCTTGACGTAGGGACAGGTGGCATCGACCACGTCGAGGCCGCGCTCGCGAGCGGCATCGATTACCTGCGGCACCACGCCGTGCGCGCGAATGATCACGGTGCCCGATGCGGCGTCGTCCAGGGTCTCGGCCAGACCGACGCCCGCCTCGGCAAGCTCGCGCACCACGATGGGGTTATGGATGAGCGGGCCCAGCGTGTGGACCTGAGCGTTCTCCCCCACTTGCGGGGCGGCCGCCAGGGCCATATCGAGCGCGCGCTGAACGCCGTAGCAGGTGCCAGCGTGGGCAGCGATTTCGATGGTGGGGGCGTCTGCCTTGCCGGTCATGGCCTCGGCAGTGTTCATGACTTCCTCGCCCATGGCTAGAACCTGCCCGGGTGCTCGGCGCACAGGTCATCGCGCATGGCGTAGACACGACTCATGGCCTCGGACTCAAACCAAGCCAGGCGCTCCTTGCGGTTGAGCTCGGCCGGTGCATCGGATAGCGAGATGGCCTTTCCGGCACGGATCCAGCACTTTTTGGGGCGCATGATCTTTTTGCCCTTAGGCGTAATATCGGACCAACCACAAATGGCGAGTGGGATGACGGGCGCCTTGCCCATCTGAGCGATGAGCGCAAAGCCGCCGTGGACTTCGGGTTTGATCTCGCGCGAGCGGATGCGCGTGCCCTCGGGGAAGATCAGGACGTCTTCACCGCGCTGCAGTGCATGTTGAGCGGCGCGCAGACACTTCATGTCGGCAGTGCCGCGCTCGACGGGAATGCCGCCCACGCGGCTAAAGGCCCAGCGCACAATCTTGGTCTTGGCAAACTCGGATTTAAAGATGGGGCGGATGCGGCGGCCGCCAAAGAACAGCGCCGTCTCTACAGCCAGGAGCTCAGCCATCGAGGTGTGGTTGCAGATGACCACGCTGCCGCGGCCTTCCTGGCGCTCAAACAGCAGGTCCGCGTCCTCGACCTTCCAGCGCCACATGAGCTTGGAGAATGCCCAAAGGATTGCCATGACCACGAAGACGGTGCCGCGGATGAGCGCCGGGAACTCGTCGTAGGGGGCGTTGTAGTAATCCTCGGGCGTCTGCTTAAACAGGCGCATGGGCTACCTCCTTTGGTTGATGAGGTCCTCGATGATCGAGACGACCTCATCGATGGTGTGGGCGGTGGAGTCGACGTGCACGGCGTCCTCGGCGGGAACGAGCGGCGCGACCTCGCGGCTGCTGTCGAGCTTATCGCGCTGCTTGAGGGCGTCGAGGGTCTCGTCGACCTCTGCCTCGAGCTGCTCTTCGGTGAGCGGCTGGGCGTCGTTTTGGTGGCGCTGCAGCACGCGGCGACGGGCGCGCTCGCGCGGGTCGGCGGTCAGAAAGACCTTGACCCGCGCGTTGGGGAACACGACGGTGCCGATGTCGCGACCTTCGGCGACAATGTCGCGGTCCTCGGCGGCGCGGCGCTGGTGGATGAGCATGGCCGCGCGCACGCCCGGGTAGGCCGAGACCTTGGACACGTTGGCGTCGACCTGCGGGGTGCGGATGGCGGCCGAGGCGTCCTTGCCGTCGATGGTCAGGCGCGTGTCCTCGCCGGTGCCGTTGGTAAAACGAATCTCGATCTGCTCGGCGAGGGCGTCAATGGCTGCCTCGTCGTCCAGGTCGATGCAACGGTCGAGCGCGGCGAAGGTGACGGCGCGATACATGGCGCCCGTGTCGAGCTTGTTAAAGCCCAGCTGGCGGGCAATCTCCTTGGCGATGGTGGACTTGCCGGAACCGGCGGGGCCGTCGATGGCGACGATCATGCAATACTTCCTTTCGGTGGTTGACGTGCTGGTATGGGACGCAGGCGCTGCGGCTTGGCGGGTTGCCTAGCTCGTGTAGCGCTCGCGGTAGGTGTTGCGCTTGGGCGCGGAGCCGTGGCTGCCGTGGTGACGCGTGCGACTCGCGGTGTTGGTCGCCGGCGCGACGCCGCGCTTGGAGCTGGCCTGCTTGGGCGGGATGCCGCCGGCCTTGAGGATCTGCACCTCGCGGTCGGTGAGCTCGCGCCACGAACCCTTGGCCACGTCCTTGAGCTCCAGGCCGGCAAAGTTACAGCGGTGCAAACGAATCACCGGATGGTGGATCTTGCTCAGCATGCGCTTGACCTGGTTCTTGCGGCCTTCGCGGATGATGACCTCCACGGCGGTGGTACCGGGCTTCACACCCTGCGGAGCCACGGCCTCGGCCTCGCGCGCGTTGATGACGCGGCAGATAGCCGGCTGGCACAGGCCGTCGTCGAGCTCGATGCCGCGGCGGAGTGGTTCCAAGTCGCGATCGGTCAGGTGGCCGCCCACGAGCGCCTGGTAGGTCTTGTAGACGTGCTTGCTGGGGTGCAGCAGATCCTGCGACAGGTCGCCGTCGGTCGTAAAGAGCAAAAGGCCCGTGGTGTCGCGGTCCAGGCGACCCACCGGGAAGAGCCCCGGAAAGCGGTCGCGCGGGACCAGGTCGGCCACGCAAGGGCGCCCCTGCGGGTCGCTCATGGTGGTGAGGTAGCCGGTCGGCTTGTAGAGCATCAGGTACACGGCACCCTGGTTGAGCTTGACGGGCATGCCGTCGACCTCGATATGGTCGCGATCAACATCGACCTTGGTGCCCAGCTCGGTTGCGACCCGGCCGTTAACGGTCACGCGGCCGGCGGTCATCAGGTCTTCCGAGCCGCGGCGGCTCGCCACGCCCGCGCGCGCCAAAAAGCGCTGCAGGCGCATGGTGTGCGGGTAGACGGGCTGGTCGTCGCCTGTGGGCGCAGCGGTGTCCATGGCGCTTGCGATGCGCGTCTTCCCTGCTTCGTTAATCCTCGTCATGCATGTCCTCCGAGGTATCACCTGTGGGCAGAAGCTCCTCTTCATCGGTGTCCTCAACATCGGTATCGATCAGTTCGCGCTCTTCGTCCAGGTCTTCGGCCTGCTCCTCGAGCGTGGACTGAATGCTGCGGCCGCTCAGGCGTTCGCGGATAAACTGGCGCGACTGCTCGTCGGGGGCAAACTGCTCCAGATCGGGCAGGTCGCGGGTTGAACGCAAGCCGAACTTTTCCAAGAAGGCGTTGGTCGTGCCGTAGATGATGGCCTGACCGCGCTCGGGGTCGCGGCCGAGCTCGCGCACCAGGCCCTTATCCACGAGCGATGCGATGACGCCATCGGAGTTGACGCCGCGGATGCCCTTAACAACCTCGCGCGTGACGGGCTGGTGGTAGGCGATGACGGCCAGGGTCTCGAGCGCCGCCTGAGACAGTTTTTGCGTGTCCCAGCTCAGCACGTAGGCCTCGACCACATCGTGGTAGGCGGGGTGTGTAAACAGGCGCCAGCCACCGGCGACCTCGCGCAGCTGAAAACCGCGGTTGGCCTCCTCGTACTCAACCTTGAGCTCGGCCAAAAGCGACGCGCACTCACCCGGGGCGATATCCAGCGCACCTGCCAGCGCGGGTGCGCTCACGGGGTCGCTCGACACCAGCAGCAGCGCCTCGAGGGCGCCTTTAAGGCTGTTTGCCTCCAGCGTGGAAAGGGTTGACATGGTTGGCGCTCCTATTCGGTGAGCTCGGGGCCCTCGCCGGGCACGTATGCCTCGGCGCCCTCGACGCGGTTGATTTGAATGGTTCCAAAGATCTCGTCCTGGCTCAGTGTGAGCGAGCCGCGCTTGGCGAGCTCCAGCATGGCCAGGAAGGTGACGACGAGCTGCTCGGTGGTGGCGTCGCCGTCCAGCAGCTCGCGGAAGGTGCAGGCTTGGTGTGCCATGGTAAAGCGGTCGACCGAGGCCACCGTCAGGTCGAGCGGCACGCGATGCGGTGCCACGTGCTCGGCCTCCAGCAGGAAGGTCTGGCGTTTGCCGTCCAGGTCGGCGCAGATGACGGCGAGGCCGCGCAGGGTAATGCCGGCCAGATAGTCGGGCATAAGGCCCAGAAACTCGGGGTCGGGGCCGGCCACGCGCGGATGCATGCGGCTCTCGGCCTGCATGCGCGCGCCAAGGGCTGCCGCCGCGCCCTTAAACTGTTTGTAGGCAATCAGGCGCTGGATCAGGACCTCGCGCAGGGCATCGCCGTCGAGCGCGCTGAGTTCCTCGAGGTCTTCGTCGTCCTCGTCATCGACGTCTGTCTTGCGCGGGGCCTCCTGGGGCACCAGCGAGGCGGCCTTAATGTCCAAAAGGGTTGCCGCGACCAGCAAAAAGTCGCTCGCCACGTCCAGGTCCAGCGCCTCGATGCGCTCGGCCTCGGCAAGGTATTGCTCGGCCACCTCGCTGATCGAGATGGCGCCGATATCAACTTTTTGGCGGGTTACCAGCTGCAGAAGCAGGTCGAACGGTCCGCTGTAGACCTGCGTCGACACGCGATACGACATCTTCGACCTCCTTTGACGGCGCCTTCGCGGCGCGGTTTGGGTGCATGTTGCGACCGTTTTGCACGGTCGACCTGTAAGTTTACCCTAGATGCCGGCGATTGCGAAGTTGAGCAGCCACTCGGCCAGCGGATACACGGTAACGTCGAAATACCGTCCGATCACGTCGATGCCGGTCCACATGGGCAGCAGATACAGCACTAGGATGAGGATGGGCATGGCGTATTGCTGCAGGCGGTAGTAGTTGGTGAGCGCCTTGCCCTTGAGGAACGGCACGATAATCGACGAGCCGTCGAGCGGCGGGATCGGGATGAGGTTAAAGAACGCGAGCGACAGGTTGACCACAATAAAGGTGGCACCGAAGTTCATGATTTGTGATGCCACAGCAAAGGACATGCTGGTGTAGAGGTTGCCGTATGTCGCGTGCATGAGAGCGGCCGCAAGGCATGCCAGCGCAATGTTCGATGCGGGGCCGGCCACGCTCACCAGGACCTCGTCGCGCTTGGGGTGCTTGAGGTTGTTGAGGTAGACGGGCACGGGCTTGGCGAAGGCGAACACCGGACCGCCGGCGGCAAGCATCAGCAGCGGCAAGAGAATGGTGCCAAATGGGTCGATGTGGTTGAGCGGGTTGAGCGAGACGCGGCCGCGCGAACGGGCCGTCTTATCGCCGAGTGCCCAGGCCGCGGCGGCGTGCGCGCTCTCGTGGATCACGATGCCCACGATGACGGCGGCGGCGCTGGCGAGCAGGTTCATGAGGTAGCTGCTGGACATGTCACTCCCCTAGCGGACGCGGCGCGAGGCGCGCGTAAGCAGGTAGTCGGCCACAAACAGGATGACGGCCACGATGGCGTAATCCAAGCGGAAGACACCGCCAAAGGGCGAGGTGATAACGCCGTAACCGGCGATGGCACTCGGCAGCGCGCGAGAAAGCTCAACGACAAAGCCCACGATCTGCAGCTTGGCGGTGAGGCCGCTGAAGCACAGCAGCACGGTCATCGCGCTCATAAAGATGCCGCAGATGCGACAAGCGATGGCGATGATGCTCATCGCCACGGCAGCGGCCTTACGAGAGTTCACGCGCGGTCTCCTCTTCGATCTGGGTGGAAAGTTCCAGCCATTCGTCCTCGAGCTTGGGCAGCTCTTGCTTAAGGCCGTTATATTCCCCCAGCGCGGCGTTGAACTTATCCTGATCGGCATAAAGCTCTTCGCTGGCCATCAATTCCATAAGCTCGTCATAGCGGGCGCGCTTCTTGTCCAGCTCTGCCTCGATCTTCTTGAGCTGGTTGCGCACGCCCTTGAGCTTTTTGTTGAGCGCGGCGCGGGCCTGGGCCTCGGCGCGCTTTTGCTCCTTGGTCTTTTTGCCCTCGGCCGGCTTGGGGGCCGCAGCGGGGCTGTTGGCCTGGGCGGCGTTGGCGGGCTTAGTGCTCCTGCTTGCCTCCGGCGCGCTCTCCCCTGCCGTCTCGGCGGCGGCGCGGGCTGCGAGGTCCTCGCGCTTGAAGAGGTAGTAGTCGTAGTCGCCGTCGTAGACCGTGACCTTGCCGTCACGGATGTCGATCACGCGGTTCGCCACGGCGCGCACCAGGTGCTCGTCGTGGCTGATCAGCACGATGGTGCCGGGGAAGTTTTGCAGGGCGTTTTCGAGCATGTCCACCGAGTCGATATCCAGGTGGTTGGTGGGCTCGTCCAGGCACAGGAGCGCCTCGGGGGCCACGAGCATCTTGGCCAGGGCCAGACGCGCCTTTTCGCCGCCGGAGAGCACGCGGACCTGCTTTTCAATTGCGTCGTTGTCGCTAAACAGGAAGGCGCCCAGCAGGCTACGCTGCTGCGGCACGGTCCACTTGGGCGTGACGGTGTCGATCTCTTGCAAGACGGTGTTGGACTCGGTCATGCCCTCGAGCGCATGCTGGGCATAGTAGGCGATGCCCACGTTGGTACCCAGGTCGCGCGTGCCGGTAGTGGGCGGTTCCAGGCCGGCGAGGATCTTCATGAGGGTGGACTTGCCGGCGCCGTTGGGGCCGACAAGCGCCACGTGTTCGCCGCGGTAGAGTTTGAGGTCGATGTCGCTGTAGATGTGCTTGTCGCCGTAGGACTTGGAGACGCCCTCCAGGCTCACGACCATATCGCCGGAGCGCGGCGGGTCGGGGAACTTAAAGTCGATGTGCTTATGGCCCTCGGGCAGGATGACGAGCTCCTTTTTGATTTGCTCGATCTTGCGGATGCGCTCCTGCGCCTGGGCGGCCTTGGTGGGCTTGTAGCGGAACTTGTCAACGAAGACCTGCATGTGGGCGATGTCGCGCTCCTGCGCGGCGCGTTTGGCGCGCATCTGCTCCAGGTTGTCCTCGCGCTGCTTGAGGTAGCTGCTGTAGTTGCCGGTGTAGGTGGTCACGCGGCGGTTTTCGAGCGCGGCGACGTGGTCGACGCAGGCGTCCATGAAGGCGCGGTCGTGGCTGACGATGAGCACGGCGCCGTCGTAGTTGGCGATAAAGCCGCGCAGCCACTGGACGCTTTCGAGGTCCAAGTGGTTGGTGGGCTCGTCCAGCAGCAGCAGGTCGGGGTGGCGCAGGAAGAGCTTGGCCAGCGCGATGCGCATCTGCCAGCCGCCCGAGAACTCGGAGCATGGGCGCTCAAAGTCGGTGACCTTAAAGCCCAGGCCGGACAGGATCTTGCGGGCGTTGCTCTCGAGCTCGTAACCGCCCAGATGCTCAAAGCGGTCCTGGACCTGGCCGTACTCGTTAAGGAGCGCATCGACGTCCTTGCCCTGCTCGGAGAGCTCGGTGATCTGGGCCTGCAGCTCGTTGGCGCGCTCGCCCATGCGGCGGATTTCCTTGGCGGCTGCCATGACCTCGGCAAGGATGGTGGTGTCCTTTTGCTCCAAGTTGGTTTCCTGCTCTAGGTAGCCCACGTGGCAGTCCTTGGCGTACTGGATCTGGCCGGCGTCGGGGCTGTCGATGCCCATGATGATCTTGAGCATGGTGGTTTTGCCGGCGCCGTTGGGACCCACGAGCGCAAAACGCTCGCCGGGGTTGATCTGGAAGGACGCGCCACTAAAGAGGACGCGCGCGCCGAAGCTTTTTTCGATCTTGTCGACCAGGAGGATCATGGTGCCGCCTTTGACCTTGTGTGCCTATATGAAAAAAGGCCCCAACTTGCGTTGGAGCCTCATTCAATGCTCGGGTGGAGACGAGGGGGATCGAACCCCTGACCTCTTGACTGCCAGTCAAGCGCTCTCCCAGCTGAGCTACGCCCCCGT
>CALAMK010000004.1:0-66938 GCA_937925735.1 uncultured Collinsella sp. | reverse complement strand
TACCTCGTGTACTATCGGGATGGGCGCATCAAGAAGTCCCTCGGGTGGCTGAGCCCGATGGAGTACCGCAGGAAGCTTGGATACGCCTAGGCGCGGTCCAAGAAATCGTCCGCACCCCCCAAAAGGCCTAATTGATCCCTATTTCACCGCAAGTTTTGATCAGTTGTTGGGATTACTTCACCTCGACGGGCTTGGCGCCGGGATAGCGGTCCTCAAAGTCCTGACGGTACTTGTTGCTGTTGGTCCCCGGCTCGTTGTCGCGTGCCAGCGGCGTCACGATTTCGTCCTTATGGTCCGCGGGGTTTGCGTACTTTAGGCTGATCTCCCAGGCATCGCAGATCGCGTCGATGCGGTTGTCCAGGTCGTCATACAAGGCAACGATGTCTTTCCAGGAACTGTAGTTCTTAGAGCTCATGGGGACGTCCAGGTCCTCGACGATATCGTAGTACTCCTCGATGGTGTCTTCCGTGCGCTCGGCGACGTCGGCGAGATTTTGACGGGCGGTGCGATCTTCTTCCAGATAGCTGCCATTGAAGGCCTGCGCGCAGGCGCGGACCTGGCTATCGAGATCTTCGAGCTGATCGTAGTATTCGCTCAGGTGACGGTAGAGGTTTTGCTCGGAGAGGGTCGCCTGGCTGCCATCCTCGTCATCATCGTCGTCATCGTCAAAAAGGCTATTGGGGTCGTCGAGAGGCTTGAGGTCATCATCGTCAACATCATGGTGCAGCTTAGCAATCTCGGCAGTCGTTTGCGTGGCGGCGTTGTCGAAAGGCTTGATCACAAAAAAGATGACCAAGGCGATGATAATTGCCACGAGCACAACGATAACGGCGATAAGCGCCTTGGTGCTGCTCTTTTTGGCGGCGGGGGCCTGCGGTGAATCAGGCGCGTACGTAGATGCCGGTTGCTGTTGGGGCGGGGTGTCCGCGACGGGTATGCGCTGCGTCGTTTCGACCGCTGCGGGGCTGGCGGCGGGGTCGGGGCGATAGGCGAGGGGGTCGTCCGGCTTAGCTTGCGGCGTATCGAGGAAGCCGGTCTGCTCAAACGCGGGTTGGCCATTGCTTGCGGTTGTCTGCTCAACGGGTGCACCGCATGAGGTGCAGAACTTGGCATCATCTGCAAGAAGTTTGCCGCACGAGGCGCAATACCGAGACATTGCCACTCCTTTCGCCACATTTCAAATCAATACGACGATTATACCCAGCGCTCAAAAGTCCCCATCATAAGTTGCGGTGAAATAGGGACTGATTGGCGGTCTCAGAGCTTCAATCAGTCCCTATTTCACCGCAACTTTGGAAAGACACCTTTAGCCATTGGGGACGCGCCGAGCACTGGGGTATCATGGCTTGGTTGATATATCTGCATTTACGCGCCTTGTAGGAAGGGGCTGCGCCCATGGCTTTTGAGCCCGCTCAACATAGCTTTATCACGCTCGAGGGCGTCGACGGTGCCGGCAAGTCTACGCAGGCGCGCCTGCTTGCCCGCGCGCTTGAGTTCGCTGGCTACCAGGTTGTGAGCCTGCGCGAGCCGGGCGGCACCGCCATCAGCGAAAAGATCCGCGCTCTGCTGCTCGACCCCGCCAATACGGCGATGGGCGACACCTGCGAGTTGCTGCTCTACGAGGCGGCGCGCGCTCAGTTGGTGCACGAGGTCATCGCGCCCGCCCTCGCGGCCGGTAAGGTGGTCCTGTGCGATCGCTTCTACGATTCCACGACTTGCTACCAGGCGTTTGCCGACGGCCTCGATCGCCAGATGGTGCGCGATGCCAACAACCTGGCCGTCGCGGGGACGCACCCGGCGCTCACGCTCGTCTACCACATCACGCCCGGGCAGGCAGCGCTGCGCATGGCAGCCCGTGGCGCGGCAGATCGCATGGAGGCAAAAGGCATGGCATTCCAGGAGCGTGTTTACGAGGGGTTTAGCGCCATTGCCGCCGAGGAACCAAATCGCGTAAAGCTCATCGACGCCACCGCGACCATAGAGGAGGTCTTCGCGCAGACGGTCGAGCAGGTTCGCGCGTACGGTCTCGACATTCCGCAAGACGCCGTCGCCGCCGCGCTTGCCCAGGAGGCCGAGTAACATGGCCCCCGCTCAGGCAAGCCTGCTGGCCAAGCTCGACACCCAACAGCGCGTGCGCGACTTTTTGACCAACGCCGTCGCCAACGGCCGCGCATCGCACGCCTACCTGTTTTTGGGCGCTCCCGGCGCCGGCAAGCTCGATGCCGCATGGGCGCTCGCCCAAGCCTTCCTGTGCGAGCAGGACGGCTGCGGCGCATGCGACAGCTGCGTACGCGTTGCTCGGCATACGCATCCCGACGTGCACTATTACACGCCCGAGAGCGCCACGGGCTACCTCATTGCCCAGACCCGCGAGCTGCTCGATGACGTGCCGCTGGCGCCCATCCGTGCCAGGGCCAAGGTCTACATCATCGACCGTGCCGAGCAGCTGCGTGCTAACACCGCCAACGCACTGCTCAAAACACTCGAGGAGCCGCCCGAGGGCGTCATGTTCATCTTGCTGGGCACCTCGGCAGACGTGATGCTGCCCACCATCGTGAGCCGCTGTCAGTGCGTGCCGTTTCGGCTGGTGTCGCCCGCCGCGGCCGCGCAGGCCGTGAGTCGCGCGACGGGCCAGGATCTCTCACGCTGTCGCATGGCGGTCGCCGTGGCGGGGAGCCCCACGCGCGGCATCGAGTTCCTTAAGAGTGCCGAGCGCCAGGACGCCCGCCGTCAGATGGTCCGTGCCATCGACTCACTCATTGCCGCCGACGAGGCCGACGTGCTCAGTCGCGCCAAGTCGCTCATCGTCGCCGTTAAGGCTCCGCTCGCCGAGGTCAAGTCCACGCAGGAAAAGGTGCTCGAGCAAAACGCCGACTACCTGTCGCGTGGAGCATTGAAGCAGCTTGAGGACCGCAACAAGCGCGAACTCAACGCGCGCGAGCGTTCGGGTATCATGGAAGCGCTGGCGAGCGCGCGGACGCTCATGCGCGACGTGCTGCTGACGCTTCAGGATGAGGCGGCAGGCGTTGTGAACGAGGACGTGCGCGACACGATCGGGCGGCTTGCCGCGGCGACGAATGTTGCGGGTGCCACCCAGGCGCTCGAGGCGGTTGCCACGGCTGAGCGCAACATCGCCAGAAACGTTACTCCCCAGCTGGCCATCGAGGTCATGCTGTTCGATATCAGGAAGGCACTGAAATGCCGTTAGTCGTACCCGTTAAGTTTACCTACGCCTCGCGCGACCTGTGGTTTGACCCGCAGGATCTGGATATCCTCGAGGCCGATTATGCCATTTGCTCCACCGAGCGCGGAACCGAGATCGGCCTGGTCACGGCCGATCCCTTCGAGGTGCCGCAAGATGAGATCGGCCAGCCGCTCAAGCCCGTGCTGCGCGTGGCGAGCGACATCGACCTGCAGCTTGCCGACGACCTGGCCATCCAGGGCGACGAGGCGATGGTCGATTTCCGCCGTCTGGTCAAAGAGCTCGACCTCGAGATGAAGCCGGTCGGCGTCGAGTACCTGTTTGGCGGCGAGAAGGCCGTGTTCTACTTTGCGGCCGAGGAGCGCGTCGATTTTCGTCAGCTCGTCAAGGACCTGTCCTCGACGCTGCACATTCGCGTCGACATGCGTCAGATCGGCGTGCGCGATGAGACCCGCCTGGTGGGCGGCTATGCCCAATGCGGACAGGAGCTCTGCTGCACGCGCTTTGGCGGACAGTTTGAGCCCGTCTCGATTCGCATGGCAAAAGAGCAGGACCTGCCGCTCAACTCGTCCAAGATCAGCGGCGTGTGCGGCCGCCTGATGTGCTGCCTGCGCTATGAGTTCGAGGCGTACAAGGACTTTAAGAGCCGTGCGCCCAAAAAGAAGACGCTCATCGATACGCCGCTCGGCAAGGCGCGTATCCAGGAATATGACACGCCGCGTGAGCAGCTGGTGCTGCGCCTGGAGAACGGCAAAGTCTTTAAGGTCAACCTGGCCGATATGACGTGCTCGGAGGGCTGCAAAAAGAAGGCCGCCGAGCAGGGCTGCAACTGCCGCCCCGACTGCGTGACGCGTGACGTGCTCGAGCGCATCGAGTCGCCCGAGATGCGCCTGGCGCTCATGGAACTCGATCGCGAGAACGGCGTCGACGTGGGCGATGGCCTGTCGAGCGCCGATCGTCTGGCCGGCACATCGATGCCCAAGCGTCGTCGTCGCGATGCCGAATCCGATGCTCGCGCTGCTCAGGGCCAGGGCGAGGGCCGTGGCCGTGGAAAGGGCCGCGGCAAGACCGAGGCACCCGAGGCCGAGGAGGCAGCCGGTGGTCGTCGCCGCCGCAAGCGCGCGGCGTCCGTCGACAATGGCGAGGCCGCGGGCAAGAACGCTTCCCGCGAGCGCGAGGCTCAGCAGCCCCAGCAGCAAAACCGCGGCGGTGGCATGAATCCCACGCGCCGTCGCCGCCATCATCTGTCGAGCGAGGAGCGCGAGGACGTCTTCCGCGCCGCAGCCGCTCGCGAGGCCGGTGCCGCTCCCAAGGGTGGCTCGGGTTCCGACGCGCCTGCCGACAAGGCTGGCAAGCCGCGTGGCGAGGAGGAGCGCGCGTCACGTCCGCGTCGTCGCCATTCCTCGGGCACGCAGCAGAAGCCCTCGGTTCCTTCTGTGGCCGATCAGGTTTCAGATGGCGAAGTCAAGGTCACGCGCCGTCGCCCCGGCGATGGCGGAGGAGCTGCCGCCAAGGCTTCGCACGGCGGCGCTCGCGACGAGTGCGAACCGCGTGAGGATCGCGGCGGCGAGGGCTCGACCGACCAGGGTCAAAAGCGTCGCCGTCGCCGTCGCTCCCGCAAGCCGCGCCAGGACGGTGGCGAAGGCTCGACCCGCACCTCGTCCGCACCGCAACCGCCTGCCGGCGAATAACGTCCGTAAGCGGATGTAACCCGCCTGACCCCAGCACCTCTGGGTATCATGGCTCTACACCGACAACCCTCCCTTCGCCTTCGCGTAGGGAGGGTTGTGTCATGAAGAGACATCTGAACGTATTGACTCGCTTGCAGGGCGCAGGCGTCCTACCGTTTGCGGACGAATTGCTACCGCTTGCCGAGCGCGCGACGTATGAGGCGCTCGAGGCGTTGTCGCCCACGCGATGCGCTGGCTGCGAGCGTTCCGGTGCGCTGATCTGCCAGGATTGTCTGGCATCGCTCGCGCTCATCGATCCGTGTCATAGTTGCATCCGATGCGGCGCCCCGTTTGGGGATTTGCTGTGTACCGAGTGCTCGGTCGAGGGCACGTCTTCGGCAATGGCCGAGGCGCTCGATCGCTGCCTGGCGTGTGCCGTCTATGCACATCCGCTGCCGCGCATCATCAAGGCGTACAAGGATGCGGGCGAGCGCCGTCTGGCACCGTATCTGGCGGAGTTGCTCTACGACACTGCCTTGCATGCCCAGGTGGCAGCATCCGATCGCTACGGCAGCGTGCTGTCCGGCGCCGACGCGGTGGTATTTGTGCCCGCGACTGCGGCAGCGTTTCGGCGGCGTGGGTTCGATCATATGGAAGCAATCGCGCGCTCGTTTTGCGATCTTTCGGGTGTCCCGTTGCTGGACGCCCTGGTTAAATACGGTCATGGTGACCAGCGAGAGCTCGGTCGCGATGAGCGCCGGGAGCATGCCTGGGGCATGTACGAGACGGTCGAGGATGTGCGCGGCCGCCGTCTGCTGCTCATCGATGATGTCATTACCACGGGCGCGACCATGGCGGCGGCCTCGGCGGAGCTCAAGCGTGCCGGCGCCGCAGCAGTCGATGGCCTCGCTATCGCACGCGTTT
This sequence comes from uncultured Collinsella sp., assembly GCA_937925735.1. GTDB lineage: Bacteria > Actinomycetota > Coriobacteriia > Coriobacteriales > Coriobacteriaceae > Collinsella. The sequence continues at coordinate 61,142 of CALAMK010000004.1, read as the reverse complement.
GGTAGGGGGTGGCTTTGTGGCAGTGAAGATAGCGCGGCGCATCGAGCCGACAAGCGAGCAACTGGCGGCCTCCGTAGTCCTGACCGGTGCCTCGGCGCTGCGCATGATGCGCGCCGAGCGCCGACAAATGGGTTACATCAGCTGGAGAGACCTCTATCCCGATGAAGAGCGCCGTGTGCTGCATACATCGTCTCCCTCGGCCGAGGACATCTATCTTCCCGATTTGGTGCGGATCGGGGCCGTGAGTGGCGAGGTCCAAGAAGACTTGTGCCTGCTGGTGGGGTCGGCGAAGCAGCGTCGCCGCATGCCTGGTGCAAGCTGGTCCGTTTGTTCTACAGACCTGCCGGACGCCTCGATTTTGGAGGTGGAGCCGGGGGTGTACAGCTTGTCTCCCGAGGCCCTCTGTGCCGCCGTTGCGCGCGAAGTCGGCTGTATCCAGGCATTTGCCCTGGCCCAGGAGCTGTGCTCCAAGATTTCGCTGAGCGATCGCGGGCAGTATCTGCCCCCTTACAGCTCGCCTACCGTGAACAGGCTTGCAAAGGATAAGGACCAGCCGTCAGATGTGGGCTACTTTGAGGTCGAGCCAGTGCTGACGCCCGATCGCCTGGCAGATTACCTTGCGGCATGCAAGGGGAGCGCGGCCAAGCAGCTGCGGCGGCTGTGCCCCTTTCTGTCGGAAAACCTGCGCTCACCCATGGAATGCATCATGCTTGCCATGTTTTCGCTTCCGTTTTCTTATGGCGGATTTGCCTGCGGTCCCTTTAAGACCGACCACAAGATCGAGTTCAACGACCGTGCGCAGGCGATCTCGGGGATGCCGTATGCGGTTTGCGATGCCTATCAGGAAGCAGCTCGGTTTGACCTGGAATACAATGGTGAGCAGGGCCATTCGTCTCGCGGCGGGCGCATTCACGATGAAAAACGCAATACGGGTTTGGCGTCCATGGGAATCGAGGTCGCGACGGTCAACAACGAGATGCTCTGCGACATGGAAGCGATGGAAGCGCTCGCATGGCGCATCCACCAGCGTATGGGTAAACGATATCAGAATCGTGTAGAGGCTCGTCGAAAGAGGCAAGATGCTCTGCTGAATACGCTCCGAGCGTGCTTTGGGCTCAAGCCGGCGTAAAACTATGGCTTTATAGGGGGTCTGTTTATATGCCATGTGCAAAAACCGGCAAATATGAGTACTGTTACTAGATTAGTGACAGCAAAAATAAAGAAACTTGGGCCGAAAAACTGGATTCAGCGAAGAGATAATAAACGAATGTGGAATATCTTGGCGCCAAGCGGGCTGTGCGGAACTCAAAAAGGGCTCGTGGGGCGGAAATACGCTGCTACTAAATTGGTAGCAGTACTCATATTTGCCGTTTTTTGCACATGGCACCCTGAGACGGGTGCCCCGGGGCTCCCCGTGGGGGAGCTCCGGGCTTCATGGGGGCACGAATGGTCCGCCCCGACCTGCGAAATCTGTGCTCGCGATGCGAATAACGTCCCTAACCTTAAACTATAGCTTGAACTTAGCTATAATGCGCTACGTTCCTGCCAGGCTGTGGTTGCGGACGGACGAAATGCCCGTCCTAGTCCAAGACAGACGCGGTCAAAGGGATCCACGTAAGCGACCGCGTGCGCGCGGCGCGATCATGGCGCGTCCTAGATGTAAGCCGCACCGTCCGTTCTACTTTCTTTGGGGCAATACCGCCTCGCGGGCGAGCGGGCCAGTCGTGAAGGTGGCTGCGGCCTCCCGAGCAAACGCCCCGGTGCGCAAGTGTGGGGTCAAATACCAGGTCAGCTGGTGGGAACAACCCGATATTCCGTGCGGGGCACGGATCGTATACGACACAGAAGGCAGGGTAGTGGACATGGTGAGGGGCAGCTTGATGCATGCGGCTCGGTTAGGTGCTGGGGCCGCGGCGGTCATTGCCGTTTTGGGCCTGAGCGGATGCGCGTTCAATCCACTGTCCACGTTCACGACGCCCACGATCGACCAGATCGAGCGCGAGACCGTTACCCCCACGGTATCGGACAATGCCCTGGTCACGCCGGGAACCCTGACGGTCGCCCTCGATACTTCCGATGCCCCGCAAGCCATGCAGGATGCCGACGGAAACCTCACGGGCTATGCGGTCGATGCCGCTCGTGCCCTCGCGTGCCGCATGGGTCTCAAGGTTGCTTTTGTCGATGCGTCCTCGGCCGATTCCGCGCTCAGCGATAAAAAGGCCGACATCTTTATTGGCGACATCAAGTCTGCGGGCGGCGACATCAGCTCGCTTGGCACCTGTCTGTACGATGCTGCCGCCGTGTTCGGCAAGACCAGCGACGGAGAGTCCCCGAGTGTCTCAACCGACACACTCAACACTGCTACCTTGGGCGTTCAGACTTCCTCGGCCTCGCAGGAAGCGCTTGCCAAGCAGAGCATCACGGCCAACCAAAAGACCTTCTCCAACATCAACGAGTGCTTCGAGGCACTCGAGTCGGGCGAGGTCGATTACGTGATCTGTGATTCCACGGCCGGTGGTTACCTCGCGCGTCTGATGAGCCAGATCTCCTATGTCGGCACGCTCGAGGCGCCCTCCACGCTTGGCGTCGCAGGCCTTAGCTCTAACGATGAGCTGTGCCGTGCCGTGAGTGATGCCCTCGACGGTATCACGGTCGACGGCACGCTCGAGGCGGTCCACTGCGTCTGGTATGGCCAAATGCCCTATGACCTTACCGCCAAGACTGTTTCGGGGGCCAATGTGCAGGCATCCGACTCCACGTCCAACGAGACCGAGTCCTCCGATGGCGACGCCTCTGATAACAACGGCGACAGTCCGTCGTCTAGCCAGGAGGGCGCCATCACCGACGATGACATCAACAAGCTCAATAGCTAGTTATTGGTAGGGGTGGCGTCTGCCATACACCGAACAAGGCGCTTCTTCACGGTTTCAACACGCATGGCCGGGTCTCCCAAATAGGGGAGCCCGGCTTTTCTATTTTGGTAAAAACGGCAGGTAAAAGCTGATTTCCAGGAGAAAAACCAACTCCGCCGACGCCTTCCTATAGCGCACTTTGCCACAGAAAAGTGCGAGACTTCGGTATGCGGTATAAAGCAATCGTTATTCGGGTCTTTGGGAATTCGGGTGATTAAATGCACGGCAGTGGGTACATAGCCAGTACAGTAAGTTCCCGAGGCAGATTGGAGCCACGTATGGATATCAAGGTTTCTGGACGCAAGACGACGGTAACCGATGCTCTGCGTGCGCATGTGGATGAGAAGATCGGCGAGGCGCTCAAGGTTTTCGACATCGAGCCCATGACAGTCGACGTCGTGCTTCGTTATGAGAAGAACCCCTCGAACCCCAACCCGGCAATCGTCGAGGTCACGGTTCGTGTCCGCGGTTCTGTGATTCGCGTTGCCGAGCACGGCGCAGATATGTATGCCGCCATCGATCTCTCCGCCGATAAGGTCACCCGCCAGCTGCGCAAGTTCAAGACCAAGGTCGTGGACAACCGCCAGGGTGGTGCCAGTGCCGCGGATGTCGCGCCGGTCGAGCGCGTCGAGGATCTGGCCGACCTGCTGCTGCCCGAGGACGACGACCTGCTCGTCCGCGAGAAGGTCATCGATGTCACCCCGATGACCGAGGAGCAGGCGCTGGTGCAGACCGATCTGCTGGGCCACGACTTCTACGTGTTCGAGAACGCGACGACCGGTCTCATCAATGTGGTGTATCACCGTAAGAATGGTGGATATGGCATCATCAAGCCCCGCATCGAAACACTTGACGAGTAAAATACGTTAACTTGCATGAGTTAACGGTTGGCGGCCATCCCATGCGGGTGGCCGCCATTTTACGTAAGGAGTCGCTTTGATGGACAAGGCCGCATCCGCCGGTCATTCGAACCGTTGCCGCATCGTCGTCGATACCTGCTGCGACTTTAGCCCCGAGGTCGCCGCGAACCTCGATGTCGATATCCTGGGTTTCCCTTTCATTATCGATGGCGAGGAGCGCACGGACGACATCTGGTCGAGCATGAGCCCTAAGGAGTTCTACGACCGCATGCGCGCCGGTGCCCGCGTGTCCACCTCCGCCGTGTCGCTCGGTCGCTATATCGAGTTCTTTACCGAGTGCGCCAAAGAGGGCACACCCACGGTCTACCTGTGCTTTGCCTCGGCGCTGTCGTCGAGCTACAACTCCGCGTGCCAGGCGGCAGATGCCGTGCGCGCCGAGTATCCCAACTTTGAGCTCTACGTGGTCGACAACGCCCTGCCCTGCGCGACCGGCGCGCTCTTGGCGCTCGAGGCCGTGCGTCAGCGTTCGGCGGGACTGACCGCCAAGCAGCTGGTCGATTGGGCAAACGAGGCAAAGACCTACGTGCACGGCTACTTTACGCTCGAGAGCTTCGACGCACTGGCTGCCGGCGGCCGCATTCCGCCCGCGGCGGCACAGCTCACGGCAAAGCTCGACGTCAAGCCCGAGCTCTCCTACGACCTGGCCGGCTCGCTGTCGCTGATCGGCGTCAACCGCGGCCGCAAGAAGGCACTCAAGTCCATCCTCAAGTCGTTCCGCGAGAACTACGTTCCCGATCGCACCATGCCCATCGCCATCATGACGGCCGATGCCGAGAAGGACGGCGACTGGCTCGAAGCCGCCATCCGCAAGGAGGAGGGCTGCGCCGACGTTACGATCATTCGAAGCTCCGTGGGCCCCACCATCGGCTCGCACGTGGGTCCCGGCATGGTGGCCTGCGCGTTTTGGGGTAAGAACCGCGCCGACAAGGCGTCTCTTTCCGACCGCATCGCCCGCCGGGTGCGCGGCCAGTAGGCAGGCGCTGCGTCCGTAATCACCCTCGACTCACAGCCCAAACGCTGGCACCGAGTATTCAACCTGGTAATAACACCCAACCCAAAAGGAAAGGTTTCATGGCAAACAAGCTCTCTGTCGCATTTATCGGCACCGGAATTATGGGTGCCCCCATTGCCGGCCACATTCTGGACGCTGGCTATCCCGTCACGGTCAACAACCGCACCAAGTCTAAGGCCGCAGCGCTCGTTGAGCGCGGTGCCGTCTGGGCCGATACGCCGGCCGATGCCGCGGCGAACGCTGACGTTGTCTTTACCATGGTGGGCTATCCCTCCGAGGTCGAGGAGCTCTACCTGGCGGGCGACGGTCTGCTCGCGTGCACTAAGCCCGGCGCGGTCCTGATCGACCTCACCACGAGCTCGCCCGAGCTGGCGCGCGACATTGCCGAGGCCGCCCAGGTTTCCGGTCGCATGGCGTTTGACTGCCCCGTCACCGGCGGCGAGTCGGGAGCTATCGCCGGCACGCTCACGGCTATCGTGGGCGCCACCGAGAACGACATCGCCCCGGTCCGCGACATCCTCGCCACCTTTGCGGCAAACATCTGCTGCTTCGATGGCGCCGGCAAGGGCCAGGCGGCCAAGCTCGCCAACCAGGTGTCGCTGGGCGCCTGCATGGTCGGCATGGCAGACGCGCTGGCGTTTGCCGAGCTGAGCGGCCTTGATCTTGAGAAGACCCGCGAGATGATCCTGGGCGGCACCGGTAAGTCCGGCGCCATGGAGAGCCTGGCTACCAAGGCGCTCGACGGCGACTACAAGCCCGGCTTTATGGTCGAGCACTTCATCAAGGACCTGCGCTTGGCGCTCGCCTATGCCGACGATCGCGAGCTTGCGCTGCCCGGCGCCGACGTGGCCTTTACGCTCTACGACATGCTCGATGCCATCGGTGGTGCCAAGCTGGGCACCCAGGCCATCACGGTCCTCTATAAGGAGGAGGCCGACGCCATCGCCGCCGGTCTGGACTGGTCGCAGTATCGTCCCGAAGAGCACGGTGCTCACGAGGACGGCTGCGGTTGCGGCGAGCACGGCGACGACCATGAGTGCGGTTGCGGCCACCACCATGGCGAGGACCACGAGTGCTGCGGCGGCCACGGCCATGATGATGGCCACGAGTGCTGCTGCGGCCACCATCACGGGGAGTAGCGCCCATGAGCTGGACGTTCGTGGTGCTTGCGCTGGTGCTCTTTCTCTTCGCGATCTACATTGGCTTTTTGTGCGGCCAGTGGGCGTGCGAAAAGCGCGTCATCACCAAGCGCGACTACTGGATTGCCAACTTTGCGGGAGCGGCGGCAGTCATCCTGCTGACCTGGGTGTTCTCGCTGTTCCCGCTGGTGCAGTTTGCGCCGATCGGCTGGCTCGGCGGCTTTATCGCCGGCCTTAAGATGAGCTTTGGCGAGTCCGTCGGTCCGTGGCGCAAACACGACGAGGTCTTTAACGTTAACAAGGCTCACCGCGCCGCCGCCGACGCGGGCGATGCCGAGGAGCGCCGCCGTGCGCGTCGCAATGGCGCGGCCGACCGACAGCTCATCTCGGTCACCGATGACAGCAAGGGTGCTGACAAGCACGCTAAGAAATAGTAAAAAGAGGTAACTATGGCAGAAAACAAAGACGAACAGCTCACCGACGAGGAGCTGGCACAGCTCCAGCTGGCAGAGGAGAACGAGAACGCCGTCGACCGCCTGGTCCAGGAGCTCGGCTGCCCCACGCGCCGCATCCGTCAGTTTGCCGCCCGCGTGCTGCACCTGCTTGCCGAGCGCGATCCGCAGCGCGTCGTGCCCTGCGTGCCCGCGCTGATCGAGGCGCTCGACCGCTCCGAGGCTCAGACCCGCTGGGAGGCTCTCGATGCCCTGGCGGCGCTCGCCACCACCTGCCCCGAGCAGCTGGGCGATGCCTTTGAGGGCGCCGAGACCGCGCTGTTCGATGAGATTTCGTCCACGCTGCGCTATGCCGCCTTCCGCCTGCTGTGCGTGTGGGGCGCCACGAGCGTCGAGCGTTCGCGCGAGGCTTGGCCCATCCTGGACGAGGCCATCCAGTGCTACCACGGCGACCTCGAGTATCGCGACATGCTCGGTTGCCTGTACGAGTTTGGCCGGGGCGAGATTGACGCCGAGGTCGCCGAGAAGCTCGCGCTGCGCCTTAAGTTCGATGCCGAGAACGGCAAGGGTAGCTATCTCAAGGCCCGTTCGAGCGAGATTTGCGAAATGCTTGTTAAACGTTTTGGCCTGGATCTCTCCAAAAAGAAGAAGCGTGCTAGCGTAAAAAAATCTGACGACGCCGAAGACGAGGAGTAACAGATTATGGCGCACGATGTAGTCCTGATTCCTGGTGACGGTATCGGTCCCGAGATTACGCAGGCTATGCGCCGCGTGGTCGAGGCCACTGGTGTCCAGATCAACTGGAACGTCCAGGAGGCCGGTGCCGGCGTCATGGACGAGTTTGGCACGCCGCTGCCCCAACATGTGCTCGATGCGGTCGCCGAGACCAAGGTTGCTATCAAGGGCCCCATCACCACGCCGGTCGGCACGGGTTTCCGCAGCGTTAACGTCGCCCTGCGCAAGCATTTTGACCTGTACGCCTGCGTGCGCCCCTGCCTGTCGCAGCCGGGCGACGGCTCGCGCTTCCGCGACGTCGACCTGGTTATCGTGCGCGAGAACACCGAGGACCTCTATGCCGGCATCGAGTTCGATGAGGGCGCTGCCGAGGTCGAGGAGCTCTCGCAGCTCGTCGAGCGCTCGGGCCAGAAGACCTTCGCCGCGGATTCCGCCATCTCAATCAAGCCGATTTCCATCGCCAAGAGCCGCCGCATTGTGGAGTACGCTTTTGAGTACGCCCGCCGCTGCGGCCGCAAAAAGGTGACGGCCGTGCATAAGGCCAACATCATGAAGGCGACCGATGGCCTGTTCCTGCGCGTTGCGCGCGAGGTGGCCGCCAACTATCCCGATATCGAGTTCAACGACAAGATTGTCGACGCCACCTGCATGGGCCTGGTCCAGAACCCCAACGACTTCGATGTCCTGGTGCTGCCCAACCTGTACGGTGACATTGTGAGCGACCTGTGCGCCGGTCTGGTAGGTGGACTGGGTATGGCTCCGGGTTCCAACATCGGTGCCGACTGCGCCATCTTCGAGGCGACGCACGGCTCCGCGCCCGATATCGCTGGCCAGGATATCGCTAACCCCACGGCCGAGATTCTGTCCGCGGCTATGATGCTCGATCACCTGGGCGAGAACGACGCGGCCAATCGCATTCGCGCCGCCGTTTCTGCCACGCTCGACGAGGGTGAGCAGGTTACCGGCGACGTTCGTCGTGCCCAGACCGGCTCCGTTGAGAGCGCTGTGGGCACGCAGGCCTTTGCCGATGCCGTTATCGCGCACCTGGCCTAAGGCATGCAGACTGCAAACGCCTAAATAGTACTTAAGTGTTTGCGTATAACCTGAGAATCAATACGCCCGGCGCTTTGTCGGGCGTATTCTATTGCGGACTATGTTTCCTAACAAGGAGTAACTGATATGGGTCTGATTCAAAAGAAGGACGAGAAGGACGAGATCGACGGCATCCAGATCATCGAGCGCGGCGAAGGCCCCGATGGTGATGAGGAGGAGAAGATCGATCTGGTCGCCGGTACGTCTGCCGAACATATTGCCGCCGGTACGACGGCCGAGGAGGAGGACGCTCGCCTGGAGGCAAAGATCGCCGCGGACGCCGCCGACGAGAACCTCATGCCCGAGGAGCAGGACGAGGACGACGATATCCTGGGTTCCGACGAAGACGACCGCGCATCCAAGCACAAGAAGACGATGATTGCCGCCTTCGTGGTTGCAGTCGTGATCGCTGCTGTGGTCGGCTTCTTTATCGGCAACGGTGGTTTTGGCGGCAAGGGCGTCGGCTCGGCGACCCTCACCGAGGACCAGCTCGATTCGACCGTGGCAAGCTACAGCTACAACGGCAAGAAGAGCGACATCACCGCGCGCGAGGCCATTGAGAGCCAGTACAGCCTCGACACCGTCAAGGATGGCGATGGCAACTACACCGCTCCCTCTGCCGACGTCATCCTGTCCTACGTGCGCAACAAGATCCTGCTCGACGCTGCCGAGGACGAGGGCATCACCGTCTCTTCTAAGGAGATGAAGAAGTACGCCGAGGATTCCATCGGCACTTCGGACTACAAGACCATGGCCACGCAGTATGGCGTGTCCAAGGACCAGGCCAAGCAGATCGTCCGTCAGTCCGCGACGCTGCAGAAGCTCTACAAGAAGAAGGTGGGCGATAGCTCCGCAAGCATGCCGACCGCCCCGACCGAGCCTGCTGACGGCAACGAGGAGACCGCGAGCAAGGACTACGCCGATTACATCATCAAACTTGCCGGCGACGAGTGGGATAGCGAAAAGGGCACCTGGAAGGACGCCGATAGCACCTACGCTAAGGCCTTCGCTGACGATGCCTTTACGGCTGATAGCGCTACCTACAAGCAGGCCATGACCGCCTATTACACCGCCTACCAGCAGTACTCTTCGCAGGCTTCGAGCGCCAGCTCCAAGTGGACCGAGTATGCTAACGGCCTGTATGCCAAGGCCAACATCAGCATCTATGGTCTGTTTGCATAAAGATCTGTCTGAGCCGCCGAGCGCGTAACCGAAATATCTGAATAAGCCCGCTAGAACGGATGTTGTTCTAGCGGGCTATTTGCGTTTAGGCGCTGGTGGCTAAATTATGCCTATCAATCTTTAAGTCCAAAAAGGCTATCGGCTTCATCGTCGGATATATATTCCAGTACATCGCCCGGTTGGCAGTCGAGTGCCCGACATATCGCGTCAAGAGTTGAAAAACGTATGGCAGAAACCTTGCCCGTCTTAATGCGTGACATATTGACCTGGGAGATGCCCACGCGTTCCGCAAGCTCTTTGGATGAGATCTTGCGTTCGGCGAGCATGCGGTCAAGCCGCAGAATAATCATGGATTCCTCCTAGAGCAACTCGTCATCTTGTTTTTGCAGGATATACCCGTAGCGGAAGATGCTGGCAATCAGGCAAATAATCAGGCCTGCAAAGAGCATGGAGGGCTCGAATAACTGGCCGGCGAACGCATCCGTAAAGCTGCCGCCAAATCCTAAGAGTATCATTCCCGTGATTACGGCACCAAGAAGCCTCACGGCAACGCCGCCGATAAGGAATAAATGTCCTACTTGACGAAGTGTCTGGTTACATTCAAGGTCAAAGGGCCTGCCTTCCTTTTCAATGTTGAAGAAAAGCCTGCGCACGCTTATCGCGATGGTAAGCGCGAGGCATGTCATCAAGAGGCTCCCTATGGCAGTGTGGCCATCGTGTGCGACGAGCATAAGTGGGGCCTGCGCATCGGTACCGACAATAGCCAGGCACGGCCCTTCGCCGGCTTGAAGTTCTACGGATTGGAGGCACGACCCTTGGGAGAGGCCGGGCAATATAAGTAGAAGGTCAATCGCAATGACTGCGAGGAGTCCCAGAGCGAGCGCTGTGGTAATGCAGATTGTGGCCCATTTGCAGATGCGAGCGAGCTTCCTCAGTTTGGCTATCGTCTGTTCGCGGCTGATGGTTTCATTCGATATAGATGCGTTTCGGTGGACCATAACCCCTCCAATCGGCGTTTTGGATGATACTTGTATCATATCAAAATTAACGATAAACGATAAATAATTACGTATACTGAGTAAGTAATGATTGAAAACGATTAGCGTGAGCTATTAGCTCATTTTGGATGCCGGAGTTTGGCATTCGGGGGATGAGGACAAATGCCAAAAACTTCCCGTGATCGCGCAAGCGCTCCATCGCGCTTCCCTAATTCATCTGGGAAAACAACTGCAAACGATTGCAAGTAACCGGTGAACGGTCGAAAACTACCGTTCACCGATAATCTCAAAACTGGTTCTAACTGGTATTAAGTCAAAAAGACCAATTCACATATCTTCACAATGACCTGCAATTTTTCTACACGCTATTTTTAGCCGCCCTGCGTTGTTTAGACACAGGAAAAGATCCGATCTTTTGCCAAAGCATTTCGGAACGGTTTCAAAACCGCAGGTAGAAGTGTTAACGACCAGTAAACGGTCGATTTATCACCGTGAGCGGTGCAAAAACGTTTTACCGTATGAATCAACGAAAGCGACCTCTTCTGGGGTGATATAGTGACAACAACACGTCACGTGGTTACTACCAGTTTAGAAACCACTGGTCTTCAAAGTACGCTTTCTAAGAAGCTTTAAGGGCGAGCGCCCGCTGGCTTCCGAAAATCATCGGACTCAGATCGTACACACCTTCGGAAGGGAAATTTGAATGGTTGGCTTTATTCTTACCGGTCATGGACAGTTCGCACCCGGCCTCGCAAGCGCTATCGCTATGGTTGCTGGCGACCAGCCCGCTTTTACCGTCGTTCCTTTTGAGGGCGACCAGGCTGCTTCCTACGGTGAGGATCTCCGCGCCGCTATTACCGCCATGCGCGAGGAGTGCGATGGCGTGCTCGTCTTTACCGACCTGCTTGGTGGCACCCCGTTCAACCAGGCGATGATGATTGCCCAGGATGTCGACAACGTCGAGGTTCTGACCGGCACCAACCTTCCCATGGTTATTGAGCTTCTGTTCCTCCGCAGCAACGCCACGCTCGCCGAGCTTGGCGAGCAGGCCGTGACCGTTGGCCAGACGGGCATCACCGCCCAGACGGTCGCATCCGTTGCCGGCTCCGACGAAGAGGATATCTTCGGCGACGAGGACGGCATCTAATGGCCGATTTCGGAGCCAACGTCCTGAGCTCCTCGGTCGCCCTTTTAGGCCTGCTTGTCATCATGGGCTTGATTTACACCATCTGGTCGCAAATCAACATGAAGAAGAAGCAGAAGTACTTCAAGGAGCTGCACACCGAGCTCAAGCCGGGTCAAGAGGTTCTTTTCGCCGGCGGTATCTACGGAACCGTCAAAGGCATCGAAGGCGAGAAGGTCCAGATCAAAGTCCGATCCGGAGCCGTCGTAGATGTTTCGCGTTACGCGATTCAGGAGATCAAGTAACTGTCGTCAGCAAATAACGAAAGGAAGCTGATCAACATGGCAGAACCCAACATTCTTCTTACCCGCATCGATAACCGACTGGTTCATGGTCAGGTTGCCACCCAGTGGAACTCCACCCTGGGCTCCAACCTCATCCTCGTCGCCAACGACGACGTGGCGTCCAACACCATGCGCCAGAACCTCATGAAGATGGCCGCTCCCGCCGGCGTCGCTACGCGTTTCTTCTCTCTGCAGAAGACCATCGACGTCATTGGCAAGGCGAGCCCGCGCCAGAAGATCTTCATCGTGGCCGAAACACCGGAAGACGTGCTTACGCTCGTCAAGGGCGGTGTGCCTATAAAGAAGGTAAACATCGGCAACATGCACATGTCGGAAGGAAAGCGCCAAGTCGCCACCTCCGTCGCAGTTAACGACGAGGATGTCGCTGCGTTTAAAGAGCTGCAGGAATTGGGGGTGGAGTTGGAGATCAGGCGCGTTCCGAGCACGCCTGTTGAGGACACGAGCAAGCTCTTCTCGTAATCCTCGTGATCCACGTTGTCAGGAGTGAAACCCTGACGTTCTGTACGTGAAATCCAAAGTGCGTACATACATTTTGAAAGGAGGAGCAAGATGGAATACTCGATCATCCAGATCGCTCTGGTCTTCGTCGTCACGTTCATCGCGGCAATCGACCAGTTTGACTTCCTCGAGTCTCTCTATCAGCCCATCGTCACCGGCGCCGTCATCGGTCTTATCCTTGGCGACCTCAACACCGGTCTTCTCGTGGGTGGTACCTATCAGCTCATGACGATCGGCAACATGCCGATCGGAGGCGCTCAGCCGCCTAACGCCGTCATCGGCGGCATTATGGCAGCCATTCTCGCTATCGCCACGGGCCTCGAGCCCAACGCGGCAGTCGGCCTCGCCATTCCGTTCGCTCTGCTTGGCCAGCTTGGCGTTACCCTGGTCTTCACGCTTATGTCCCCGCTTATGTCCACGGCCGATAACATGGCTCACAACGCGGACACCAAGGGCATCGAGCGCCTGAACTACTTCGCCATGGCTCTGCTCGGCCTGATCTTCGCTGTCGTCGTCACCCTGTTCTTCATCGCTGGCGCTACCATTGGTCAGACCATCGCTTCCGCCATCCCGACTTGGCTGCAGACCGGTCTGTCCGCTGCAGGCGGCATGATGCGCTTCGTCGGCTTCGCCGTCCTGCTCAAGGTTATGATGAACCGCGATATGTGGGGCTTCTTCCTCATGGGCTTTGGCCTCGCGCTCATCACCGTTGCCAACGATTCGCTGGCAACCCCTGCTCTGCTCATCCTCGCTCTCATCGGCTTCGGCATCGCTTTCTGGGACTTCCAGCAGCAGACCGAGCTGAAGGGTGCAGCTGTTTCTGACGGAGGTGACTTCGAAGATGGCATCTAATGAGTATGTGATCCCGGAGCACTACGAGGATCTCACTCCTGCTCCGCAGCTCGACCAGAAGACCCTCAACAAGATGGCTTGGCGCTCCTGCTTCCTGCAGGCATCGTTCAACTACGAGCGCATGCAGGCCGCTGGCTGGCTCTACTCCATCATCCCCGGTCTGGAGAAGATCCACACCAACAAGAACGACCTCGCGGCTTCCATGAGCCACAACCTGGAGTTCTTCAACACCCACCCGTTCCTTGTCACCTTTGTTATGGGCATCGTGCTTTCGCTCGAGCAGAACAAGGTTGACATCCCCACGATCCGCGCCGTCCGCGTCGCCGCAATGGGCCCGCTCGGTGGTATCGGTGACGCCCTGTTCTGGCTGACGCTCGTGCCTATCACGGCCGGCATCACCTCCAACATGGCCATCAACGGCAACGCCGCTGCACCGATCATCTTCCTGGTGATCTTCAACGTCGTCCAGTTCGCTCTGCGCTTCTGGCTCATGAACTGGTCCTACAAGCTTGGCACCAGCGCTATTGACGCTCTGACCGCCAACATGCAGGCCTTCACGCGTGCCGCTTCCATCATGGGCGTCTTCGTCGTCGGTTGCCTGGTCGTCACCATGGGTGGCACCCAGATCAACCTCCAGATCCCCAACGGCACCACCCGTGGTCTCTCCGCTACTACCGTGATCGTCTCCGAGAAGGAGGCCGAGAACTTCACCGGTATGGAGGGCATCGATACCGAGACCGCTGAGGCCGGTACCATCGCCATGACCGATAAGGACGGCAACGCCCTTACCGCTTCCGATGCCGACGGCAACGCTGTCGAGTGCGGCGTCACCGATCTGGGTAACGGCATGGAGTCCGTGACCTACGGCACCGTTACCGAGGATCCGGTCAACTTCTCTGTTGCCGACACCCTCAACACCATCGTCCCGAAGCTCGTCCCGCTTATGCTTACGCTGCTGCTTTACTACATGTTCGCTAAGCACAGCTGGACCCCGACCAAGGGCATTCTCCTGCTCTTCGTCCTTGGCATCCTGGGCGCTGGCCCGCTTGGTCTCTGGCCGAGCATCTGGTAAGGCTCTAGCTTGAGGGGTGTGTCCCTACGCGGCTCACACCCCGACCCCTTAAGCCATGTGTATGTTAAAAGCCGCGTGCTCGAAAGAGCGCGCGGCTTTTGTTTTCTTAATGATTCGGGTGTGGCAGACAGATAATGCATAACACCCTAGGTAGTTAGCCGAATTCGAGCAAAAGGGAGGATAGGATGGCGATCGGAGCGCGTAAGCAACCGCTGTACGATCAGCTGGTCGATATTCTGACCGAAAAGATTGACCATGAATATCGCGACGGTGACATGATTCCTTCCGAGCGCGAACTTTCGGAGCGTTATGGTCTCTCGCGCACTACGGTACGCCTGGCTCTGCAGGAACTGGAGCGTTTAGGACTGGTGGTTCGGCAGCACGGTCGCGGTACCTTTGTGACCGACCGTTCGGCAAAAGCAACCAATCTTATGCAGTCCTACAGCTTTACCGAGCAGATGCGCGCGATGGGTCGAGAACCCGAGACCACGATTCTCGAGTTTTGCGAGATGGAGGCCGCTAAGAATCTGGCCGAGCATATGGGATTGCGCATCGGTGATCGCATTTTTAAGCTCAAGCGCCTTCGCTCTGCCGACAACATGCCCATGATGGTCGAACGCAGCTATCTACCGGTTCGTCAATTTCTGTCCCTAAAGCGACCGCTGCTGGAGCGTAAGCCGCTTTACGATGTGATTGAGCAGGACTTTCAGCAAAAGATTCGCGTGGCCGAAGAGGAGTTCTATGCGAGCATAGCCCGTCCCACCGATGCCCACCTTTTGGGAATTGTCGAGGGCTCGCCTGTGCTCGATTTGGTCAGGACTACGTATAACGAGTCAAACGAGGTAGTGGAGTACACACTCTCGGTTGCTCGTGCCGATCAGTTTAAATACAAGGTTTACCACCAGCGCAGTAACTAGTGCTCGCATCGTTTCCATATTGTGATTCTTTGCATTTAACTGGTTACTACCAGATAACCAACCGAAGTGTATAATTGCACGTCAGAGGATCACTTCTAGAGAGAGGTATTAGAAATGTTCGAGAAGAGTGTCGAGGAGCTCACCGAGCTCGGCGCCCAGATCACCACGGCCGAGATTGCTCAGCAGCCCGAGCTTTGGCGTGATACGCTCAACATCTATCGCGAGAACAAGGAGGCCATCGAGGCCTTCCTGGCCGAGGCTCGCGCTATGGGCGAGGGTCGTCTGTCCGTTGTCTTCACCGGTGCCGGTACGTCCGACTACGTTGGCGATACCTGCGCCCCGTACCTGCGTCACGCTGGCAACACTGATCTCTACGACTTTAAGCCCATCGCCACGACCGACATCGTGAGCGCCCCGCGCGACTTCCTGCGCGCCGAGGATCCCACGCTCGTGGTTTCCTTTGCCCGCTCTGGCAACAGCCCCGAGAGCCTTGCCGCCGTTGCCGTTGCCAAGGAGCTCGTCCACAACGTCAAGTTCCTCAACATCACCTGCGCTCCCGAGGGCAAGCTTGCCGTCGAGTCTGCCGATGATCCCAATGCGCTGACGCTGCTCATTCCGCGCGCCAACGACAAGGGCTTCGCCATGACCGGTTCTTATTCCTGCATGACCCTGCTCTCCACCCTTATTTTCGACACTGCCTCTGACGAGCAGAAGGCCGAGTGGGTCGAGACGATTGCCAAGATGGGCGAGGAGGTCATCTCCCGTGAGCCCGAGATCGCCGATTACCTGGCTGGCGATTTCAACCGCGTGACCTACTTGGGTTCTGGCTCCTTCGGTGGCCTTGCTCAGGAGAGCCAGCTCAAGATCCTCGAGCTCGCTCACGGTCTGGTCGCTACTTCCTACGACACCTCCATGGGCTATCGTCACGGACCTAAGTCCTTCGTCGACGATAAGACGCTCGTCTTCGTGTTCGTCAACAACGACGCCTACACCCGTCAGTACGACATCGACATCCTCAACGAGATCGGTGGCGACGAGATCGCTCAGCACACCATCGCCGTTCAGCAGGAAGGTGCCACCGTCTATGAGGGTGAGTCCTTCACCTTTAAGGGCTACGAGGCACTTCCCGAGGGTTACCTTGCTCTGCCGTTCGTGATGTTTGCCCAGGCTATCAGCCTGCTCAACTCCGTCCGCGTGGGCAACACGCCCGATACGCCGAGCCCCACCGGCACGGTCAACCGCGTGGTTAAGGGCGTGACGATTCACCCCTTCACCGCTTAATCGCGTCCCCCTGTAAGGGCGCCCGTCCGCTCATAACGGCGGGCGGGCGCTTTTTGTTTTACGTGAGCTGGGTATAAGCATTACCACAGTCAACTGCTTTAGAAGCGAGGAGTGCATATGAGCACGTACGCAATTAAGGCTGACAAGTTCTTCTTGCCGGCAGGCCCGCAACTGGGCGGCTATCTTATGGTCGAGGATGGCGTTTTTGGCGCCTGGCAGGCCGACGAGCCCTCTTGCGAGATTAAGGACTACACGGGATCGTGGATCGCACCGGGTATGGTCGATACTCACATCCATGGCTTCTACAACCACTCAACTACCGATAACGATCCCGAGGGCATCGATATCAGCTCAACCGAGCTCGCCCGTCGCGGTACCACCAGCTGGCTGCCCACGACGTTCACCGATGGCGTCGAACAGATCAAGGACGCCTGCGCTGCTATCGCCAAGGCGGACGAGGGCCGCGGCCCCGACTTCTGCGGTGCCCGCATTCAGGGCATCTACCTGGAGGGCCCCTTCTTTACCATGAAGCACGTGGGCGCGCAGAACCCCGCTTACCTGATTGACCCCTCCGAGGAGGTTTTCGACCAGTGGCAGGAGGCTGCGGGCGGTCGCATCGTTAAGAGCGCCATGGCCGCCGAGCGCGACGGTGCCGTTGCTTATGCGGCTGCTCTGAACGCCAAGGGCGTGGTGACCAGCATCGGTCACTCCGACGCCACCTACGATGAGTGCATCGCCGCTATCAATGCCGGTGCCAGCTGCTTTACGCATACCTATAACGGCCAGCGCGGTCTGCATCACCGTGAGCCCGGTGTCGTGGGTGCTGCCATGTCCACGCCCGAGACCTACGCCGAGATCATCTGTGACGGCAAGCACGTAAACCCTGCCGCCATCAAGGCACTGCTGCAGGCAAAGGGCTGGCAGCACACGGTGCTCATCACCGACTGCCTGGGCTGCGGCGGCATGCCCGAGGGCAGCTACACCAGTGGTGGCATGGACGTCATCATGAAGGACAACCTGTGCTGGCTCGCCGACGGCAAAAGCATTGCCGGCTCGGTGCTCACGCTTGCCCAGGGCGTCAAGAACATTGTCGATTGGGGCATCGCCAGCGCTGATATCGCCATTCGCATGGCAACCGAGGTGCCGGCTCGCTCTGCGCACATCGAGGATAAGTGCGGCAGCATCATGCCGGGTCGCGACGCCGACTTTGTCGTGTTCGACCATGAGCTCACCCTCGTCGAGACGTATGTTGGCGGCCAGAGCGTCGGCAACGCCTTTACCGATTAACGATAGAAAAAGACGGCGGGCCCGAATCTGCTCGGACCCGCCGTATGGGTTAAACGCTCAAAAGCACCTTAACAGTTACAGCTTGTTAACGATCTTCTTTGCCGTGCGCTTGACGCCGGCCACAAGACCCCCCGCGGGATGCTCCTTTTCGTATGCTAGACGCTTCTCGCGCTTGGCGTACTCTTCGACGATGATGTCGCCATACTCGTCTTCGATCTTGTCGAAGAAGTCGACGGCGCCCTTAATTTCCTCAGCGGTCGGGTGTCCCTTCTGGACGCCGCCGGTGAGTTTGAACGGCCCCCACGTATCAAAGCCGGGACAGCCGTAGACGCCCATAAAGATGGCCTGCCTCATGCGGCAGATGCCATCGATATCCTTGCCGTACCACTTGTTTTTGCCACCGTAGGTCATAAGGCCAAACACCTTGTCCTGCGGCTGCAGCACGTTCGTGAGCACGCGTGCCATGTCCTTGTCGATCTCGGAGTAATAGATGCCCGTGGCGACACCGATCAGATGGTATTCGTGCAGGTCGGGGTACTCGTTTTTACCGAGTGACTTCACGTCGAGGGTATCGATCTCGGGGTGCGCCTCGACGATGGCGTCCACGAGCTTTTTCGTATTGCCGTGGTGGTGTGAGGCATAAAGGATGATGGTTCGCATAAGAAGGCCTTTCAGCTGTAATTGCATCAATGTCTGTATGGTACCCCGTTGCATGGCTGGGAAACCGGACGCATCGATGAACGTGCGGGTTTGTCCTTTGGTCAGGGCCGAGACGGGTTCTTGCGAGCAAAAAGCAGTTGTTCGAAAGGATGGACAATGGAATACGCTCTCTCCAACGATTCGATTTCTATCAAGGTCTCCACGGCCGGTGGTTCGTTTACCTCGATTGAGGCTGGAGGTCGCGAGTACTTGTGGCAGGGCGATCCCGCCGTGTGGTCCGGCCAGGCACCGATTTGCTTCCCGATTTGCGGAGGTTTGCGCGATAACAGCGCCATGACGTTTGCCGGACATCATGTGAAGCTCGCCCGCCATGGGTTTGCGCGCAAACAGGAGTGGAAGCTGCTGAGCCAGAGCGAGAACGAGCTGGCGATGTGCCTGGCTTCGGAGGATAACGCCGCGCTGCTGAGCGATTATCCGTATCCGTTTAAGCTTGTCGCCCGCTATACGCTCGAGGACGCCGCCGTGCGCGTCTCCTATGAGGTTACCAACGAGGGCACCGAGGACATGCCTTTCTTTATCGGTGGACACCCCGGCTTTAGGTGCCCGCTCGATGAGGGCGAGGCCTATACGGACTACGAGTTGCGTTTTGAGAAAGACGAGGCTGCTGAGCTTTGCGCTGCCGTCCCCTCGACTGGCTTGATTGACGTGACCAACCGCTCCAAGAACCCCATGGTGGGAAAGACGCTGCCTCTGTCACATGAGCTCTTCGATTTTGCGGAGACCATCTTTGACGTGCTCGAGAGCCGTCAGGTCACGCTTTCCAAAAAGGGCGAGGACAAGGGTGTTCGCCTGAGCTTTGAGGGCTTCCCGTACCTCATTGTGTGGAGCAAGCCCGAGGGTGATTTTGTGGCAGTTGAGCCCTGGGGCGGTCTTTCGACCTGCTCCGATGAGGACGACGTGCTTGAGCACAAGCGCGGCTGCCTTATCGCCAAGCCCAAAGAAACCATCGTGCGCTCGTTCACAATCGAGATTCTGTAGTCGCATGTAGCCAATTCGTTTTGCAAGGCATAAGGAGCCTGCGAGATAAGGAGCTAGAAATGATCCTCACCGTTACGATGAACCCGTCCGTCGATACGCGCTATCAGCTCGATGAGCTCATTATCGACGACGTCAACCGCGTGACGCCCGAAAAGACCGCCGGCGGTAAGGGCCTCAACGTGGCCCGCGTCCTGGGCCAGCTGGGCGACGATGTCGTGGCAACCGGCTTGCTTGGTGGTCATATGGGCGCCTATATGGCCGAGCTCATGGATGCTAACGGCATTAAGAATGATTTTGTGCCCATCAAGGGCGAGACTCGCATTTGTCTCAACATCCTCCACGCCGGCAACCAGACCGAGCTGCTCGAGAGCGGCCCGACGATTGCCCCCGAGGAGCTCGATGCCTTTACCGCCAAGTTCGCCGAGCTTGCGAGCAAGGCCGATGTCGTTACCATCTCGGGTTCGCTGCCCCGCGGCGTCGAGGCGGACTACTACGCTAAGATCACGGGCATTGCAGAGAACGCCGGCGCCAAGGTGCTGCTCGATACCTCGGGCGCCTCGCTCGAGGCTGCGCTCAAGTCCGAGGTCAAGCCTGAGCTGGTTAAGCCTAACCTGACCGAAATTAACGGCCTTCTGGGCACGAGCTTTACCACCGACGATGTGGACGAGCTCCGTTCCGCGCTCGCCTCTGACGCCCGCTTCTCCGATATCCCCTGGGTCGTCGTATCTATGGGCGCTGCCGGCTCCGTTGGTTTCCATAACGGCCGTGCGTTCCGCGCCAAGACCCCCGATATCCCCGCCGTTAACGCTACGGGCTCTGGCGATTCGACCATTGCCGGCTTCGCACATGCGATTGCTGCCGGAGCCGACGACGAGACGGTGCTGCGTACCGCCAACACCTGCGGCAAGCTCAATGCCATGGATCCCATGACCGGCCATCTGGTCATGGACCGTTGGGACGAGGTCTACAACGGCGTTGTCGTGACCGAGCTGTAAGAGCTTGGGCGTCGCCCCCGGCATCGCTTGCGAGCTCATGCCGACGACAAGTGCGGTAGCATTATGCCGGGGCGCGACGCTGACGCTGTCGTGTTCAATCCCGACCTTACCCTGGTCGAGACGTATGTGGGCGGCAACAGCGGCGGTAACGCTTTTATCGCGTAGCCGCCAAAGAAACGATCCGAGAGGGGATTTAGATGATTTACGGTGCACTGGGCGATATCGAGGAGTACCGCGGAATGCTCAAGGGCCTCGACGTGCTAATCGACTGGCTCGAGGAGAACGATCCGGCGGAGCTCGAGGTCGGCAGCCATCCGATTCTGGGCGACAAGGTCTTTGCGAACGTCATGGCTCCCACGACGCGTCCCGAGGCCGAGGCACACTACGAGACGCATCAGCGCTATCACGATCTGCAGATCGACATTGAGGGTCGCGAGGCCTTTAAGGTTGCCACGGGCAGCCTGACGCTGGTTCAGGAGTTTGACGAGAAGGACGACTACGATCTGGTCGATTCCGACGCTTCGATCGCCGGCGATCTTGCTGACGATAAGTTTGCGCTGTTCGTTGCCGGCGAGCCTCATATGCCGACGCTCGAGTTCCCGGGCGATGGCGCGCAGCCGGTCAAGAAGATCTGCTTTAAGCTGCTTGCAGACGCTTACTGGGAGGAGTAGCGCGCTGCTCGGCTGAGCTGTTCGTTTTGCGAGCGTTATCCCTTGGAGGAACGCGCTTGGGCCCCGCTGATCGCGGTTCCTTTGGGGATTGCGGTTGGCGGGGCTTTTGTTGAGTAGGAGAGTTTCCGGCGGCGTTGTGCTTGGATTGGCGGAAGCGCGCCCGAAATCAGCAACAAAAAAGCCGCCCGAAGGCGGCTATCTTGTGCAATGGAGCCAGCGACCGGGCTCGAACCGGTGACCCCCGCTTTACGAGAGCGGTGCTCTACCAACTGAGCTACGCTGGCGGCCATGTGATGACGCAACAGAGGCGTCAACGGCTGTCTATGATACGGGACATCGCAAATCCGCGCAAGGGTTCTGACGGCTTTTCTCACTTTAAATGCACTAATATTGGAGACGCGATGTCTTGCTCTTACGGGTCTCAAACAGAATGGGGCAGCGATGATTCAACCCAAGATTCTTCTCGCACGCATCGACGACCGTTTCATTTACGGACAAGACGTTGAGCTGTGGAACGAAGCCGTGGGTTCCAACCTTGTCCTAATCGTCAACGATGAGATCGCGGCAGATTCGCGCCAATGGGCACCCATGAGGGTGGCGGCGCCAGAAGGCGTTTGGACGCGGTTTTTCTCGGTGCAAAGGACCATCGACGTCATTCATACCGCAACGCCTCGCCAATTGATTCTGATCATGGTGGCCTCACCCTCCGATGCGCTCGCGCTGGTTAAGGGCGGTGTGCCGATCACCAAGATCAGCATTGGTCATATGCAGGCAGGGGAGGGCAAGCGTCCCGCAACGCCCGCAGTTGCCGTAGACGACACAGACGTCGCTGTTCTCAGAGAGCTGCAAAAGCTCGGCATAGAACTAGAAATCCGCTATCTCCCCAGTTCCGCCCCCGACCCCATCGGCAATCTGTTCAACTGATCCCTTGGGGACGGAGGAAAACGGATCATTTTGCCTTCGTAGGGGATCTGTGTGGCGCTGTCCGCCAAAACTATGCCGGTTTACTACGATGAATTGCTTATCGCCGAGCATGCCAAATTTGCAGAGAATAAAACTGCAGGTAGACGAGTTGCTAATTTTTTTAAACCAGCGTGTGGTCGGACATTGTGGGTTCATCGTAGTAATTCGGCATAGTTTTGTTATGTCACCAATTCGGTGGCATCGAAAAGAAGGATTTATTCATGAAACAGCGCCCGTCGGCTGTGGTACCGGCGGGCGCTGCTGTGCGATATATTGCGTTATGGGCTTAGTGCCTCATAAAGTGGTACTCGATCACATTGCTGTAGGGGTGACCCGGACCCACAATGCCCTGCGGGAACAGCGGCTGGTGCGGCGTGTCGGGGTACATCTCGGCCTCGAGGGCAAAGCCGGCGCCCCAGCCATAGTTGGCATCGTCCTTGGCGTGCTCGTCGCCCAGCCAGTTGCCGGTGTAGAGTTGCACGCCCGGGGCGGTGGTGTAGTAGTCCAGCTCACGACCGGTCCACATCTCCTCGACATGTAGGGCGCGACGCAGGTTGCGGCCGTACTGATAGCCATCGATGCACAGGCAGTGATCGTAGCCACGGGCCTGCTTAATCTGCGGGTCGTCGGCCTCCATGCCGGGTGCGACGGGGCGCAGCTCGCGAAAGTCAAACGGTGTTCCCTCGACCGGAGCGATTTCGCCGGTGGGGATGTTCTGCTCGTTAATGGGCAAGTAGTGGGCAGCGTTGGCGATAAAGAAGTGCTCACAGTCCATGCCGGCGTTATGGCCGGCAAGGTTAAAGTACGTGTGGTTGGTCATGGACACGTAGGTGGCGCGGTCGCTCTCGCAACCATACTCGATGCGGAAGACGCCGGTGCGCGTAACGGTAAACACAGCCGTAAAGATTCGGTTGCCGGGCAGGCTCAGCTCGCCATCCTTAAGCGAGGTGGTCATGCGCACGGCGTTGTGAGTCTCGTCGAGCTCAACGTCCCATACGCGCTTGTGCAGACCATGCTCAAGATCGCTGTGCAGGTTGTTGACGCCTTCGTTGGCCGGCATGTGCCAGTCCGTGCCGTCGATGGTGATCGTGGCGCCCGCGGTGCGGTTTGCCACGGGGCCGATGGTCGCGCCAAAGCAGGCGGGGTTGTCAAAGTAATCCTCGAGCTTATCGAAGCCCAGCACAACATCGCGCACGTTGCCGGGAATATCGGGCACATCGATACCCAGCACGGTGGCGCCATAGTCCATAATGCGAACGCAGATCTCGGGCCCGTTGAGGGTGTAACGATGAACGGAGGTACCGCACGGCGCGGTGCCGAAAAGCTCGGAAGTGATCATTTGGTTCCTAACATCGAGGTATTTCGGACAAACTGTAGCGCGAACAGGCGAGATTATCACTACACCCCACTAAAGCAGGGGGTATTTTTCTCAAAAAAGTGATGATTGGAGCTGTGCGGGCGTTGATTTTTGACGCGCACGAGTCTGATACAATTTGTTCATTACTGTTTGAATGATATGCGCGCAAAGAACGGCGAGGATTCATCGTGATTAAGGCAGAGCGACAGGATAAGGTTCGTCAGCTGCTCGAAGAGCAGGGTACGGTCTCGGTCAAGGAGATTTCGGATGCGCTGGGCGTTTCGGATATGACGATTCGCCGCGACCTTGAGGAACTTGCGAGCCTGGGCGAGATCGAGCGCGTGCACGGCGGCGCCCGTAGTGCACAGGGACGTCCCCACGCTATGTTGCGCCATGAGTATTCGCACAGCGAAAAGCGCACTAAGCATGCCGAGGAAAAGATGCAAATCGCGCGCCGCGCTGTGGAGCTTATCGAGGAAGGCTCGACCATCTTTTTGGGTACGGGCACTACGGTGGAACAGATGGCCTCGATGCTGCCGGCATTTCGCCTGCGCATTGTGACCAATTCGCTTTCGGTGTTTAACCTGCTCGAGGCGCGCGAGGACTGCGACCTGTGCCTCGTGGGTGGTATGTACCGTCGCCGCACCGCCGCTTTTGTGGGACCAACGGCCGAGGATACCCTGCGTGCACTGGGTATCGACGCTGCGTTTATCGGCGCCAACGGCATTCTGGATGGCGACGTATCTACGTCCAACATGGACGAGGGCCGTATCCAGCAGCTCGCCTTTAGCAAGGCAGACTTGCGCTATCTGATCGCCGACTCCAGCAAGATTGGCAAGCGCGACTTCTACACCTTCTGTCGCTTGGACAGCCTGGATGCCGTGGTGTGCGAACCGGGTATCGCCGCCGAGAATCGTGCCGCCATCGAGGAACACACGCAGGTCATCTGCTAGCTAACGCTATGGGATTGCCAACAGGCGATGCGGGAGGACTTTTACCTCCTGTCATTGTGGGGAATCAACGCGTGAGCGCTACGCGATATGACGCGTAAATGAGGACTCCACTATCAAATTGTTTCAACCTGTAACAGGTAGGGGTGGAATCGCCAACCAGATGTAACAGATTGAGATTGAGAGGATTGTCCTGTGTATTTGTCTCAATCTGTAACAACTAGGATCCAAAAACTCGACTAGGTGTTACAGATTGAGATTTTGTCTACCCAGCCATCATCTTTGTCTCGATCTGTAACAGTTAGACGGCTAAAAGCGAGTCAGATGTTACAGATCTAGATATTTCGAACCGGGTGCCCCCGTTCATCTCAATCTGTAACAATTGGGGCCGAAAATCCCTGCTAGATGTTACAGATCGAGACAAATGGCCTGCTCGGGCCGAGCCAAAACAAAAAGGCCGCATGCGAACCCGTGGAGGATTTCACATGCGGCCGACAGGGGGTATGCGGCTTGAATTAGGCCATGAGCAGGCCGGTCTCCGCGACGTTCTTGTACCAGTACGCGCTCGCCTTGGGATAGCGTTTCTGGGTCTCAAAGTCGATGTAGAACAGGCCATAGCGCTTGTTATAGCCGTTGGTCCAGGAGAACTGATCCTGCAGCGACCACACAAAGTAGCCGTCGACGTTCACGCCGCCGTCGATTGCCTTGAGGATCCACGCGAGATGCTGACGCATGTAGTCGATGCGAGGGGCGTCGTCGATAAAGCCGTCCTCAAAGTCGTCCTTATAGCCCATGCCGTTCTCAGTGATGTAGATCTTCTTGTAGTTGGGGTAATCGTTCTTAATGCGGAGCAGCAGGTCGTACAGGCCCTCGGGATAGATGATCCAGTCCCAATCGGTGGTGGGTACGCCTTCGCGCACGCATGACTCGCCCACGCCCTTGAGGAACCAGCGAGAGGAGCCCTTGTCGCCGGTGCCATTGTGGTTGATGTCGTTTTCGCCCTCGGCGGCACGCAGGAACTGGCACTTGTAGGTGTTGACGCCTAGGCAATCGTTGTAGGGGAGCGCGGCGGTCAGCGCGGCGATGTCCTCGTCGCGGACGTCGAGCTCGCCGCCGGCGATATGGGCCAGCTTGGTCGCGGCCTCCATGGTGTCGGCTGCATAGTGGCCGCGGAAGGTGGCGTCGAGTACCCAGCGGTTGTTGATGACGTCGGCCATACGAGCCGCCTCGCAGTCGGCAGCGCTGTTGGGATCGAGGGGATACTTGGGCTCCAGGTTCTGGACAATGCCGATCTCGCCCTCAAAGCCGCCCTCATGGAAGGCGACGACAGCCTTGGCGTGGGCCACCATCATGTTGTGCATGAGCTGGAAGGCCTTGTCCAGGCGGTACTTCTCGCCGTGCGGCCAGTTGCCGACGATAAAGCTGCCCTCGGCGGTTGCGGGAATCTCGTTAAAGGTAAACCAGTGCTTGACCTCGGTGAACTCGGCAAAGCAGAACTTGGCGTACTCGACAAAGGCGTCGATCGTCGTGCGCGTCAGGAAGCCCTCGCCGCCGTTCTGGTAAAAGGCCTCGGGCGTATCAAAGTGATCGAGCGTGACATAGGGGATAACGCCAGCTTTGTTGCAGGTGGCGAAAAGCTCGTGATAGAAAGCAACACCCTCGGGGTTAATCTCACCAGTGCCGCTGGGGAAGATGCGGCTCCAAGCGATGGAGACGCGGATACCGTTGATGCCGAAGCGCTGGCACAGGTCGATATCGACCGGGTACTTGTTGTAGAAATCGCTTGCGGGATCGGGGGAGAAGCGACCCTGAGCAGCCAGGAAATCGTCCCAGGGCACTTTGCCCTTGCCGTGCGTACGGGTCTCGCCCTCAACCTGGTAAGCAGCGGTGGCGCCGCCAAACACAAAGCCGTCGGGGAACTGCATGGGGTTGGTCATGAGTCATCCTTTCTGTGGGATACGAATAGGGGGAGGTGCCCGAACTGGGGATCCGGGCACCAACAGAGGGAGGAACTAGTCGAGGTTCTCGCGGAGCCACTTGATGGCGCCAGCGGGGTCGCGAGTAAGGTCGATATATTCCTTACCGCGCGGGGCGAGCAGCTTAATGCCCAGACGATCGGTGTCGGCCTTCATGTCGTTGTAGTAGCTACGAACCTGCGGGGCGAGCACGATGACGTCGTACTGATCCATGATGGCAGTGTGCTGGCCATAGGCGCCTGCGGAGGAAGCGATGCTCTCTCCGGTCTGTGCGGCGCCTTCCTTGATGGCGTTGGCAAGCATGGCAGAGGTGCCGGCGCCGGCGCACAGGACGAGGACCTTCAGGCCATCGACATCCTTCTTGGCGGATGCATCGGCAGCGGGCTCGGGCTGATCGGCGACAGGCTTGCTGTCGGCGGCGGCAACGGTCGGCTCGACGGAAGCGGTGGCCTGCTCGGCAGCGGGCGTAGAGGCGTTGGCGGCGATGGCAGCGGCACCATCGGACTCGAGACCCAGCTCGGCGGCGCGCTCGGCCTCCTGGTCGCAGAGCAGCTTATCGTATGCCTTCAAGAACGGCAGGTAGATGATGGCGTCCAGCAAGATGATGATCGCGACAAATACCAGGGCGATAAGCTGGAAGTTCGTGGTGATGAAGATGCCGATGGGGGCAGGGGTAGCCCAAGGCACCACGAAGGAGAAGCCGTTCATGCCCACGTTATCGATAAAGAACTTGGCAACACTCACGTTGACGCAACCGGCGGCAACAAAGGGGATGAGCATGTAGGGGTTAAGGATCATCGGCGCGCCAAAGAGCAGCGGTTCGTTGACAGCGAAGGCAACAGGAACAATCGAGGCCTTACCGACGGCCTTGAGCTGCTTGGACTTCATAAAGAGTATCAGCAGAAGCGGCACGATGAACGTGGCGCCGGTGCCGCCGAACTCACCCACGAGCGACATGTTAAAGGTGAGGGAGTGGGCGGGGTGGCCGCCTGCCAGCAGAACCTGCAGGTTCTCGGCCTGGTTGGCAAGACGGATGGGGTCGATGCCCGGCTGGACGATCGAGGGGCCGTGGACGCCGATGAACCAGAAGAACGCGGTGGCTGCCTGGATAAGGATAAGGCCAGGATAGGTTTCTGCAGCGGTAAAGAGCGGGGAGAGCAGCTTGATAAGCAGCTCGGAGAACGGAACGCCCATGAGGTTGCGCACGATGACATCGATGATGCCGCAGATGATGACGGCACCGCCAAAGGGGATAATGTCGCGGAAGTTCTGAGCGATGGCGCCCGGGACCTCCTTGGGCAGCTTAATGGTCAGATCGCGCGAGACGCAGAATTTGTAGACCCACACGGTAATGAACGCGGCGATATAGGCCGAGAACAGACCGCGCGTACCCATGCTGGTGCAATCGAAGACCGAAAGTTCGGAGCCGTTGAACTTGGTGGTGAACTGCGTGACTGCGAGCAGCAGCATGCTGCACTGGGCGGCAACCATGGTGGAGCCGTCGTTGAGCACTTTGCCGGCGGGCATGCGACGGTTCATGGAAGCCGTAAAGTTCTTGGCAGTGGTGCCGGCGACCATGATGCCCATGACGCCCATGGTGAAGTTGTACAGCTTGTTGCACCAGTCGATGAGCGGCTGGGGCAGCGTGATGCCAACTACGCCAGGAAGGGTGGCAATGAGCAGGAAGATCGAAGAGGTGAGGACGATGGGCATGCACCCAAGGAATCCGTCCTTAATGGCCTGGAGGTAGACGTTCCTCGAGATCTTCTCAAAGAACGGTTGATGCTTTTCGAGCATCTTTACGATGGCGTCCATAGAGCTCCTTTGCTGCTCGATGCGCGATGCATGTGGATGGAACTGGTCGTCGATGGATGGTCAGGACTGCCCGGAAACCTTCCTGTATAAGGAAGGCATTGCGAAATGACAACGTTGTCATTTCGTTAATGACAACGTAAGACATTTTTGGAAGAGCAACAAGGATATACGGGTGAGCGGTCGATATTGTCCGGTAAACGGTTGATTTATCAGTCAGGCAGGTAGTGTATGCTAGAACGCAAAAAACAAGCGATGCAAAACCGACTGGAGAAGTAGTGGCAACGATGGACAAGAAAAATGTCTCAATGAATGATGTGGCAGTTGCCGCGGGCGTTTCTCTCAAGACGGTGTCGCGCGTGATCAACGAGCCCGATAGCGTGCGAGAGTCGACACGCGATAAGGTCCATTCGGCAATGGAGGCGCTCGGGTTTCGAGCCAACTTTGCCGCGCGTTCACTCAAGTTGGGCCGTTACGGGTGCATCGGCGTGGTGATGTTCCACTTGTCGGGCGGCGCTGTGGACATGATTGACGGTATCGCCGATGCCGCCGAAGAACGCGGCTTTGCGCTCACGATGATCAAAAAGCGGGCAGGGGAGAAGATGACCCTTGCCGACGCAGCGCGCAGGATGTCGCAGCTGCCTGTTGATGGCATGATCTTCAATCTGCGCCAGATGGTCGACGACTTTGATACGTTTGAGGCACCGAAGGACCTCAAGACGGTGATTATCACGCCGATGGAGCATCCTACCTGCTCTACCGTTAGTGACGATCAAGAGGGTGGTGCGCGCATGGCGTGCGAGTACTTCTTGGATCATGGTCACAAGAACGTGTATTTCGTTTCGGGTAAGAAAGAGTCGCTGTCGAGCCAGTGCCGTATGAAAGGTTGGCGTGCGGCACTCGAGGCGCGTGGCGTTGAGCCGCCCGAACCTCTGCAAGGCGATTGGAATGCGGATAGTGGCTATGCCGCGGGCCTTGTGCTTGCCGATAAACCCGATTGCACGGCGGTCCTCGCTGCTAACGACTGCATGGCAAACGGCGTGATGGTGGCTCTACGTGACAAAGGGCTCAGTGTGCCCGACGACGTGTCCGTGATCGGCTTCGACGATGAGCTCTACAAGACGATTCCCAACTCGATTCTGACGTCGGTGAAGTTTCGCCACCGCGAGCTGGGCATCCGTGCGCTTAACGAGGTCGTTGCGGGTTTGGAAGCCCCGAGCTCCAGAAGTCGTACGCTTGTCTCGGGCGTGTTGGTCGAGCGTGCGAGCGTGCGGGATTTGCGGGCGTAGGCGTGCTCGGCTCGTTCATCTCAACCTGTAACAGGTAGGGCCGAAAATCTCAGCTAGATGTTACAGATTGAGATATTTCTGCTCGGGCGTTCTGTTTGTCTCGATCTGTAACAGCTTGGAGCGAAAAACTCAGCTAGATGTTACAGATTGAGACAAACGTGCGGTACGGTCTGCCCAAAAAAGGCCGGGGGCGGCGCGCCGTGTGACGTGCCGCCCCCGGCTGAGAAATGGGGACAGGTTATGTGGGCGGGTAACCCCGCAAGCCGCTAGTCCAGACGACGGGTCTGCGCTACGTGCTTGTACCAGTAGGCGCTTGCCTTGGGCGTGCGCTTCTGGGTTTCAAAGTCAACGTAGAAGAAGCCATAGCGCTTGTTGTATCCGTTGGTCCAGGAGAACTGGTCCTGCAGGCTCCACAGGAAGTAGCCGCCCACGTTGACGCCCACCTCCATGGCCTTGAGCAACCAGCGCAGGTGCTGCTCGATGTAGTCGATGCGCGGCTGGTCGTCCACAAAACCGTCCTTGTAGGGGTCCTTGTAGCCCATGCCGTTTTCTGTAATGAAGATCTGCTTATAGTTGGGGTAGCGCTGCTTAATGTAGACGAGCAGATCGAACAGGCCCTCGGGATAGATGATCCAGTCCCAGTCGGTGGTGGGGATGCCAGGCTTGTTCACATGCTCGCCAATACCCTTAACGCGCCAGCGGCCGGTGCCCTTCTCGCCCGTACCGTTGTGGTGCAGGTCGTTCTCGCCATCGTAAGCCTTCAAAAAACGGCACTGATAGTTGTTAACGCCCAGGTAGTCGTTGTAGAGCGCGGCCTCGCGCATAATTTCGAGGTCCTCGTCCAGAATCTCGATGGTGCCGCCCGAGACGGCAGCCAGGCGGTTGGCGCACTCCAAGGTGTCAGGCGCGTAGTCGCCGCGGAAAGTGGCGTCGAGCAAGAACTGGTTCTGCAACACGTGCTCGTTATTAGCGGCTTTGATGTCGGCGGGGTCGTTCTCGTTGAGTGGGTACTTAAACTCCAACGACTGGATGACGCCGATCTTGCCCTTAAAACCGCCATTGTGGAAGGCCAGCACGGCCTTGGCGTGGGCGAGCATCATGTTGTGCTCGCACTGGAAGGCTTCGGCCAGATGCGCCTTGACGCCGCCGGGGAAGGTGCCCTCGATGTAGGTGTTGGAGGCGTCCGCCCAGATCTCGTTAAAGGTGAACCAATAGGTCACCTGGTCGGCGTACTCCTTAAAGCAGAAGGTGGCAAAGTCCACAAAGGCGTCGATGGTCTCGCGGTTGAGGAAGTCGCCCTTCTCAAAGAGGGGCAGCGGCGTGTCAAAGTGATGCAGCGTGACGAACGGTTCAACATGGTGCTTATGGCATTCGGCGAAGAGGTCGTGGTAGAACTGGACGCCCTCGGGGTTGATCTCGCCGGTGCCGTTGGGGAAGATGCGGCTCCAGGCGATGGAGAGGCGGATGCCGTTGATGCCAAACTCCTCGCACAGTTCCAGGTCGACGGGGTACTGGTTGTAGAAGTCCGAAGCGGGATCGGGGGAAAAGCGCCCCTGGGCCTCCAGGAAGTCGTCCCAGGCAACCTTGCCCTTACCGTGAGTGCGGGTCTCGCCCTCTACCTGGTAGGCAGCAGTGGCGCCGCCAAAGACAAAGTCCTCGGGAAACTGCGCAGGCGGGTTAGTGACGCTAGCAGGGTTAACGGACATGATGATCCAATCGTCTAAATCGAAGGGCCAGCCGGTCTTGGATGGTCGGCTGGCCCTGAGCGTTACTTACTTCGAGAGTTGCTCGCTTACGAAGGCGAGAGACTTGTCGCCGTTCTGGGAGAGCTCGATGTACTGCTTACCGCGGCAGGCGACGCACTTGTTGCCCACGCGCTCGCAGTCCTTCTGAAGGTCGGCCAGGTAGCTTGCGGCCTGCGGGGCCAGGACGACCAGGTCAAAGTCGGGGAGCATGTCAACGTGGTTGCCATAGGCCTCGGCAGCGGTCTCGAGGTTAATACCGCGCTCCCTGGCAGCCTTGGCCAGCGCGTTGGCGAGCAGGCCCGAGGTACCGCCGCCCTGGCAGAGTACGAGCACGCGCTTGCCGTTGAGGTCGCTGGCGGTCGCAGCCTCGGTGGCGGGCGCTGCGGAAGCGGCGGGGGCGTCGGCCTTCACGGCCTCGGCAGCAGCGCCGGCGGCAACGCTCTTGGCGTCAGCCTTGCCCTGGAAGGCGTCGTTGAGCTTGGCGGCCTTCTCAGCGTTCTTGGCGGCGAGCTCCTCCTGGGAGATCTCGGCCTCCTCGGTGCACTTCTGGGCGTCATAGGCACGGAAGAACGGGTAGTACAGGGCAAAGTCGACGACCAGGATAAGGGCGAGCATCACAAAGGCGAGCGGCTGGAAGCCCAGGCCCATGATGGTGCCGATGGGGCCGGGGACGGTCCAGGGCAGGGTGTACATAAAGCCGTTCATGCCCAAGAAGTCGATAAAGATCTTGAGGATCCAGATGTTGGCGATCGGGGCAAAGACAAACGGGACAAAGAAGACGGGGTTGAGCACGATGGGCGCGGCGAACAGCAGCGGCTCGTTAACGGCAAAGCACACGGGAACGATGGCGGCCTTACCGACGGCGCGCATCTCCTGGGACTTGGCCAGGAAGCAGAACATAAAGACCAGGACAAGCGTGGCGCCGGTGCCGCCCATGCAGACGACGAAGTACTGGGCACCCTGGGTCAGGACAGCGGAAGCGTGCTGGCCGGCCTGGAACGCAGCCAGGTTGTCGGTCATGTTGGCAACGAGGGCGGCGGCGATGGCGGGCTCGACGATCGAGGGGCCGTGGACGCCCACGAACCAGAAGAGGCTCATGGCGCCGTAGATCACAGCAAGGCCGATGTAGCCGTCGGCAGCGGTGAACAGGGGCTGGAACACCTGGATGACGCCCTGGGCAAAGCAGAAGCCAAAGGCAGCGCGGAAGACGATGTCAAAGACCCAAAAGACGGTGATGCAGACGGAGAAGGGGATGATGTCCTTAAAGGTCTGCGAGATGTTGGGCGGAACCTGCTCGGGCATCTTGACGGTGATGTTGCGCTTAATGAAGAACTTGTAGATGATGCCGGTCACAAACGCAGCGATGAAGGCGGTCAGCAGGCCCTTGGAACCAAGGTAGGTGGTGTTGAAGCCGCTGGCGGCGTCCGTGGCGATCGTGTCGCTCGAAAGGAGCAGGAAGCCGATGATGGCCGCGCACATGCACGAGATAAAGTTGATCTGGTTATTCTTGGGCAGATCGCGGTTCTGGGCGTCGGCGAAGTGCTTGGCCGTGGTGGCGGCGCAGGCGATGGCCAGGATGCCCATGGAGTAGTTGTAGCACTTCCACAGGGCGTTGTTGATGTCATCGGGCCAGTAGAAACCCCAGATGTTGGGGACCGAGGCTACCAGGCAGAAGATGGACGAGAAGATGATGATGGGGATGACGGAGATAAAGCCGTCGCGAATCGCCTTGAGGTACTTGTTGCGGGCGATCGCGTTGAAAAAGGGCTGGCCCTTTTCGATGATGGCGATAAGTTGCTCCATGCAATGCTCCTAAGAGTCGGTGGGTTAACAACGATGGTAGCTTTTGGCGTTCGGTTGCCAAAATGTTGACGTTGCCATTTTGCGACACAAAAAAAGACGCGAACCGGTGGTTCCTGTGCCTGCGAACCGTCGATTCCCTATGCGTAAACGTTTGAGCCGCCCGGTGGCTCTGTGTTTGCACAATGGCAACGTTAACATTTGGGTGACAAAAGCCGTTCGGTGAAGCAAAAATGTCGGTGAACGGTAGGTTTTGGGTGGTGAGCGTATGGTGGGGGAGGCGTTGGATATACTTGAAGGCGGTAAAAATGACTGCGCAAGGTGCCACCAATGGCATCGTTGACATAGAAAGATCGACCTATGGCCGCTGTTAAAAAATCGGTATCCGTTAAGGATGTGGCGCGTCTCGCGGGCGTCTCGGAGCAGACGGTCTCGCGTACCGTGCACGAT
Source organism: uncultured Collinsella sp. (assembly GCA_937925735.1). Lineage (GTDB taxonomy): Bacteria > Actinomycetota > Coriobacteriia > Coriobacteriales > Coriobacteriaceae > Collinsella. The sequence continues at coordinate 27,599 of CALAMK010000004.1, read as the reverse complement.
TCTCCCAGCGTGCGCCCCGAGACCAAGGAACGCGTGCGTGCCGCCATGCGCGAGCTGGGGTATCGCCCCAATTTTGCCGGTCGATCGCTGCGCCGTGGCAAGTTTAAGACCGTCGGCGTCGCCATGTTCAACATTACCGGTACCGGCAACCTCGACCGTATGGAGGGCTTTGCTGCCGCCGCCGATAAGCACGGCTACGCCATTACCCTCACGAAAGTAGATGGGCATCCGTATACCCTCGAGAGCGCATCGTCGCGCATGAGCGCACTGCCGGTGGATGGCATGGTCGTGATCATGAATCGCATGCCGGCGGACTTTGGCACCTTCGAGCCACTGCCCGGCATGCAGACAGTGCTCGTTACGATGTTGGAGCACCCGCTTTGTTCAACGGTCGATAACGACCAGTTCGATTGCTCGCGCCAGGTGGTCGAGTATTTGCTGGAGCAGGGGCACAAGACCGTGCACTTTATCTCGTGCCCCGAGCGCTCGCTTTCGGGCATGCAGCGCGAGGAAGGCTGGCGCGAGACATTGCGCGCACATGGTATTGAGCTGCCGCGACTCATCCGTGGCGATTGGACGGCGCAGAGCGGATATGCCGCAGGCCAGGCTCTGGCGGACGATCCGACCTGTACTGCCATCTATGCCTCCAACGACGCCATGGCCTACGGCTGCATTCGCGGGCTCGAGTCGCGCGGAAGGCGTGTGCCCGAGGACGTGAGCGTGGTGGGTGTTGATGACAGCCTGGGCGATATCGTGCCCGACCGTCGCCTGACCACCGTGCGCTTTGACAACAGGCGTGTCGGCATGTGGGCAGTCGATAAGATCGCCGGTGCCGAGGGGGGTGCGTCTGGCGTGGAGCACATGCTGATCCCCGGCGTGCTCGTAGAGGGCGATACGGTGCGCGATTTGCGCTAGGGCGCGGTCCTGTTTGGGTTTCCGTTAATCATGTTTGATATTGTTCGAAATGGTTTGGAAACCGTTCACGGGTGAAAATTGACCGTTCATAGCTTGAAATTATGTTTTGCGTTGTTCTTTTTTGTTTGAATGTTAATGTTTCTGCCATACAGAACGCAGCGCGTATGCCCGGACGCGATGCTCTCCATTGGTTCATATGTGAAAGGAACGCAATATGGCAACCAAAGAAGAAATCTCGATGGTTGGATTCGAGATCGTCGCATACGCAGGTGACGCCCAGACCGATCTGCTTGCAGCGCTCGATGCTGCTCGCGAGGGTGATTTTGAGAAGGCCGAGCAGCTGCACAAGGATGCCAGCGATGCGCTCATCGGTGCCCACGACACGCAGACCAAGCTGCTTTCGCAGGAGGCCGGCGGTGGCGAGATGGAGATGACCTTCATCATGGCTCACGCTCAGGACACTCTCATGACCACTATGATCCTGGAGAAGCAGACCCGCTTTACCATCGATGCCTACAAGCGCATCGCCGAGCTCGAGGCCAAGCTCGCCTAACGAGCCCGCACAACCAAGTCCCCTTCCAAAAGCTCTGCTGCAAACTCGCGACAGGGCTTTTTCTTTTTACCCGGTACTTGGGGACGTTCCTTATCTGCCGACAGTTAGGGACACTCCTGCCATGCATTTGATCCTTTGAGGATGGAAGAAAACGGGTTATTAGGTTTGTTGCGGTGCCGACTCGACCCGTCGGTTACAAAACTATGCCGGTTTACTACGATGAATCGTATTCTTTCAACTATGGAAAGAACAGCGTTATCAAAGCCGCAGGTAGAAAGCTTGCCATTTTCTGCTAATAGCAAATGTGGTCGGTCCTATCGGTTTTACGGTAGTAAACCGGCATAGTTTTGAAATGGCACTGTTCGACTAGCAGCGTTATGGAGCTTCTGCACGCCCTCCCGTTCGGTTTTTCGCTGGATGGGTATACTCTCATCCGCAATACAGGCCGGAATGAGGAGGTATCCAAATGCCGGATAACGGGTCAATACAAAAAAGAGGTGCGCACGAGATGGCCCATGGGCGTCCTGTCCAGATAACTGAGCATACGACGGTAACCGAGCTACAGCCCAGCCTGTCCGATGTCGTGTGCGCAAACAAAAAGCTGCAGATTGGCTTTATCGTTGCGCTCGTGGTACTGGCGCTGCTGTCGGGCTTTGTAGCTCGTCCGCATTTCGCCGATACCAAAACATGGGACTCCACCATCGAGGTTATCGACCAAAAGAAGGGCAACGTTTTGGCGCTCACGACCTCGTGCGTTGCCCTATCTGCGGGTATTACCGCGCTGCCGGGCGATACGGGAACGCCAGTCGCCGAGCAGCTCGCGCAGCTTTCAGGCAACCTTGGTATCGTGCTTGCCGTGCTATACCTAGAGAAATATTTGCTTACGATTTTGTGGTCGGTTGGCCTGGGCATCCTGATCCCGTTTGCGCTGGTGCTCTTTGCGATCTCACTTGGCATTCACGGACGCTGGAGCACGAGCACAGTCATTCGCCGCGTGGCAACGCGTGTGCTGGTGGTCGCCATAATTGGCATGGTGTTGGTGCCCGCAAGCGTATGGGTGTCGCAGAAGGTCGATGAAACGTATCGCGTAAGTATTGAGCAAGCTCAGCAAAAGGCTGCGGATGCGGCAGATAGCGACAGCTCCAAAGCAAGCAAGAAAAAGACCGAGTCCACAGAGTCCAAGAATGTGCTTGAGCAGCTTGCCGACGGCGCCTCGGGTCTTGTCACGTCGGTGACCAGCGGCGCCAAGCAGATGACCGATGAGATTGTGCAGCAGGTGACCGATCTGATCGAAGGCGTCATCGTGATGATCGTGACCTCGTGTGTTATCCCATTGCTGGTGCTCGCGGCGTTTCTGTGGCTGGGACACACGCTGTTGGGGATCGATATTTCCGGTCCAGCGAGCTATTTGACGGGCCGCTTTCTGAGCACTCCGTCCAAGCACACCAAAAAGGTGGGCAGTCCGAGTAACTAAAACAGCTGTATATACCGGGGCATACCGCCGAAGGGCGGCCGAGACACGTTCTCGGCCGCCCTTTTGTTTGTTGAGCACATGGTCGCTACGTTCGCGCCGGGCCCAAACGGTCGCCAATCATCCGCGAACGGTATTTGTTCAAAAAAGAACAAAGACAAACAAATTATTGTTGCAGTCTCTGTTCGAATATGTTCAAATAAACATGAACAGTGAAGAACCGCACATTCAGATGCCCGGACCTGAACGCGGTTCAACACTTCCAAACAGAAACTGCGCACCTGCGTATCTCTCAAGGAGGATGTCATGAGGGTTGTAATCGCTTCCGATGCCGACGGTATGTCGATGAAGGAGTCCATCAAGGAGATGCTCATCGCCGACGGTCACGAGGTCGTCGACTATTCCGAGACCCCTGCCGCGGACTTTGTCGATTCCGCCACCGCCGTTGCCAAGGACCTGCTGGAGCACAAGGATTCTCAGGGCTTCGCATTCGATAAGTACGGCGTCGGCTCCTATATGGCCGCCGTCAAGATCAAGGGCATGGTCGTCGCCAACATTTCCGATGAGCGTTCCGCTTACATGACCCGCGAGCACAACGGCTCGCGCATGGTCACCATGGGCCCGGGCGTTGTGGGCACCGAGGTCGCCAAGAAGATCGCCCGCGAGTTCCTGCGTGCCCAGTACGCCGGCGGCCGTCACCAGATCCGTGTCGACATGCTCAACAAGATGGCCTAACGAGAGCCACCGAGAACTCGAACTTCTACCTCAACTTGTGAATTCAGACGAAAGGACGTTCTGATGAAGAAGACCATCGCAATCGGTTGCGACCATATCGTTACGGACGAGAAGATCTATCTGGCCGACCGCCTGGAGCAGGCTGGCTACAAGGTGCTTGACTGCGGCACCTACAGCCACACCCGTACGCATTATCCCATCTACGGTAAGGCCGTGGGCGAGGCCGTTGCCAGCGGCAAGGCCGACTTTGGCGTGGCCCTGTGCGGCACCGGCATCGGCATCACCAACGCCGTCAACAAGGTTCCCGGCGCCCGCTGCGCCCTGGTTCGCGATATGACCTCTGCCCTGTATGCCCGTCGCGAGCTCAACGCCAACATCGTGGGCTTTGGCGGCAAGATTACCGGCGAGTTCCTGATGGCCGACATAATGCTTGCCTTCCTGGAGGAGCCCTACGACAAGACTCCCGAGCACGATGCCTTGATCGCCAAGATCGATGCCTGCAATAAGGCCGACGCCGAGGCTCAGGCTGACCCGCACTTCTTTGACGAGTTCCTGGAGAAGTGGGACCGCGGCGAATACCACGACTAGTGAGGTTACGCGGTTTTGCCAAACCGCGTAACGGGTCGACGCTGCGCGGCGCTCAGGCACCCCATCTCGCCGCTCAAACCGTCGCTCGCGTACATGAAGTACGCGTCGCTCCTCTTTCGCGGCGACCTGGGGCACCTGAACGCCGCTCGCTGACGTTGAAGATGCCTGTGGGGTTGCCCCTGTTGTTGCGAAGCCGTCTGGCAAGCGAACTGCTCTGATAACACTTTTGCTTGCTGAGCTTGGGTGCTTCGTTTTTGGCGGCACCCGGCATTCTGTAGCTTTTTAATTGACGGCTCGCGTTTCTGTGATGGGGCGCGGGCCGGTTTTCTAAACAGGAGTCCAACATGATTCTGACCGTTACCATGAACCCGTCGATTGATACGCGCTATCAGCTCGACAAGCTGATTATCGACGATGTTAACCGCGTGACGCCCGAAAAGACCGCTGGTGGCAAGGGTCTCAACGTGAGCCGTGTGCTGCTGCAGTTGGGCGACGATGTGCTCGCGACCGGCCTGCTTGGCGGTCACATGGGTGCCTATATGGCCGAGCTCATGGATGCCGATGGCGTCAAGAACGACTTTGTGCCCATTGCCGGCGAGACGCGCATCTGCCTGAATATTCTGCACGAGGGCAATCAGACCGAGCTGCTGGAGAGCGGCCCGCAGATCGCCCCCGCGGAACTCGAGGCCTTTACGGCCAAGTTCGCCGAGCTTGCAGCGAAGGCGGACGTTGTGACGCTTTCGGGCTCGCTGCCGCGTGGCATCGATGCCGGCTACTACGCCGAGCTCGTAAAGATCGCCGAGGCTGCGGGCGCCAAGGTGCTGCTCGACACCTCGGGTGCATCGCTGGAGGCCGCGCTGGAGTCTAACGCTAAGCCCGAGCTCGTAAAGCCCAACCTGACCGAGATTAACGGCCTGCTGGGTACGTCCTTTACGACCGACGATGTCGATGCCCTGCGCGAGGCTCTTGCCGCCGACGGCCGCTTTGCCGGTATCCCCTGGGTTGTCGTTTCGATGGGCGCTGCCGGCTCGGTGGGCTTCCATGAGGGTCGCGCGTTCCGCGCCAAGACGCCCGCGATTGCGGCTGTGAACGCGACGGGTTCCGGCGACTCGACCATCGCCGGCTTTGCGCATGCCATTGCTGCTGGTGCCGACGACGTCACGGTGCTCAAGACTGCCAATACCTGCGGCAAGCTCAACGCCATGGATCCCAAGACCGGCCACCTGGTCATGGACCGCTGGGACGAGATCTACAACAGCGTTGTCGTGACTGAACTTTAGGGTTACGGCGTTTTACCAAACGCCGTAACGGCTCGACGCTGCAAACCCGCCAGAGCGGCAATCTGCCTTTCAACTTCGGCGGCATGACCAAAAGGTCAATGCCGCCTTGTTTCAAGGCACCTTGCTCGCTCTGACGGGTTTTCGCTGTCGTTGCCAAAACATCGGCGTTGCCTTGTCGCAAGTAGTCATCGGGGACGTTCTTTAATGACTAGTCGTTTAAGAACGTCCCCAATGACTACACTCAAAAACGGCGCCCGTCGGCGATGTTGCCGGCGGGCGCCGTTGTCTTGAAGACGAAGTGATCCGTTTTCCTCCGTCCCCAAGGGATCATTACAGTGAGTCGATAAAGCGCTGTTGGGCGGCGCGGCCGGCTTCGTCCCACTTAAAGACGCCGGCGTTGTCGAGCACGTGGCCAAACACCACGCCGACCTCCTCGTGCAGGATGTCGATGGCGTTGTCCGCCGTAAGCTCGTCGGCGCGGCGGGCAAAGACGTCCTCGGCCCATGCGGCGTGGCTGCGGCAAAGGTCGTCGCCCTCGAGCGCACCGGCAAGGTCGTAGCTGGCATCGGTCTTGGCCGCCAACAGGTGCTCACGGACAGCGCCGAGCTCGGGAACCAGGCGCGGCGGCAAAATGGCCAAGCCCATGACCTCGATCAGGCCGATGTTCTCCTTTTTAATATGGTGATACTCGGCATGCGGGTGGAAAACGCCCAGCGGATGCTCGTCGGTCGTGATGTTGCAGCGAAGTGCCAGGTAGGCCTCGTAAATCTCGCCACCGGCATTGCCGCGGAAGTCGACGCGGCGGATGACGGGCGTCACGGTGTTGTGCGCTACGCCGTCGGCCGTGTGCGCGATAACGCCCACAGACTCATCGGTCCACTCGCGCCAGGCGAGGATAATCTTCTCGGCAGCGTCGAGCAACTGGGCGCGGTCGTGCGAGCGCAGTCGCAGCACCGAAAGCGGCCACTGCAACACGGTACCGCTGACCTGGTCAAAGCCGGGCACGCTAAACTGCGAGACTTCGGTGGCATGCATCATGGGGAACTCGTGCGCGCCGCCCTGGAAGTGGTCGTGCGACAGAATCGAGCCGCCCACGATGGGCAGGTCGGCGTTGGAGCCGATAAAGTAGTGCGGGAACAGGTCCACAAAATCGAGCAGACAGGTCAGCCCCTTGCGGTCGACGTGCATCGGACGATGCTCGGAGCTCATGGCAATGCAGTGCTCGTTAAAGTACGCGTACGGGCTGTACTGGAAGCCCCAACGCTCGCCGTCGAGCTGGATGGGGATAACGCGCAGATTCTGGCGGGCGGGATGAGCGCCGCCGTCAGCCGCGGCGGAGCGTCCGGGGTAGCCCTCGTTTTCGATGCAGAGCTGACAGGCGGGATACTTCTCGCCCGTGTTTTTGGCGGCACCGGCTGCGGCAATATCGCGCGGGTCCTTTTCGGGCTTTGACAGGTTGATGGTGATCTCCAGGTCACCCCAGTTGGTGGAAGTGCTCCATTTGATGTTGCGCGCGATGGCGGCGCGGCGCACGTAACCGGCGTCACAGCACAGGCCGTAGAACCAGTCGGTCGCGGCGCGGGGCTCGTTGACGCCCATGCGGCCGTTGAATTCCTCGTTTACAACCGAAGGTCTCGGCATCAGCGCGCCCATGATGCGCATGGCGATGCGGTCGCGGCCCGATGCCGTGTCCTCGGCGGCACCGCTGGCAACGGCGGCCTCGGAAAGCGCGGCAAGCGTGCCCTCCAGGTCAAAGTCGGGCAGGGTATCGGGGTGCAAGAGCGAGAGCTTCTCGTTCTGCAGCGCCCAGGTCATGTCGAGCGCGGGACCCGTGGCGCCTATGCACTCCAGAATGGTGTTGTATGCCCAGATGCGATCGTCCTGGCCGATCATCGATCGGTGGATAGCGTATTCGATCAGGTTCTGCGCGGCCTCGCGCACGTCAGTCATTACAGCCATGCCGCGTAAGCCCCCTTGTCAGAGATGGCGTAGTGACGGGCAGAGCCCTTGCCCAGCCAGCCGTTCATCTTGGTGATGAAGGTGTCGACCAGATCGAGCGGCACGAAGGCCTGGATGGTACCGCCAAAGCCGCCGCCGTGAATACGAACGGCGCCACGGCCATCGAGCACATGCTCGGCAAGAGCAAGCGCGTACATGGAAGGCTGCTCAGCACCCAGTTTGGCAACAACGTTCTGCAGGTACATGGCAGAGCTGGCGCCGGACTCGCGCGTCAGGACCAGGAACTGGTCAATGTCACCGGCGTTCAGGGCCGCCCAGCGCTTATCGACCAGGCCGTTCTCGTACCAGTAGTGAACGGCGCGCAGGCAGGCACGGTCGCCCAGCTTGGCGCGCAGCTCGGGGAGCTTGGCGTCAAAATCGGCAACGTTTACCTCGCACAGGCGTGCCTTGCCAAACTCGGCGGCGACGTCTTGCATCTCGCGCGGAACGGCGGCGTAGTCGTCGGTGGCTGCCACGTGGTCGGCGCCGACCTTAACGAGCACGAGCGCATAGCCGTGATCCTCAAAGTTGAGCTCGAGCTTCTGGGTCTTAGGCTGAGCCTGGTCCTCAAAGTCCATGTAGGCAAGGCCGCCCAAGCAAACGGCGGCCTGGTCCATAAGACCGCAGGGCTTGCCATAGTAGTTGTTCTCGGTGCGCTGGCTCATCTGGGCGAGTGCGACGGGCTCAATTGCGGGTGAGCCCCAGAGGGTTTCCATGGCGCGGCCGTATGCCGCCTCGACAGCAGCAGAACTCGAAAGACCGCCGCCCGAAGGGACGGAGCAGGTAAAGGCAAAGTCGAAGCCCTTGGGCTCAACACCAAGCGCTGCGACCTCGTGGGCCATACCGCGCACGAGGCTTGCGGACGTGCCCTTCTCGGACTCCTGAACATCCAGCGTGTCGAGGGTAATCTCAAACGTGGGGTAGCCTTCGTCGGCGACGCGGACCTTGTTGGAGTCGGTTGCTACGGCGATGCCGTCAACGGCGACATCGAGCGAGCCGGCGATAACATGGCCACCCTCGTGATCGGTGTGATTGCCGCTGATCTCGGAACGGCCGGGTGCGTGCACGTAGAGCACCTGGCGGTCGCCGATGGGGCCAAACTCCTCCTCAAACAGCTTGGTGAGGGTGGCGAGTGTCTTTTCGTCGGGGGTGGTCATGGGAGTCCTTTCCTTGGCGCGTACGGGCGAGTTTTGCGTCGTTATGAGTACGTTAACAACTTGAAGCGGCATGAACCAGGTGTTCACGATACCGCACGTTACGGGCTATGTTAACGTACTCATAACACAACGCTTGTCACTTTTTGAGAATCTGGTAATCGGTAGAAATACAGCCGTGAACGGTGCTGCCGTATGGACTTATAAAGCAGAAGAGGTGCAGATAGAAAAAGTAGAGTACGTTAACATGCGTCCGACGATAGCGGGCCTCGGCGCGGGATGTATTTCTGCCCGGGCCGGCATTCACGCTATTCAGATCTCGCAAGGGTGAAGGTGATCCTGTGGCAAGGCGCCCGTCCAACGATACAGGTACGCGTCCGGTCTCCATGGCCGACGTCGCCCGCGCTGCTGGCGTTTCGCAGCAGACGGTTTCTCGCGTCGCCAACGGCTTGCCTAACGTCAACGAGCAGACGCGCCAGCGCGTGCAAGCCGCTATGCAAGAGCTCGGCTTTCGTCCGAGTTATGCCGGTCGCTCGCTGCGCGACGGCCGTTACCATTCGGTCGGCCTGTGCGTCAACGATGTCACTAAGTTTGGTAACCTCTCAATGATCGATGGCATCGCCAGCGCTGCTCGCGAGCATAATTGCGCCATCACGCTGGTCGAGATGTCCAAGACCGAGGAGTTTTCGCTTGCCGAGGCAACGCGTCGTATGGCCGCGCTGCCCGTGGACGGTATCATTATCGGCATGAGCCGTATGGCTCCCGATTTTGAGACGTTTGATCCGTTGCCGGGTATCGGCACGGTTATCGTCACCATGTATGCGCACCCGCGGGTGACCACGGTCGACTCCGATCATTACGGCTGCTCGCTGCTGCTCATGGATCATCTGTTTGAGCTGGGGCACGAGCAGATTCGTTATATCGGCGGCCCGTCGTTCTCGGTCGACGAGCAATTTCGTCGCGCCGGTTGGCAGGATGCGCTCGAACGTAAACACATCGAGCCGGCAGAGCCGCTCGAGGGCGACTGGTCTGCCAACAGCGGCTACGAGGCCGGCAGGTACCTGGCCGAGCACGATCGCACCATGACGGCGATTTACGCGGCAAACGACCAGATGGCAAATGGCGCAATTGCAGCGCTGCGCGATAGCGGTCTGCGCGTGCCCGAGGACGTGAGCGTGGTGGGCGTCGACGATTCACTCGATGATTTTGTGGCACACAACGAGCTCACGACCGTGCGATTCGATCTACATCAGCGCGGACGCGAGGTGTTTGAGCATGCGGTTCCCGAGGCGGGTACGGCGGGCAAAACCGTTGCCATTCGTATTCCCGGTCAGCTCATCGTTCGACATAGTACGGCGGCACCGCGCGCATAGTTTCCGCAGGTAAACGGCGATTTATCGTATTTCAATAACAATCGGTATGGATGCCGGCAGATAACAGTTGGGATACTGCCGAGTGTTATGATAGACGGGTTCTTTTGTCTATCTAGGAGGCTTTGCCTGATGGAGATCACCAAGGATATCCGCTACATCGGTGTCGACGATCACGACATTGACCTGTTCGAGGGCCAGTACGACGTGTCCGAGAACGGCATGGCATACAACAGCTATGTTATCTTGGGCGATAAAATCGCTGTTGCCGATTCGGTTGACGCTGGCTTTGTCGACGAATGGCTCGGCAACCTCGAGACCGCGCTCGACGGCCGTACGCCCGACTACCTGGTCGTCCATCACATGGAGCCCGATCACTCCGCCGGTATCGCCGCCTTTATGGAGCGCTATCCCCAGGCGCAGATTGTGGCAAGCATGGGCGCTTTCCGCATGATGGTCAACTACTTTGGCACCGACTTCCCCGAGCGCAAGATGGTCGTCAAAGATGGCGACGTGCTCGACCTGGGCGGCCACAGCCTGACGTTTGTCGGCGCCCCCAACGTGCACTGGCCCGAGGTGCTCTTCTCCTACGAGTCCACCGACAAGGTGCTCTTTAGTGCCGACGGCTTTGGCAAGTTTGGCGCCAACGACATCGAGGATCCCGAGGGCTGGGCTTGCGAGGCTCGCCGCTACTACTTTGGCATCGTCGGTAAGTTCGGCAAGTTTGTGCAGGCCGTGCTCAAGAAGGCCGCCGATCTGGACATCCAGATCATCTGCCCGCTCCACGGTCCCGTTCTTACCGAGAACCTGGGCTATTACCTCGACACCTACAACACCTGGTCGAGCTATCAGCCCGAGGACGAGGGCATCACGATTGCCTATGCGAGCGTGTACGGCCATCTGAAGGCTGCCGTCGAGGAGCTCGCATCTGCGCTCAAGGCCCGCGGCCAGAAGGTCTCCGTCTTTGACCTGGCTCGCGACGACATGGCCGAGGCCGTTGAGGATGCGTTCCGCTATGACCGTCTGGTGCTCGCCTCCATCACCTATCAGGGCGAGACCTTCCCGTTCATGAGCACTTTTATCCACACGCTTGCCGAGCACGCCTATCAGAACCGTACGGTGGCACTCGTTGAGGCCGGCTCCTGGGCGCCCGCTGCCGCCAAGGTTATGACCAAGGAGCTCGAGGGCATGAAGGACATCACCCTGGCGCAGAACAAGGTGACCGTGCTGGGCTCGCTCAACGACGCCTCGCGCGCTCAGATTGAGACTCTCGCCGACGAGCTTTCCAAGTAGCGACACGTTTACTTTTGATGCTCAACCACCACAAAGGGGACAGGCACCTTTGTGGTGGTTTTTGTTTAAGCGCCAGCGATGAGGAGATTTGGGCGGGCGTCGTCGACGATCTCGGCGATTGAGGTGGCAACGGCATGATCGGGGTCACGGTCCATCACGATGGTGTCGACATCTGCCAGCTCGGCAAAGCGGTACATGCCGCGTCCGTTAACCTTGCTGGCGTCCATGAGGGCGACGCTTTGATAGGCTGCGGCGATCATGGCCGTTTTGGTCTCGGCCATTTGGGGAAAGTCGGTCGTAAAGCCGCAGCGGGGGACAAAAGCGCCGGGGCACATGACGGCAAGGTCGGCGTGGACCATTTGGAGCGCCTGCATGGTAAGTGGACCGTACAGATAGCGATGACCTTTGCGCAGTGCCCCACCCAGCATGACGACATCGACCGAGGGCATGCTCTCGTCGATATAATCGGCGATGGTAATGTCGGCCGTGATGACGGTGATGCCGTCGCGCTGATCAAGGAGCCGGACGAACTCGAGCGCCGTGGTGCCCGAGTCGACGAGCAGCGTGTCACCATTGCCGATGAGCTCGATGGCGCTTTGCGCGATGGCCTGCTTGGCGGCGACATTAACATTGATGCGGCGATCCTGGGTGGATACGGTCAGTCGCTTCTGGAGAGACACGGCGCCACCATGCGTGCGGCGCAACTTGCCGGACTCGGCGAGCGCGTCCAGGTCGGCGCGGGCGGTAACGGAGGACACGCCAAAGGTCTGGGCGATTTCTGCCACTTGCACCGAGGCGTTATGCTCGAGCATCTCCATGATGGCGGAACGACGCTCATCGGCGAAAGCTCGGGTTGTTGCGTGGGCCATGTTTGCTCCATTCTCGGCTAAATTTGTAGGAATTGTGTTGAGTCTATTTTCGTTCATTTTCTTTTTGAGTAAGAAAACGCCTTTCGATTACTTATCTTTTCTATAAAAGAAAGACGCTGAACGCCCAAAATTCAATATCGAATACGCCCACTCGGCTCCGATTCCTTCCGTTTACTTTTCAAAAACGACTGTATTGACCTGCATGGGCTCAATATCTCGCACATGCAAAGCCGCTGAATTTCATACAATGGAAGCAGGAAAACGCAAGGTAAAACGCCTTGCGGACACGTACGCCCGATGTCCAGATGCGGGCGAGGGAGAGGAGCAAACGCTCATGGCACTTGTTACCACCGAAAAGATGCTCAAGGACGCTCAGGCCGGCCACTACGCCGTCGGCGCGTTCAACGTCGAGAACCTCGAGTTTGTTATGGCCGTTCTGGCCGCTGCCGAGGAGACCAAGTCCCCCGTCATCATGCAGACCACCCCGGGCACCATCAAGACCGCTGGTCTGGACTACTTCTACGGCATGGTCAAGGCTGCCGCCGAGCGCGCTTCCGTGCCCGTCGCCCTGCACCTCGATCATGGCGATGGCTATGACCGCTGCATGCAGGCTTTCCGCACTGGCTACACCTCTGTCATGATCGACGGTTCGCACGAGTCCTTCGAGGACAACATCGCCCTGACCAAGTCCGTCGCCGACGCTGGCCGCGCCATGGGTGTGCCCGTCGAGGCCGAGCTTGGCAAGGTTGGCGGCAAGGAGGACGACGGTCCCGCGGTTGAGGGCGAGAGCCCCTACACCGATCCGGCCGAGGCCAAGGAGTTCGTCGAGCGCACCGGCTGCACCTCGTTGGCCATTGGCGTTGGCACCAGCCACGGCGTGTACACGAGCGATCCTCACATCGAGCAGTCCGTGGTCCAGGCCATCCGCGACGCCGTCGACGTGCCGCTGGTTCTGCACGGCACTTCCGGTGTGCCCGATGAGCAGGTCGCCGAGGCCGTGAAGAACGGCATCTGCAAGGTTAACTACGCCACCGAGCTGCGTCAGGCCTACACCAAGGGCTTCATGGCCTACATGGCCGAGAACCCTGCCTGCTTCGATCCTAAGAAGCCGGCCAAGGAGGGTATGCGTGAGATTACCGAGCTGGTTAAGATCCGCATGACCAACCTCAACTCTGTGGGCAAAGCAGAGTAACAGCAAGGGTACTCCGACTCGCTACATATCCCGGGGAGGGACGAGGGCTTAGTCCCCCAATCGTCCTCGGGCATGCAAAAAGCCTCGCTGCGCACTTCGTGCGGCGAGGCTTTTTGCCCCCTGCGGAAAGATTGGGGAACTAAGCACTCGTCCCTCCCAAGTTGACCTGCTCGAGGTCGTCGCCCTTGTGGCGTTAGGGCGGAGAAAATTGGAGCGTTCGGGCTTCTTTGTTGATGGGGGATTAGTATGCCCTTGCTTGGTTGGGGAAGGTTTTGTCTAGGGATGCTTGGAGCTTTTCGAACGATGCTCGCAAGTTGTGGCTCTGGTCGGTTGAGCGTTTGGCTTTTGTGGTGGGGGAGTCGAGGAGGCCGTTTCTCTGTGTCGGGGGGAAGGAGAAAAGGTCTGCATGTGTTAGGGATGGCTGCTGTGCTGCGTCGTTGGAAGAATGCATGCTTATGCGGCCTCCTCGATGTCCACCAAAAGATTGCGCTCGGGGTATGCTGCTAGGTCCCGTGCGTTGGCAGTATTATGCCGCGGCTGTTGCAAAGAATCGCTAAAGAAAAGCTTAATGAGGTTTGACGTTGCGATGAAACCGCAGGTCAAAGCTATCGGGTAACACTCTTGAAAGGTTTTGGGCTTAAGGGCTTTCTAAGGTTTGTGACGTGGATGTGGCGCGGACGTGCGTAGCGTGTGAATGCTCACTGTTAGCGCTGCGGCTCTGCGGCGCGCACCTGCTCGATGACCTTTTCCATCGTGGCGTCGATGCGGTCTTTTTTGAGCTCGCATTCCCAGATGGTTATGGGCGTCCAGCCCATTTGAGTGAGTGCTGTCACAGCAGCACGGTCGCGCTCGACGTTGCGACGGAACTTTGCCTCCCAAAACTCAACGTTGCGCTTAGGCTGGCTCGGATTGCACTTGGGGCAGCGGTGCCAAAAGCAGCCGTTGACGAAGATGGCGATCTTGCGCCCGGGAAAGGCGATGTCGGGCTTGCCGGGAACCTTCCATTCCAAGCGATAACCCGTAAGGCCCGCTGCGCGCAGGCGCTGGCGTACGAGCAACTCGGGCTTGGTGTTGGCGCGCTTGTTGCCCTTCATGGACTTTTTGATGGCGGCGCGACGGCGGACCAGTTCGCGCTCGTCGGCGGAGAGGTCCGAGGTATCGATGCCGTCGAGCAGACCGGGCTTGGGACGCTTTTTGCTGCGGCGCTTAGGTGCGCGCTTGGGTTTGGTGGCGGGTTTGTCGGCTGTGTTGGGCGCGGCGTCATTGGCGGAGCTTGCCTCGAGCCGGTCTTCCTTCAGCTCAATCAGGGCGTCAATGAGCCCTTTGTCGGCGGGCATCCACTCAACCGTGGCAAGCGAGGTGCGCGGAATCCAGCGGATATCGAGCTGGCGGTCGTGCTTCTGAGGCTCATCGGATTCATCGGCGAGCGAGCAGTAGTAACACTCCATGGAGAGATGGAAATCGGGGTAGTTATACTCGACGGTGTAGAAATCGCGCAGGTTGGTGACTTTTACCTGCAGCTCTTCCATGAGCTCGCGGCGTACGGCGTCTTCGGGCGTCTCGCCGCGCATGAGCTTGCCACCGGGAAACTCCCAAAGTCCCTGCATGTCGCCATAGCCGCGCTGTACGGCCAGTAGCTCGTCGGATCCTTCCTTGCGAATGATCCCAGCGGCAACATGAACAGTCTTCAACAGGAGTCCTCTCTCAACAATGACACGTGACAGGGTAGCTACCCCTACCTTACACAACGGTAAGGCAAGCGTAAGCCATATCGATGGTAGCCGACTCGTCTTCTTGCGACTATAGATGCCGTAGACTAATCGCAAGAAAGGACTCGGTATGCAAACCACGCACATGGCGACCCCGGTATTGGAGGTCGCGCATCTCGAAAAGGTATATGGAGCGCTGGGCAACGTGACCCGTGCGCTCAACGACGTCAGCTTTACCGTCAACCGCGGTGAGTTCGTGGGCATCATGGGCGCTTCGGGCTCGGGCAAGTCGACGTTGCTCAACTGCGTGTCGACCATCGATAGCGCCACAAGTGGCATGATCCGCATCAACGGCCAGGACGTGACGCGTATGAAGCAGGCCAAACTCTCGCAGTTCCGCCGCGAGGAGCTCGGCTTTATCTTCCAGGACTCCAACCTGCTCGATACGCTCACGGCACGCGAGAACATCGCCCTGCCGCTCACTATCGCCCGCACAAACTCGGCAGAGATCTCGACCCGCGTGCAGGATGTGGCCGCGCGCCTGTCCATCAGTCAGGTGCTCGACAAGTATCCC
The DNA here is from genome assembly GCA_937925735.1 of uncultured Collinsella sp. Classification (GTDB taxonomy): domain Bacteria; phylum Actinomycetota; class Coriobacteriia; order Coriobacteriales; family Coriobacteriaceae; genus Collinsella. Next base: position 11,898 of record CALAMK010000004.1, on the reverse strand, counting down.
TACCAGATGTCCGGCGGTCAGCAGCAGCGCGTTGCCGCGGCTCGCGCGCTCGTCACCGACCCCACCATGATCATGGCCGACGAGCCCACCGGTGCCCTCGATTCCAAGAGCGCTCGCCTGCTGCTCGAGAGCCTGGAGGCGCTTAACCGCCGCCTGCGTGCCACTGTGCTCATGGTCACGCACGACAGCTTTGCCGCCAGCTACACGAGCCGTGTGCTGTTTATTCGCGACGGCAAGATCTTCACCGAGCTGCGCCGCGGCGACACCGACCGCCGAGAGTTCTTCGACCGCATTATGGAGGTCGTTGCCATGATGGGCGGTGAGGGCTCCGATGCTCTGTAAACTCGCTTGGGGTAACGTCCGCCGCGCCGGCCGCGACTACCTCGTCTACCTTTTGACGCTCACCCTGGGTGTCACGGTCTTCTATGCCTTCAATACCGTCTCGATGCAGGTCGACATTGCCGGAATCGATGAAGAGGGCTTGACGCAGGTTATGGGCAGCATGCTCGGCGACCTGACGTACTTTTTGGCCGGTGTCATGGCCTTTTTGATGGTGTATGCCAATAACTTCATCATGAAACGCCGCAAGAAGGAGTTTGGCCTGTATCAGGTGCTCGGCATGGGGCGCGGACGCGTCGCCACGATCATGGCGCTCGAGACGGTGATTGTCTCGGTCGTGGCCTTTGTCGCCGGCATTGTGCTGGGTGTGGGACTCTCCCAGCTCATGACGTTCTTTACGGCCTCGCTTTTTAAGACACAGATCGCCAATTTCCACTTCTTTTTCTCGGTGCATGCGTTCAATCTGACCCTTGCCTGCATGCTCGTAATGTTTGTGCTTACGCTACTGCTGAACCTTCGCGCCGTGCGTCGTACCAAACTCATCGAGCTTATGGGTGCCGAGCGTCGCAACGAGAGCATCAAGACGCGCAACCCCTGGATTGCGATTGCCATCTTTGCCGTGGGCGTGGTGCTTGTGGGTGTGGCCTATTACCGTCTGCTACGTGATGGGTTCCCGCTAACCGCGACGGACAGCAAGCTGCAAGAGGCCATGAACCAGTTTGGCATTACGACCGCTATGGTTACCGTGGGCACCTTTGCCCTGTTCTGGGGACTCTCGGGCATGCTCATCAAGCTGCTGCAGAGCCTGCGCGGCGTGTATTGGCGCGGCCTCAACATGTTTACCGTGCGCCAGCTTGCGGCCAAGGTCAACACGGTGTGCTTTTCGATGGGCGTCATCGCGATGCTCCTGTTTTTGGCCATCACCTCGGTGACGTGCGGTATGTCGATTGCCAATGTGATGAACGAAAACCTGGAGCGCTATAACCCTGTTGACGTGTCACAGACGTATGTCTATTACACGCCCGATACGCTCGACTACTACAAAGAGTACATCAATCCGTCTGAAGCCGATCGCATGGTGCTGGCCGATAGTACGGTCGATTTGTACTCCGCATGGCACGGCGATCCATGGCACGGCGATCGTAAGGGCAAGTCGGCGGACAACAACGACGAGACCGGCAAGAAGGTCAATATTGCCGATGTTGCCGGTGAGCATGTGCAGATCGATTCGTATCTGAGTTACCCGCTTGGCGGTTCGGATCCTTCGGTGACTCCAAGTGAAATGTGCAAGGCCATGGGCGAAAAGCTTCCCAAGGCGTTCGGGGGTAGCAATGCCGATACGATGGGTCTGTTTGTGACGCCGGCGAGCCAGTACAACAAACTGCGTCAGATGATGGGCGAGGAGCCGGTGCACATCGGTCACGACCAGTATCTGCTCACGTGTGATATGGGCGGTGAGCTGGTCGACCTGTACACCAAGTATATGGCTGGCGGCCATGCCCTTACCTTGGGCGGGCATACGCTCAAGCCCGCAACCGATAAGTCGGACGAAGATGCGGCGGCCATCGCCAACTCGGCGATGGGCAGTAATCCGGGTACCGTCGTCGTTGCCGACGAGCTGTTGTCCCAACTTAATCTGCAGCCGTATTCCAGTAGCCTGCTCGTTAATTACAAACAGGGGATGGATACGACCGAGGCAGACGAGAGCATTAAATACACTTTGCTCGACAATCTGCTCGTAGACGGCAAGGAGCCGGGGTCATGGGGAATCTTCATCACACGCTCCGAGATGTACACGCAAGCAGCGCAAATGAACGGCATGATTAGCTATCTGGCCATCTACATTGGATTTGTACTGGTCGTTGCGTGCGCGGCGATACTGTCGATCCAGCAGCTCTCCAATGTGGCCGACGGCAGCCGCAGCTATCGTGTGCTGGCACAGATCGGCTGTGACGACCGCCAGATTCGCCATTCGGTGATGGCGCAGCAAGCGGTATTCTTCCTGTTCCCGCTGGCAGTGGGCCTGGCGCACTCCTTTGTGGCACTTAAGGTGATCATCGAGCTGGTGAGCATTTTCGGAAATATGAGCATCGGCGGCACCGTGGGCCTCACCTGTGCAATCTTCCTGGCAGCCTACGGCGGCTACTTCCTGGTGACGTACCTCATGAGCGCCGGCATGGTACAAGCTGCCATCGCCACCCGCTACAGTGAGTAACTCGTTCAGCTCGGAATTATCGTAGGTTGAGCATAAGTCAGCGAAAGCGCCCCTAGGCGATCAAGGTGACGTGAAAGAGGAGGGAAGCGTACTTTGGTACGCGACCGACGATTGAACGTCACCTTGCCGCCTAGGGGCGCTTGCAGTGTCGAGCCGTTACGCGGTTTGGCAAAACCGCGTAACTCTAAATACGCTCCGCGATCTCGTGGATGAGGTAATCGGTCTTTTCCCAGCCCAGGCACGGATCGGTGATGGACTTGCCAAAGACGCCGCCATCGACCGGCTGGTTGCCGTCCTCAAGGTAAGACTCGATCATAAAGCCCTTGACCAGCTTGGAGATGGACTCGTTGCGGCGGCAGCTGTCGAGTACCTCCTTGCAAATGCGGTACTGCTCCAGCGGGCGCTTGCCCGAGTTGTCGTGGTTGCAGTCGATGACCGCCGCCGGGTTGGCGTAGCCGGCATGCTCGGTATAGCGCTCGGCCAGGCGCTCCAGGTGCTCGTAGTGGTAATTGGGGTAGGTGCGACCGTCGAGACCGATGTAGCCACGCATAACGGCGTGTGCGAGTGGGTTGCCGTCGCACTCGACCTCCCAGTTGCGGAAGATGAAGCTCTGGTGCGCCTGCGCGGCGTAGATGGAGTTGAGCATGACGGTGGTGGAACCGGCGGTGGGGTTCTTCATGCCGACGGGCACCGAAATGCCGCTCGACACCAGGCGATGCTCCTGGTTCTCGACCGAGCGTGCGCCCACGGCAACATAGCTCAGCAGGTCAACGAGGTACTGGTAGTTAGACGGATAGAGCATCTCGTCGGCGGTAAAGAAGCCGGTCTCCTCGATTACGCGCAGGTGCATGTGGCGGATGGCCTTAACGCCTTCGAGCAGGTCGTCGGGGGCCTCGGGGTCGGGGTTGTGCAGCAGGCCCTTGTAGCCGGTGCCCTTGGTGCGCGGCTTGTTGGTGTAGACGCGCGGAATGATGATGAGCTTGTCCTTGACCTCTTCGGCGACCTTGGCCAGTCGGTTCATGTACTCAAGCACCGAGTCCTCGCGGTCGGCAGAGCACGGGCCGATGATGAGCACCTTGCGCGCGTCCTCCCCGGTAAAGATCTTGGCGACCTCGGCGTCGAATGCCTGCTTTTTGGCGGTAAGCTCGGCGGAAAGCGGCATTTCCTCGCGGATCTCCATGGGGATCGGCAGCCTGCGTTTGAAATCCATGGCCATGCGGGGCCTCCTCAATCAAATAAGTCAAAGCGTGAATTGTCGAATGCACGGCATTATCCGCTGTCGCACGCTAAAGTGCAAGCCCTTGTCACCCCGAAACCTGCCAAAAAGGGACAGGTTTATTTTGGCAGGTTTTATCTGGGTAAACGTCAGCTGGTCCTGGAATGGAATGATGCCACGTGGCTTGGAAGAGGTCGTCGATCGAGTTTCAGGGGAGGCAGTTCGAGGGCCGCAGAACAAAAACGGGGACGCAGGTTGTCCTGCGCCCCCGTTCTCGGGCATCATTCGTTCCCTGCGGCAGAATTTACGCCGCTTCGTCGAACTGCGAGTTGTACAGATCGGCGTAGAAGCCGCCCTGGGCGAGCAGCTCGTCGTGTGTGCCCTTCTCGACGATGTCGCCGTCGCGAATTACCAAGATCACGTCGGCGTTGCGGATCGTGGACAGGCGATGCGCGATAACAAAGCTGGTACGGCCCTGCATCAGCGCATCCATGGCGCGCTGGATGAGCTCCTCGGTGCGGGTATCGACGTTGGATGTCGCCTCGTCCAGAATGAGCGCCGGGCGGTCGGCCAAAATGGCACGGGCAATGGTCACGAGCTGGCGCTGACCCTGCGACAGGTTAGTGCCCTCCTCGTTGATCATAAAGTCGTAGCCGCCGGCGAGCGTATGAATAAAGTGGTCGCAGCGTGCGGCGCGCGCAGCGGCTTCGACCTCGGCATCGCTCGCGTCGGGGCGTCCGTAGCGAATGTTCTCGCGAATGGTGCCGTTGAACAGCCACGTATCCTGCAACACCATGGCAAACTCGCCGCGCAGTGCCGCGCGGTCCCAGTCGCGCACGTCGACGCCCTCGACACGCAGCGAACCGTCGTCCACGTCATAGAAGCGCTGCAGCAGCTTGATAAGCGTGGTCTTGCCGGCGCCGGTGGGGCCGACGATGGCGATGGTCTGGCCGGGTTGCGCCTCGCAGCTAAAGTCGTGGATGATGGTCTTGTCGGGCGTGTAGCCAAACTTCACATGGTCAAACTCCACGTGGCCGGGGCGCTTCTCGGGAATCTGCGCGTCGGCCTTCTGCCCCTCCTCGGGCGCGGCCAGGAACTCAAACACACGCTCGGTGGCAGCTGCCATCGACTGCATCGTGTTGCTCACGTTGCCCAGCTGCTGCACGGGTTGCGTAAAGTTGCGCACGTACTGGATAAAGCTCTGGATGTCGCCGGGCGTGGCATTGCCGGTCAGCGCGAGCTGCGCGCCCACCACGACAACGCCCACGTAACCCATGTTGCCCACCAGGCTCATAAGCGGCATCATCAGGCCCGACAGGAACTGCGAACGCCAGCCACTAATAAACAGGCGGTCGTTTTGACGGTCGAACTCCTCGATTGAGGCCTCGGCGCGGTCGAACACCTGAATGACGTTTTGACCGGCAAAGTCCTCCTCGATAATGCCGTTGACGGCGCCCAGGACCTGCTGCTGCTCGCGGAAGTACGGCTGCGAGAAGTGAATCATCACCATCAAGATAATTGCGGCTGCCGGCAGCGTGAGCACGGTGACGCCGGTGAGCGACAGGCTGATCGACAGCATCATGACGAGCACGCCGATAATCTGCGTGACGGACGTAATAAGCTGCGTCACGCTCTGGTTGAGCGACTGGCCGAGTGTATCGACGTCGTTGGTGATGCGGCTGAGCACATCGCCCTTGCTGTGACCGTTGAAGTAGCTCATCGGCACGACGGCAATCTTGGCGGCGATTTCCTTGCGCATGCGGTAGCAGATCTTTTGCGTGACGCCGGTCATGAGCCAGCCCTGGACCAGGCTGCAGACAGAGCTCGCCAGATACAGGCAGAGCAAAAAGCCGAGCGTCTTGGCGATCCAGTCAAAGTCAACGTCGCCGGTGCCGTTGACCTTGGCGACCAGGCCTTCGAACAGCTTGGTCGTAACCTGGCCGAGCACCTTGGGTCCCACAATGTTAAAGATGACCGAGCACACGGCAAAGGCGACGGCGGCAAACACGGCAATCTTGTGCTGGCCGATATAGCCGAGCAGCTGCCTCATGGTGCCCTTAAAGTCCTTGGCCTTTTCGCCGCGACGCATGCCGCCCATGCGGCCCATGGGACCACGCTGGCGGGTGGGCTTGGGAATCTGAGTCTTGGTCTCGTCTGCCATTAGCGCACGCCTCCTTCCATGACTGTTGCAATTTCTTCTTGGGTAAGCCCCAGCTCCTCGGCGGAAAGCTGCGATTGAGCGATCTCCAGGTACGCCGGGCAGCTGCGCAGCAGCTCCTCGTGCGTGCCGGTGCCCACTACATGGCCGTCGTCGAGCACGATGATCTGGTCGGCGTGCATGATGGTCGCGATGCGCTGGGCCACGACCACGAGCGCGGCGTCGGTGACGTTTTTGGCCAGCTCTTCGCGCAGGCGCGCGTCGGTCTTGTAGTCGAGGGCGCTAAACGAGTCATCGAACACCACGACCTCGGGCTTTTTGGCCAACGCGCGGGCGATGGCCAGGCGTTGGCGCTGACCGCCCGAGACATTGGAGCCGCCCTGGCTGATGGGGGAGTCGTAGCCGTCCTCGCGCTCGGCGATAAAGTCCTCCGCCTGGGCGACGCGTGCCGCCTGGTGCATGTCCTCGTCGCTCACCATGTCGCCGGCAAACTTGAGGTTGCTCTCGACAGTGCCCGAGAACAGGCGACCCTGCTGCGGGATGTAACCAATGCGTCGGCGCAGCTCGGAAAGGGTCATGTCACGCACGTCGATGCCGTCGAGCGAAATGCTGCCACCCGTGACGTCGTACAGGCGCGGAATCAGCTGTACGAGCGTGGACTTGCCCGAGCCCGTGGAGCCAATGATGCCGAGCATCTGGCCGGCGTGCGTGGTGAAGTTCACGCCGCTGATGACGTCGGCGCGGGCATCGGGATACTGGAAGCTCACGTCACGGAAGGTGAGCTCGCCGCGCGGCGCGCTGGCCGCGGGCAGTTTGGGCGAGACGGGGTCGTTGATACTCGTGGGGCAGGTGATGACCTCTTCCACGCGCTCGGCTGCGACCTCGGCGCGGGGCAGGATGACCGACACCATGGTGAGGATCATAAACGCCATGACGATCTGCATGGTGTAGGAGATAAACGCCATCATGTTACCGACCTGCATCACGCCGTCGGACACGCCCTGGGCGCCAAACCAGACGATAAGCACGGTGATGCAGTTCATGACGAGCATCATGAGCGGCATCATAAAGCTCATGGCGCGGTTGGTGTAGAGCTGCGTGGTCATCAGGTCGAGCGAAGCCTTGTCAAAACGCTCGAGCTCATGTTCCTCGCGGTTGAACGAGCGGATGGGCATAAGGCCGTCGAGCAGCTCGCGGGCGGTAAGGTTCACGCGGTCCACGAAGCTCTGCATCTTTTTGAACTTGGGCATGGTGAGGCCCATGAGCACGCCGACAACGGCCGAAACCGCGATGATGGCCACGGCGATGGTCCACTCCAGACCGGTATGGTTGGCCAGGACGCGCATGACGGCGACGATGCCCATGACGGGGGCCATCAGGCACATGCGGATAAACAGGGTCGCGGCCATCTGGATCTGCTGAATGTCGTTGGTGCAGCGGGTGATGAGCGAGGCCTGGCTAAATTTGCCCACCTCGGCCGGCGAGAAGTGCATAACCTTGTTGAAGGTCTCGTGGCGCAGGTCGCGGGCGATGGAGCAGGCGGTGCGCGAAGCCACGACACCGGTCAGGATGGTGGCGACGAGCGATACCAGGCACAGCCCAAACATCGTGGTCGCCATGCGGCCCAGGTAGGCGTTCTGCACGTCGGCGGGGTCGATGCCCTGCGCCTTGTACTCGTCCTGCACATAGCTCACGGCGCGCTGGGTGACGATGGAGCCCGACATGGAGCCCATTTTGTCAGCCATATTGTTGGCACCATCGACGAGCTTGCTCTGATCAACCAGGCCGCCATCGATACCAAGACGCAGGCTCTTCATGGTGATCTTGCCGCCATCGGAATCGATCTGCTTTTGCATGTTCTGCGCGGCTGCGGCCTTCTGCTGCATCTCGGCGAGCTGCTCGGGCGTCATCGCCGCCATCTGCTCGGGGGTGGGCATGGCCTGAGCGGCGCCGCCATTGCTTGCCTCGGTGGATGCGCCGGTCATGTCGCCCATGGAGTCGGCGTCGATGCCCTGGTTGAACGAAAGGACGACAGTCTCGGGCAGGCTCATAATGTCGGCAATCTTGCCTCCATCGGCACGCTCTTCCTCGGTGCCCTTGTACTTTCGAATGCCGTTTTTGTCAGCCTTGCTAAACGCGGCCTCCACAGCCTTGGCGTCCTTGGCGCTCATAAAGAGTTCGAGGTCGTCGAGCGATTCGGCGCGAATGGTGTCGGGCACGGGCGAGGCAATGCCGCCTTGCTGCACGCCCACGTCGACGATGTCGCTCATATAGGTAGGCAGTGCCAGATCGGCGTTGCAGCTGATTACGATAAGTACGATAGCTGCGAACAGTGCCAGGATATGCTTTTTAAAGAGCTTGAGAATCCTCACTCGGCATCTCTCCTTTCTTGATTGCGGTCGATAATTTCGTTGGCACGTCTAAGAAGGCGCACCATCTCTTGGGTATCTGTTTCGCCGAGCTGCTCGAGGAAAGCCGCGGTGCGGTTCTCGAATTCCCGTCGTTTGATTTCGAGATCCTGGAATCCCTTGTCGGTCACCGTGACGTGTACGCGACGACGGTCGGTCTTTGAGTGCTCGCGCTCGACCCAGCCCTTGGCTTCGAGAGCGCGTAGGATATTGGCGATGCGGGCGCTCGAGACCCAGGCGCGATCGGCGAGTTCGCTCGGCGTGAGCGAACCGCCAGCGAGCATAAGGGCGCGCATGACGGCCATCTCGCCGCCGAGGGCTTTGTCCGCAAAGCGCGAAATGCGCTGATGCATGCTGCCGAACTCGGTAAGGAGCTGACGCCCAAGTTCACGGAAATCGGTATCTTCCACCGAAAACCCCTAACACTAGAAACTATTTTCGGTGAAAGATGATACCCCCGCACGCGCACCCTATACGGTAGATTTTGGGAAATGCCTAGAAAACAACCTTTAGGCGACCTCCGTACACCGTCGGTATCAGCAAAGTTAGGGGTAGATCTCTGAGCACGTCCTAAAGCCCACTCAGGGGCACTTTACCCTGCTAAAGCTGGCATAACAGCTAGAGTGAACGTCGTACAAAGGCAAGGAAAAAACTAAACAAATCGGTGAACGGTAGTTGTTCACGCTCGCATTTCCTGCGGGTTTGTAAAAAACGCCCTTATGATATAAAAAAAGAAACATATAACAGCCCAGATGGAGAGGGTCGCTATGTTATCCTTCTCAAACGGGTGAAATCTTGGGTTTGGGTTGCAGTTCCAAGGTGGACAAACGTTTTTCCCTGCACCAACATGTGGTGAAGAACGGAAGAAGCCGGTAGTGCAAGCCGAAAATTCAAGAATTCAATAAGCAGCGGTGTGAGAGAGCGCCGCATTACACGTAACTAGGAGCGTGGTTACACAATGCAGGAGGCATGGGAAGGCTTCAAGGAAGGCATTTGGACGGGAGAGGTTGACGTCCGAGACTTCATCCAGAAGAACTACACCCCCTATGAGGGCGACGAGTCGTTCCTCGCCGGCCCGACCGAGCGTACCAAGGAGCTGTGGGGCGAGGTTCTCGACCTGCTGCTTAAGGAGCGCGAGCAGGGCGGTGTCCTCGATATGGACACCAAGATCGTCACGGGTATCGTGAGCCACCCCGCTGGCTACATCGATAACGCCCACCGCGAGAAGGAGACCATCGTCGGCCTCCAGACCGACAAGCCGCTCAAGCGCGCGCTGCACGTCAACGGTGGTATCCGCATCGCTTGCCAGGCTGCCAGCCAGCACGGCTACAAGGTCGACGAGAGCGTTGTCGAGCGCTACACCTTCGAGCGCAAGACTCACAACGCCGGCGTCTTCGATGTTTACACCCCCGAGATGCGTGCTTGCCGCTCGGCCCACATCATCACCGGTCTGCCCGATGGCTATGGCCGCGGTCGCATCATCGGCGACTACCGTCGTGTTGCCCTGTACGGCGTCGACTACCTGATCAAGGACAAGGAGGCCCAGAAGGCTTCCACCCCGACGGTCATGACCGCCGACAACATCCGCGATCGTGAGGAGCTGCAGGAGCAGATCCGCGCCCTCGGCGAGCTTAAGATGATGGCCGAGACCTATGGTTTCGATATTTCCAACCCTGCTACCAACACGCAGGAGGCCATCCAGTGGATGTACTTCGCCTACCTCGCTGCCGTTAAGGAGCAGAACGGCGCCGCTATGTCCATCGGCCGTACCTCCACGTTCATCGACATCTACGCTGAGCGCGACCTTGCCAACGGTACCTTCACTGAGGAGCAGATCCAGGAGTTCGTGGATCACTTCATCATGAAGCTCCGCATGGTCAAGTTTGCCCGTACCCCCGAGTACCAGGCTCTGTTCACCGGCGATCCGCAGTGGGTCACCGAGTCCATCGGCGGCATGGGTGTTGACGGCCGTACGCTCGTTACTAAGATGAGCTACCGCTACCTGCACACGCTCGAGAACATGGGTACCAGCCCCGAGCCCAACATGACCGTTCTGTGGTCGACCCGTCTGCCCGAGAACTTCAAGAAGTTCTGCGCCAAGACTTCCGTCGCCAGCTCCTCGATCCAGTACGAGAACGACGACCTCATGCGCGTCTATCACGGCGACGACTACGGCATTGCCTGCTGCGTGTCCTCCATGCGCATCGGCAAGGAGATGCAGTTCTTCGGCGCCCGCGCCAACCTTGCCAAGTGCCTGCTCTACGCACTCAACGGCGGTGTTGACGAGGTCTCCAAGAAGCAGGTCGGCCCCAAGTATCGCGCCGTCGAGGGCGATACGCTCGATTACGACGACGTTGTGGCCAAGTACAACGACATGATGAAGTGGCTCGCTGGCGTGTACGTCAACTCGCTGAACATCATTCACTACATGCACGACAAGTATTGCTACGAGCGCATCCAGATGGCTCTGCACGACAAGCACGTGCACCGCTGGTTCGCTACGGGCATCGCTGGCCTTTCCGTCGTGGCTGACTCCCTGTCCGCCATCAAGTACGCCAAGGTTCACCCCGTCCGTGATGAGAACGGCATCATCGTCGACTTCGAGACCGAGGGCGAGTTCCCCAAGTACGGCAACGACGACGACCGCGTCGACCAGATCGCTCACGACGTTGTGCACCAGTTCATGGAGTACATCCGCATGAACGACACCTACCGCAACTCCGTGCCCACGACCTCGGTTCTGACCATTACCTCCAACGTCGTGTACGGTAAGAAGACCGGCTCCACGCCCGACGGCCGCAAGGCTGGCCAGCCGTTCGCTCCGGGTGCTAACCCCATGCACAAGCGCGATAGCCATGGCGCCATCGCTTCGCTGTCTTCGGTTTCCAAGCTCCCGTTCCGCGATGCTCAGGACGGCATCTCCAACACCTTCTCCATCATCCCGAGTGCGCTCGGCAAAGAGGATCAGGTGTTCTTTGGCGATATCGACCTTGATCAGCTGGGCGAGTAACTATTGTTAGTGCTATACTAACAATAACGATTACTGATTAGCGCGCCGGTTTCGGCCGGCGCCTATTAATCGAAGGAGACACATTATGAAGGTTTCTGAAGTTTCCGAGACCCAGGCCGATAACCTGGTCCACATGCTCGACGCTTACGCCGAGAAGGGTGGCCACCACCTGAACATCAACGTCTTCAACCGTGAGACGCTGCTCGACGCTCAGGCTCACCCCGAGAAGTATCCGCAGCTGACCATCCGCGTTTCCGGCTACGCCGTGAACTTCCACACGCTCACCAAGGAGCAGCAGGACGAGGTCATTGCGCGTACCTTCCACGACAAGTTCTAAAGGGGCTCAACTCCCGCAGGATCGCCGGGGCTGTTTGGGCTACCTCCCAAAACGTCCTCGGACATGCAAAGAGGCTCGCTGCGCACTTCGTGCGGCGAGCCTCTTTGCGTCCTGACGCTCCTATTTGGCAAGGTGTTTTTTAGAATCCATTTTGCGCTCGGCCTCGAAGGCCTGCCTGTCCCAATCGAGCGGAAGTCCGGCCTCGACCCATGCCT
>CALAMK010000003.1:0-36125 GCA_937925735.1 uncultured Collinsella sp. | reverse complement strand
GGGGCCATTGTGGCTCTTGACAGCGAATTGGGTCATATGAGCGAAAACCCGCCAGAGCGAGCAAGGTGCCTTGAAACAAGGCGGCATTGACCTTCTGGTCATGCCGCCGAAGTTGAAAGGCAGATTGCCGCTCTGGCGGGTTTGCAGCGTCAACTAGTTACGCGGTTTGGTAAAACCGCGTAACCCCTAGAAACGATTGCCGCGGAAGCCGCCGCCGTTGCGGCCGCCACGATCGCCACCGCGACCGCCGCGGTCGTTACCACGGTTGCCGCCGAAGCCGCCACGGTTGCCACCGCGATCGCCATAGCCACCACGGTTGCCACCAAAGCCGCCGCGACCGCCACGGTCGCCGCCACGGTCGCCGCCACGGTCACCAAAGCCGCCACGGCCACCGCGATCGCCACCGCGACCGCCGCGGTCACCACCACGGCCACCGCGATCGCCAAAGCCGCCGCGACCGCCACGGTCGCCGCCACGGCCACCGCGCTCGTCACGGCCGCCGCGAGGACCGCGGTCCTCGTCCAGGCCCATGGCGACGAGCGGAGCGATGACCTTATCGAGAGCAGCCATCAGCTCGGTGGCCTCCTCGTAAGAAAGCTCGGGCAGGAGCTTCTCCTTCTTGTTGGCAAGCTCGACCAGGCCCTCAGCGGCATCCTCGGCAGCAAAGACGACGATCTTGCGCATATCGCCCTCAGCGTCGTCGATGCGGCCGACCAGGTCGGCAGCCTCGGCCTCGGCCATCAGACCATCGAGCTCACGAAGGCGCATACCCAGCAGGTCGGACATTTCCTTCTGCTCCATCTTGGGCTTGAGGTCAAGAAGCTTGATGGCGCGCTCGATGTTCGCCATGCGCTCGGCCTTGGCCTCCTCCTCCTTGGAAATAGCAAAGCGACGGCTACGCAGCAGGCGGGCGGCCTTCTGCATCTTGTCCATCAGCTCTTCGTCATCGTAATCAACGGCGGCCTCGACAACCTCGGCCTCCTCCTCGGCGGAAACCTCGTCAGCAGCCTCAACCTCGGCAGCTTCGGTCTCCACGGTCTCGACTGCCTCAACCTCGGCAGCCACGGTCTCGTTCTCGGTCTCGTTCATGATCTCTTCGTTCTCGGACATGAGACTCCTTCTTGGCCCTCTCGGGCATCATCGCCCCATTCGCGGGGCCCGTCGCGCACTCTTTGCGCTTTAAACATTCATGCCTCTCGGCAAAACGTCCACTAGTTTATGGTGTCGTCATCTAATCTAGCTGCAGAATCTATGTGCACACATTAATGCGACATGTGCGACTCGCGACGAGCGTACACCAGCGACGCCACGAACCCGACCACGGCAATTACAGCCGCCACACGCACGGCAGCTGCAAATCCAATCGCCTGGGCAACGTCGGTCACAACGCCAGCGGCGCCGGCGGTCGCCGCAGAACTCGAGAGCAGACCGATAAACAGCGACGGACCAAACGATGCGGCAATCATGTTCCACGTGTTGAGCAATGCCGTTCCGTGGGGATGCTCAGCGGCAGGCAGCGTCTCCAAGCCGGCCGTCTGCGAGGGACTCAGCACCAAACCGACTCCGGCATACACCACAACGGTCAGTGCCACGACAACGCCGATGTTCATGCTTGCCGCCGTCATCGAGATGGCAGTCTGCCCCACGGCAATCAGGGCAAAGCCGACCGGCAGCAGCGGCCATGCGCCACGGGCGTCCATCACGCGTCCGCCCACAATCGAGGTCACGGCGTTGCAGGCAATTGCTGGCAAAATGAGCAGGCCCGCAACAAGTGCGGTCATGCCGTATGCGCCCTCAAAATAGAGCGGCAACAAAACGCTCATCGAGAACGTCGTCATCATCGACACCACCACAAGCAGGCACGCAGGCCAAAAACGAACGCTCGCCATGGGACGCACGTTAAGCACCGGATGCTCGAGCTTAAGCTGGCGGGCCGCAAACAGGCCGAGCAGCACAATGGCGGCGAAGAGCGTCACGATGCCGGCAATCAGATTGGTCGAGAACTCGCCTACGGAATACACAAATGCCGTAATGCCGGCCGCGAGCAAAACAACCGACAGAATATCAAGCGTGGTGTTCGAACGCTCTCCGACATTCTGAACAAGCTTAACGCCCGCCGCTGCGACCGCAATGCCGCCCACCAGCGGCACTACGAACACCGCCCTCCAGCCAAACAACGTGCACATAAGACCGCTGATCACGGGTCCAAACGCCGGCCCCAGCGTAATGCAGGCACCACCCAGGCTCAGATACAGACCGAGCTTCTCACGCGGGGCACAAGACAGCACCACGTTCATCATGAGCGGGAACAAGATGCCCGATCCCGCAGCCTGCAAAATACGACTTGGCAGCAAAACGCTAAACGACGGAGCGACCAGGCACAGGGCTTCGCCGGCGACCATGCATCCGCATGCGAAAAACAGCAGCTTGCGCGTCGAGAAACGACCGGACAGGAAGGCCATGATGGCCGTAAAGATCGACGTCACGATCATGTAGCCCGAAACGAGCCACTGCGCCGTGGTGGCACTCACCGAAAAGGCCGCCATAATGTCGTGCAACGCCACGTTAATGATGTTCTCGTTAAACGCGGCGACAAAGGCTGCAATATACATAACGACGAGAAACGCCGCGGTGGCCGATGGCGCTACTTGAACTTGTTGCTGAGATTTGCTCCCCATGCATTTCCTTCCTCTTGGAACGACAGTCGCATCGCCCCAGAGGAACAGTCCAGGGCGAAAAATGAGCCCTAGACTTACGCCAGACGCCGTACACGACGAGTCTGGCAACATGGTCCAACATCGAAAGATTGTAACGCGGACGCACAGCTTTCCTTCCGCGTTATTATTAAAAGTCCACGAAAGCATGAGACATGAGGAGCCCGCCATGATCAAACCCATCATGAAGTCCGAGTTCTTTTTACGTCTACCCTCCGAAGATGCCGGCCCCGAAGACGCCGCGACCGGGCAGGATCTTCTGGACACGTTGCACGAGCACGAGCACGAATGCGTAGGCCTAGCCGCCAATATGATCGGCGTACGCAAGCGCATCATCTGCGTAAAGGACGGCAGCAAGTCGCTGCTCATGTACAACCCCCAGATTCTTGAGCAGGTCAATGCCTATCAGACGAGCGAAGGATGCCTTTCCCTGGTCGGAGAGCGCCCTTGCACGCGTTATCGCCGCATTAAGGTGGAGTATCTGGACGAAAACTTCGTCCACCGCATCAAGAACTTCTCGGGCTACACCGCCGAGATCATCCAACACGAAATCGACCACTGCCAGGGTGTGGTCATTTAGACGCCAGTTCAAGAAGGTCACGTGGGACAAAATAATCAGTAGTTTTTGTCCCACGCCCCACGGATCCACGAAAAAGCGCCCTGCGGCCGAATGGCTACAGGGCGCTTTCAGTTGTACGGAGCTTCTATCCCCTACGACTGACGGTAATGGTCGAAGAAGTCGGCGAGGTCTTCGAGGGACTCTTTGAGCACTTCCATGCGCGGCAGGTACACGATGCGGAAGTGGTCGGGCTCACCCCAGTTAAAGCCGCCGCCGCGCGTGATCAGAATCTTCTTCTCGTGCAGCAGGTCGAGGGCAAACTGCTCGTCATCGGTAATGTTGAACTTTTTAACATCCATCTTAGGGAAGATATAGAACGCCGCACGCGGCTCGACCACCGAGATGCCGTCGATCTTGTTGAGCGCCTCATACACAAAGTTGCGCTGCTCGTAGACGCGACCGCCGGGGCGGATGTAGTCGTTGACCGACTGATGGCCGCCGAGCGCCGTCTGGACGATCGACTGGGCCGGCACGTTGGAGCACAGGCGCATGTTCGAGAGCATGTTGATGCCCATGATGAAGTCACTCATGCAACGCTGGTTGCCCGAAAGCACCATCCAGCCAATGCGATAGCCCGCGATCATATGCGACTTGGACAGGCCGCTAAACGTAATGCAGGGCAGATCGGGGGCGAGCGATGCAATGGAGACATGCTCGTAGCCGTCCATGCACAGGCGGTCATAGATCTCGTCGGCAAAAATCATGAGCTGGTGCCTGCGCGCAATCTCAACAATACCCTCGAGTACCTCGCGCGGGTAGACAGAGCCCGTGGGGTTGTTGGGGTTGATGATGACGAGGGCCTTGGTCGCGCTCGTGATCTTGGACTCCATATCCTCCAGGTCAGGATACCAATCGGCCTGCTCATCACACAGATAGTGCACGGGATGTCCACCGGCAAGGGTCGCGCACGCCGTCCAGAGCGGATAGTCGGGGCTGGGAATCAGGATCTCGTCACCGTTATCGAGCAGTGCGTTCATCGAAAGCTGAATGAGCTCGGACACGCCGTTGCCCGTGTAGATGTGCTCCATCTGAACATTGGGCAGCCCCTTGATCTGCGAGTACTGCATGATCGCCTTGCGCGCAGAGAACAGACCGCGCGAGTTGGAATAGCCTTCGCAGTCGGGCAGTTGCTGGCGCATGTCCTTAATGACCTCATCGGGCGTGCGGAAACCGAAGGGTGCCGGATTGCCGATGTTGAGCTTGAGGATGCGCTCGCCTTCGTCCTCCATACGAGCAGCCTCGTCGACGACGGGGCCGCGCACGTCATACAGAACGTTCTCGAGTTTGGTGGATTTAGAAAAAGTACGCATGGTGGTGCTCCTTGCAATTTGAGCTGAGGGATGGGGTTCGGGCTTGGAAACGTTGCGGGACGATGATGCCTCGCCCTGATCGGCGTCGCCGGCGAGCAGCCAGGTAACATCGACCTCCAAGATGCGGGCGAGCAGCTCTGCCACATCGCGCCGCGGGATCGTCTTGCCACTCACATATTGGCTCATCTGACTCTTGCCGAGTTTTTTGCCGAGCATCTCCGATGCGCGGATTACGTCCGACTGGCGAACGTCGCGATCGGACATAGCCTGTCGCAGGCGATCGCTAAACGTCTCTTGGGCCACTAGAACCTCCTTGCTGGCAAAGTTCAATTTATAGAACACGAATTGAACCAAGGTTCAATTTAGCAAGCAGTATAGCGCGGCGCATTATCCGGAAGTTCAATTTCACAAGAAAATGTGCCGAGCCCCGAGAATTGTCCAAAAGTGGACAACAGGTACGCGCTTTTAGAGGTATTCAAGGAATCGAGCGGCGGCAAGCGAAACGTCAGTGGTGCGGTATATGGCGTTTATCTGCCGATGAGGATGTCCCTCGAGCGGGCGCACGGCAACATCGAACTGACAGCGGCGCAAGATGAGCGCCGGAAGAACGCTCACGCCCAGGCCATCCTCCACCATGGCCATAATTGCATAGTCATCCCAGGTCGACAGCTTGGAGCGCACCGTCAGCCCCGCCCGGCGAAACAGCGGCGTAATCTCATCATCGGTGCCGCGTTCCAGCAGAATAAACTGTTCGTTGGCCAAATCGGCAAGGGAAACGACCTCCGCGGTGACAAGCGAGGAGTCCGCTGGCACCACGGCCATCAGCTCGTCTTGCACCAACGGCCGCGACGCCATGCCGGCGCCGCGTGGCTCACGCGGGATAAAGCCCAGGTCACAACGACCCTCAGCCACCCATTGTTCAATCTCTGAGTAATCGCCCATCAGTAACTCATAATCGACGTCCGGGTGATCAGCGCGAAACCGCGCGATTACCGGCGGCAGTACATGGGTCGCCACACTCGAAAACGTACCGATACAGATCTTGCCACGCATGAGCCCCCGCATCTCGTCCACGCGTCGCTGCAGGCGGCCAAACTCTTCGCATAACGCCTCGACTGCCGGCATGACCTGCCGCCCGTCGGCAGAAAGCACCACGCCCTCGCGGCTGCGATCAAGCACCTTAAAACCCCAGTCTGCCTCAAGGTCGCCCACCATGCGGCTCACGCCCGACTGCGAATAGCTCAGCCGCTCTGCAGCACGCGTAAAGCTGCCGGCACGCACCGTCTCGAGCAGCACCTGCATCTTTTGAATATTGGTCTCCACGGCACGTCCCCACCTTTGCATGAGTTTTTGTCATGTTATCTATGCATTATATTCGCTTTTCTTCTAAAGCCGCCTCACCCATAGTGAAGATGCTCGGATATAGAGGGGAAGTCAGCGCATGAACAACGGACTGTTTACGTACTTAGCAGCATTGCTATTGTTTGGCTCCAACGGCATCATCGCCGCTGCCATCGCGCTGCCGAGCTCCGATATCGTGCTCCTGCGCACGTTTTTGGGCGCACTCTCGCTTGTCACCATCCTCGCCATCACCCAACGCCATAAGTTGCAGGCGCCATCCCGCCCCCGCGAAGCCGCAGCGCTCCTCCTCTCGGGAGCCGCGCTGGGCGCCAGCTGGATTTTTCTGTTCCGCGCCTACCAGACGATCGGCGTCGGCGTATCCTCGCTGCTGTACTACTGCGGCCCCATCATTGTCATGGCCCTTTCGCCGTTTATCTTTGGCGAAAAGCTGGCCGGCGGCAAAATCGCCGGCTTTATCGCCGTCGCCTGCGGCGCTTTTCTCATTGCAGCGCAAGGTCTAGGCGGCAATATGCCCATTGCAGGTATCGCCTGCGGAATCGCCTCGGCATTTTGCTATGCGCTGATGGTTATCGCTAGCAAGGGTGCGCCACACATCGAAGGCCTCGAGAACTCCGCGCTCCAGGTGAGCGCCGCCTTTGTGACCGCGCTGGTCCTTACGCTCTTCACGCAGGGCGCCCCCTCATTCCTGTCCGCCGGCGTCGCCGCCAGTATTGATTGGCGTGCCGTCGCTATGCTCGGCGTCGTCAACACCGGCATCGGTTGCCTGCTCTACTTTAGTGCCGTCGCCAAGCTGCCCGTGCAGACCGTCGCCGTCGTCGGCTACCTCGAGCCGCTTTCGGCCGTCGTGTTCTCCGCCGTCCTTTTAGGCGAAGCCATAACACCGGTCCGCTTGATGGGCGCTGCACTTATCATCGGCGGCGCGCTCTTTTGCGAACTCGCCGGCAAACGCACAAACGCTAAGGCTGGCATCGCCCAGACAGCACGTGCTTAAAAGCCCCTGTTTTGAAATGCTGCCTGCGCAAACAACTGCTCCCCAGATGGGGATTATTGTCTAAAACACCCCGGTGTGCCAAACTGGTCTTATATGTATAAAGATGGCATAAAGGTTATCTGCCCTAGACAGATAACCGGATGTCCAAGGGAGTCCACGTGGCACACAACAAACTGGAGGCAAGCCCCCAAGACCAGCGTGGTCAAGGCGGGCATGGAGCCATTCCCCTCTCCGCTGGCATGCTGCTCGTAACGCTCGGCGTCGTATACGGCGACATCGGCACGAGCCCCATGTATACCATGAAATCAATCGTCGCCAACAACGGCGGCATCGGCACCGTCAGCGAGGACATGATTTTGGGCGCACTCTCGCTCGTCATCTGGACCATGACGCTCGTGACCACGGTCAAGTACGTGGTTATCGCCATGAAGGCCGATAACCACAACGAGGGCGGCATCTTCGCCCTGTTCAGCCTCGTACGCAAGGTGGCACCATGGCTGATTCTGCCCGCCATGATCGGCGGCGCGGCGCTGCTCGCCGACGGCATCCTCACCCCCGCCGTCACGGTTACCACGGCCATCGAGGGCTTGCGCACCATCGAGTGGGGCCATGCGCTTTTGGGTGACGGCCAGACCAACGTCATCATCATCACCATCATCATTATCTGCGGCCTGTTTGCCATGCAGCGCGCCGGCACTTCGTCGATCGGCAAGCTGTTCGGCCCGCTCATGACGCTATGGTTCCTGTTCCTGGCGGGCGCCGGCCTGTTCAACATGCTCGGCAACCTGTCCATCCTACGCGCGCTCAACCCCATCCGCGGCATCATGTTCCTGTTCTCGCCCATCAACCACTCGGGCATCATGGTGCTCGGCTTCGTCTTCCTGTCGACAACCGGCGCCGAGGCACTCTATTCAGACATGGGCCACGTAGGCAAGGCCAACATCTATGCATCCTGGCCGTTTGTTAAGGCGGCCCTTATCCTCAACTATCTGGGTCAGGGAGCTTGGCTGCTCGCCAATAACTCCAACCCCCAGATGCTCGCGATGGATATCGTCAACCCGTTCTATATGATGCTCCCCGAGCCCCTGCGCCCCTTTGCCATCGTGCTTTCGGCCGTGGCGGCCATCATCGCCTCGCAGGCGCTCATCACCGGCTCGTTCTCGCTGGTATCCGAGGCAACCCGTCTCAATCTCATGCCGCATCTGCGCATCCACTACCCCAGCGACACCAAGGGCCAACTCTATATTCCGCTCGTCAACAACATCATGTGGGTCGGCTGTATCTTCATCGTGCTGCTGTTCCAAAACTCCGAGCGCATGGAGAGCGCCTACGGCCTCGCCATTACCGTGACCATGCTCATGACCACGACGCTTTTGACGAGCTACATCGCCGGCATCCTCAAACACAAGCTGGGCGCCTGCGTCTTCGCCCTGCTCTTTGGTGCCATTGAGCTGTGCTTCTTCGCTTCGTGCCTCACCATGTTCTTTGACGGCGGCTACGTCATGATCTTCCTGGCCGCGCTGCTGTTTGGCCTTATGTATGTGTGGCGTCGCGGCACCGCCATCGAGCGCACGCAGACGATCCTGCTGCCCGTCTCCAAGTACATTGACCAGCTCGGCCGCCTGCGCAACGACGAGACCTACCCCGTGCTCGCCGACAATCTGGTGTTCCTCACCAACAGCCCCGACCCGCTCACGCTCGACCGCGATGTGCTCTATTCCATCTTGGATAAGCATCCCAAGCGCGCCAAGGCATACTGGTTCATCAACGTGCACGTTACCGACGAGCCCTATACGCACGAGTATTCCGTCGAGACCTTTGGCACGGACTTTTTGTTCCGCGTGCGCTTGGACCTGGGCTTTAAGGTCAACCAGCGCATCAATGCCTACCTGCGCCAGATTGTTGGCGACTTGATGGCATCGGGCGAGCTGCCGCCGCAGCATCACACCTACTCCATCTACGAGACGCGCGGCAACGTGGGCGACTTCCGTTTTTGCATGCTGCGCAAGATGCTTGCCCCCGAAACGGACATCAACCGCAACGACCACCGCGTCATGGCCATCAAGTACGCCGTCCGCCGCGCCTGCGGAAGCCCGGCACGCTGGTACGGTCTTGAGAACTCGGCCATCATCATCGAGTACGTGCCGCTGTTTGCCCGCATGCGCCCGGCCGTTAAGCTCGTGCGCACCCAGGTGCCGCTCGAGGTTCAGATCGAAGAGGCCGAGGAAATGGAAGTCGATATCTTCTCGGACGACCTGGTCGACGGCAACAAAGCCGGTAGGGACATGAACGTCGACCCCACCGAGTTGCTCGAGAGCGTCGCCGATACGCCCGAACAGCAACAGCTCGACGGCCTCGAGAGCGAACAGCTCAACGACGCCAACTTCTAACGACGTCGCGCATCAACGACAGCGGCCCTGCACCTCACGGGAGATGCAGGGGCGCTTTGCATTGCAGTAAAGCTATCGGCTACGAACGACGCGGCTCGGGAGCCACGAGCTTATCGGGGCTCGCACCCTCGGCATCCATCAGGCTCACGTAGCGAATCGACGGATCCCCATACATCGCGTAGTAATAATTGCCCGTGCGCGCGCTAAAGCATCCGGTGTAAATAGTTATCTCAAACTTGCCGTCACCCATCTTGGACGCGCCCTCGATCATCGCCACCCCCTCGAGCGAGCGGAACATGCGAATGACGTTCTCGGCCTCGCTGTCTTTTTGCGGGTAATTGGCATTGAGGTACGCCGCCTTTACAAAACGGCTCGGCGAATAGCAGTCACCCGGAATACCACGCATGCCGGCACCCGCGCCATAGGGCTTGAGCTCGGCGCCACGCCATGTCGCCGTCTGAGGAAAATCGCTTGTGGCGGTGATATAGGTGCGCAGGTTTTCCATGTGCCACGGGAAGGTCGGCTGGTTGGCAAGGGTGTCGACTGGATCGTCGTATACATGCAGGCCGTCAGCCATCATCTCGACCACGATGCTACGTTGGCTGTCGCCGATAATCCAATGGAGCAGCGACACGCCCAGCCCCTCTCCGGCAGATTTGGCGACAATCACCGTATCGCGCAGCGCGGCCTCGACCTCGTCGACCGTCGAGAACGTCGCTGCCACCCACAGGGGAAACTCATAGGCCGCGATATTGGTCTTGCCGTCGACAGGACCCTCGGCATACTCGGCATAGCCGGGAAAGTTGAGCCCCGCCACAGCCAGACCCGCATCGTTGCCGCAGTCGAAAAACATGGGATAGTTCTTGTAATCGATGCACATGCCAATTACCGCGTGTGCCGCCGACGCATCGTCGATAAACGAATACGGGATGTGGAACCCGCGGGGCATCACGCGAACCTGTTGGCCGTAGTCAAAGCTCCAGTCGAGGTTGCGGCCTAGATACATGTGACCAGAATTATCGGTAAATCGAATACTCGTGCACATAGCGCCTCCTAGCTTTACGTTCCTGCTAAGTTCATTGTCACCAAACAAAAAGGCGCTAAACACAAAAGCCCGGACATGACAACAACGTCATACCCGGACTATTCAAGCAGGATAAACTCAACCAAGTTAACCCCGCAGGTCGTCTAAGGGGTCAAAGTGCTGCAGATTGCCACGAAAGAGGAGCGAAGCGTACTTAAGGTACGCGAGCGACGATTGAGCGGCAAGGTGCGGTGCTTTGGTCCCCTTAGACCAACTTTCCTAGACAGTGGTCAATCATGTGTTGAATCATTTGAGCCTCGAAGCCGACGAAGTCCTGCTTGCGCTCGCGCATCTTGCCGTCGACGATCACGTCATAAGCGACCTTGCACTTGATGTAGCGCGTAGACTTGGTGATCTCGTCGTGCGTCAGGCAGCTCTCTTCCATCTTGCTGGCACCCAGGCCAAACACCAGACGGGGGTTGTAGAGCACGTGGGGCTCGCCGGCGTCGTCCAGGTAGACGCAGACCTTCTTGGTAACGCCAATCTGGTTAGCGGCAAGGCAGCCGGCATCGTCGAGCGACTTGATGGTATCGATCAGGTCCTGTGCGACCGACTCGTCCTCGACGGTCGCAACCTCGCAACGCTGGGACAGGATAGCCTCGTCGTGGCAAAGCTCTTTAATCATACGTTCCTCCATAGGGGTCGTTGTAACCGCTTAAGTATACGGTACCCATACATTTTCATGCGAAAAATACCGTCCGTCTGCTACAAAGCGCCGAACATCAACATGCGAGGAACAACAGCGTCGTAAAGGGGCTATAGTGGGTGAGTTCGTGTCAATCGGCCTAAACTCGGGGCCGAACAAGGAAAGGGTATGCATGGACGAACTTTTTCACGTCAGTGAGCGCAAGTCCACAATCGGGACCGAACTTCGCGCTGGACTGACAACATTCCTGGCGATGGCCTACATCATTGCCGTCAACCCCGCGGTGCTCTCGGGCGCCGGCATCGATACGGGAGCGCTCGCCTGCGCCACCTGCCTGGGCGCCGGCATCATGACCATCTGCATGGGCATCTTCGCCAACCGCCCGCTCGCCTGCGCGTCGGGCTTAGGCGTCAACGCGATGATCGCTGGAATCGCCACCACCGTCTGCGGCGGTGACTGGCACGTGGCCATGAGCGTTATCTTCCTCGAGGGTATCGTCATCTTGCTGCTCGTGCTTTGTGGCCTGCGCGAGGCCATCATGGACGCCATCCCGGTTGTCCTGCGTCACGCCATCTCGGTGGGTCTGGGCCTGTTCATCGCCATGATTGGCCTGTGCGATGCCGGCATTATCACCGCTGGCGCCGGTACACTCGTCGGTCTGGGCGACATCACCTCCCCCACCTTCATCGTCGGCATCATCTCCATCCTGGTGACAGTCGCCCTCGCCTGCCGCAACGTCCCCGGCTCGCTGCTCATCGGCATCGTCGTCGCCGTCATCGCCGGTATCCCCCTAGGTGTGACCCAGGCTCCGACCGGTATCATCGCCCCGCTCGACTTCTCGAGCATCGGTGGCCCCATCGCCGACGCCGGCGGCGTGCCCGCCATCGTCAAGGTCCTTACCGACCCCACGCTCCTCGTCATCTCGTTCTCGCTGCTCATGAGTGACTTCTTCGACACCATGGGCACCGCGATGGCCGTCGCCAAGCAGGGCGAGTTCCTCACCGACGACGGCAACGTCGAGGATATCAAGGAGATCCTGATCGTCGACTCCGCCGCCGCTGCTGTGGGCGGTTTCATGGGCGTCTCCTCCATCACCACCTTCGTCGAGTCCACTTCTGGCGCTGCCGACGGTGGCCGCACGGGCCTCACCTCCGTCACCACCGGCGTGCTGTTCATTCTCGCCGCGTTCTTCTCCCCCATCGTCACCATCGTTTCCAGCGCCGCCACCTGCGGTGCTCTGGTCTACGTCGGCTACCTCATGATGAGCGAGGCCTCCGAGATCGACTGGTCCGACGTGTCGCAGGGTTTCCCGGCGTTCATGATTGTCGCCGGCGTGCCCTTCACCTACTCCATCTCTGCCGGCATTGGCCTGGGCTTTATCGCCTACGTGATCGTCGCGCTCTTTAAGGGCGAGGCTTCCAAGATCAAGCCGCTCATGTGGATCGCAGCCCTCGCCTTCCTCGTCTACTTCTTTGTAGCGTAGCGGCAAAGCTGCCAAAGCAGAACACCAAAGCGCGGAGTCGCATCGAGCGGCTCCGCGCTTTTCTTTTAAAGCCAGGCAACGCACGGACGCGCGATGTTTTGCTTCCCAAGTTTTGGACATTTTGCCCTCCAAACGGCACTACCGCCGGCTACATCCTGCAGATATGCTGGGCTTAATCGCATAGGCCCTATGAGGATGGGAGTAACCATGGCCGCCTTGTTCACGACCCCCAAGCGCAATGACAAAACCTCTGGAGCCCATTTTGTCGAGCCCGACGTGCGCCGTCGCACGCTGCTCGCACACGGAAGCTGGCGTCGCGTGACGCGCCGCATCGTCTGCGGCCTGACCTGCGCGCTCACGGTGAGCTCGTTGCTCATGCCGAGTGTCTCGCTCGCGGCCGAGTGGGTCAACGTCGGCGGCACTCAGTACAACACTGCAGCAGGCGACGAGGCCGGCACCTGGGCCTGGGACGGCGCCGACGACATGAAGCTCAACGGCTATAACGGCGGCGCGATCGAGGCAGCGGGCAAGCTCAACGTGAGCTACGAGGGCAACAACATCGTCACTAACGGCGACGGCCGCGGCATCAAGGTTAAGGATGGCGCGAACGAGAACGCCGAGCTTAATATTCAGGGCGACGCGTCCAGCACGCTCAGCGTGACATCTTCTCGTGACGCCATCACTTCCGTCGGCAGCATCAACATCGACGGCGCCGGCACTGTCAACGCCACGAGCACCGAGCACGATGCCATCGATGCCGGGGGCGATGTCACCATCAAGGGCTCGGGAAACGTTAACGCCACGGGCGATTCGGATGGCATCAGGGCCGACGGCAACATCACGATCGACAACAGCGGAACCGTCACCGCCAAGGCCACCGAGGATCAGGGTATCGATGCTAACGAGAACCTCATCATAAAGGGCGGCGGCAAGGTAGAGGCAAGCTCTATCAAAGACAATGCGATTTGGGCCGACGGCAACATCGAGATCTCGGGTGGCAGCCAGGTCAAGGCAAGCTCCGAGGAAGACGCCGCCATCGACGGTAAAAACAGCCTCACGGTCACGAACGCTTCCCTCAACGCAAGTGGCGTTGGGTATGGCATCTATGTCTACAAGGGCATCACGTTCGATGGCGCAACCGTAACGGTCCGTGCAAGTGCAGGGAACGATGAAGCCAGCGCCCTCTTCACCGACGAGGACGACATCGTCATCAAGAACGGCTCGATCGTGGATGCGTTCGCAGAAGGCCAGTTCTCGACCGCAATCTCCACCAGAAACTACTACCCCAACGAAGCGGGTGGTCACATCTACATTAGTGACTCCGTTGTCAAGGCTATAGCCCGCTATGTCGAGTCCGGTAGCGACGGCCCCGATCACTACAGCAACGACCAAAGTGGCGCAGTCATTCCCGAGCATAGGGGCGTGAACATCGGCATCTTTGCCCGGACCAAGGAGGGCATCACGCCCGCGACCATCTCGATTGTCCGCAGTAAGGTCACAGCTGAGGGAGACACGGCGGCAATCTTCGCCCTTGCCGTGAGCGCGGACGGCGAGACAATCGGCACCATCGAGATCGAAGGCGCTCCCATCCAGACGCCCACAGGCGGCAAGATCATTGGCTATCGCAACAAGGAAGAACTCGATGACGGCATCTTCTACGTGGTGGGTCAAACCATCGGCACGGGCGACGCTGTGATCGACTCCCCCTATAACGAAGCTGTCGCCAAGAGCACGGTCATCGCGCCTCCCGAGGAGATCAAACCCGAGGAGAAGCCAGGCGAGACCAAGCCCGAGGGTTCCAAGTCCGAGGGCACGAAGACGACCAAGACCGTTGCAGTTGCAGCCACGGGAGCCAAGATCGCCGGCAAACTCGCAGCAACCGGCGACGCCTCGAGCGCAGCCATCGTGGCAGCCGCCCTTGCGGGAACAGCCGCCATCGCCGCGGGCGCCGTGGTGAGCCGCAAGCGCTCGTAAACACTTTTTCGCACGGGACGGGTGGATCGCGGCCCTTGCCTTCCTCGTCTACTTCTTCGTAGCGTAAGGGCAAGGCTGCAAAAGCTGAACAATAAAGCGCGGAGTCGCCATGCGGCCCCGCGCTTTTCTTTTAGCGCCGGTCCCTGCGCCGGCGTGCGGCCTATTTCTCCCCCATTTTGGCCATTTTGCCCTCCAAACGGCACTACCGCCGGCAACATCCAGCAGATACGCTGAATCTAGTCGTATAGGCCCTATGAGAACGGGAGCAACCATGGCAGCCTTGTTCACGACCCCCAAACGCAATGACACTACCGCCGGAACCCATGTTGCCGAACCCGACGTTCGCCGTCGCATAGGACTCGCGCACGGCAGCTGGCGCCGCGTGACGCGCCGCATCGTCTGCGGCCTGGCCTGCGCGCTCACGGTGAGCTCGCTGCTCATGCCGAGCGTCTCGCTCGCAGCGGAATGGGTCAAGGTCGGCGGCAACAAGTACAACACCGCAGCGAGCGACGAGGCCGGTACCTGGTCGTGGGACGGCGCCGACGACTTGAAGCTCAACAACTATAACGGCGGCGAGATCCAGGCCGCGGGCAAGCTCAACGTGAATTACTCGGGAACCAACATCGTCACTGCCGAATGGATCGAAAGCATCAACGTTTCTCATGGCACTAACGAGAATGCCGAGCTCAATATCCAAGGCGACGAGGGCGGCACGCTCAGCGTGACATCTACTGAGGACGCTATCCTCACCACGGGTAATATCAACATCGACGGAGCCGGATCCGTCAACGCCACGAGCACTGGGTTTGATGCCATCAATGCCGGAGGTGATCTCGCTATCAAAGGTTCGGGCAACGTCAACGCCACGGGTGCATCGGATGGCATCAGGGCAAACGGCAATATCACGATTGACGACAGCGGAGCCGTCACCGCCAGGGCTACCAAGGACAAGGGTATTGGAGCCGACAAGAACCTCACCATCAAGGGTGGCGGGACGGTCGAGGCAAGCTCAGCCGATGGTGAGGCCCTTTGGAGCGGCGGCAATATCAACATCTCGGACGGCGGCCAGGTCAAGGCAAGCTCCGAGAAAGACGCTGCCGTCGAGGCCAAGGGCAGCCTCGCAGCCACAAACGCCTCCCTCAACGTAAACGGTGTTGAATATGGCGTCTATGCCCACAAGGGCATCACCCTCGATCATGCAAACGTGACGGTCCGTGCAAGTAAAGGCAGATACGGTGGCGCCAACGCCCTCTTCACCTACCAGGACGACATCGTCGTCAAGAACGGCTCCACCGTGGACGCGTTTGCGGAAGGCGAGGTTTCGGCTGCATTCTCCACCAGAAACGATCGACCCAACGAGAAGGGCGGCCACATCTACATCAGCGACTCCGTTGTCAAGGCCATAGCCCGCTATGTCGAGAACGGCGACGGCCCCATCCCCTACAGCGAAAACCAAGATGGCGAAACGAGGCGCGAACCCCAAGGCGAGAACATCGGCATCATCGCCCAGACCAGCGAGGGCGTCACACCCGCAGTCATCTCGATCATCCGCAGCAAGGTAACGGCCGAAGGAGATACAGCGGCAATCTTTGCCCGTGCCATGAGCGCTGACGGCAAGACAATCGGCACCATCAAGATTGAGAACGCCGCCATCCAGACGCCCGAAGGCGGCAAGGTCATTGACTATCGCAAGCTCCGTGACGGCATCTACGAGGCAGGCCAAGCCATCGGCACGGGCGACGCCACGGTCGACTCCCTCTATATCAAAGCAGTCGCCAAAAGTACGACCATCGCACCTCCCGAGGTAGCCAAGCCGGAAGACCCCAAGCCCGACGAGACCAAGCCCGCAGAAAGCAAGCCCGCGGAGTCCAAGCAGAACCCCAAGCCTGAGGGCTCAAAGCCGACCAAGGCCGTTGCGGCTTCAACCACGAAAGCCAAGACTACCGGCGTGCTCGCGGCAACCGGCGACACCTCGGGTGCGGCCATCGTGGCAACCGTCCTTGCGGGAACAGCCGCTATCGCCGCAGGCACCATGGCGAGCCGTAAGCGTTCTTAGACGCCTCTGCGCACATGGCAGCTCCCGCGAAGGCCCCGAGCCCCAGCACCGTTTAACAACGCCACCGCCGAGCTCCCCTCCGGCGGTGGCGTTTTCCATATGCGTCCGCAGGGGATGCACGAGATTGTCTTTGGTCTAGCCCAACCGGCATACGTTGGCGTGCGACAATTGGGGCTGCCGATATCACAACACTGAGAGAGGCCCGTCATGGAAGCGCATCAAAAGCAGATAACCGTTTATTCGAATCATACGGAAAGCGCGCCTGTCATCTACCTTCCTGTGGTCGTGGGCGACGGCAGCGAGGTTTATAAGTGTTGCCGAGAGCTCGACTGTCCGCCATTCGCCCTCGTCACCATTGGCGGGCTCGATTGGAATCGCGAGCTGAGCCCCTGGGCATGCGACGGGACCGTACGCGATGCCGAGCCTTTCGGCGGCCAAGCTGCCGATTTTCTTGATGAGCTGCTGAATCAGATAATCCCCCAGGTCGAGTCGTCGATTCCTCAGCCGCCCACCTGGCGCGGCATTGCCGGCTACTCGCTCGCGGGCCTCTTCGCACTCTGGTCCCTCTGGCAAACCGACGCCTTTGACCGCGCCGCGAGCGCATCGGGGTCGCTATGGTTTCCCGACTTTGTCGACCGTGCCAGCACGGCCCCTTTTGCCGGCAGCCCGCAAGCCGTCTACCTGTCACTCGGCAAAAAGGAAACCAAGACGCCCAACCGCATGATGCGGCATGTACTCGACGACACACGCGCGATGGAAGCGTTGCTCGTCGAGCGCGGCATTCCAACAACGCTGGAGCTCAACCCCGGCAATCACTTTGCCCAAACCGACTTACGCATGGCCCGCGGCATCCACTGGATACTGACACATTAAAAATGGTGCCCACACGCATATACGCATGGGCACCATATCTTGTTTTAGCTGAACGCAGCTGCTACTCAGCAGCCTCCTCAAGCTCGGAGACATCAAACTCAAAGTCGTTACCCGGCAGGATGGCGTTGAGCACAATGCCCACCAGTGAGCCCACGGCAATGCCGGACAGCGAAATGGTCACGCCGCCCAGCTCCAACACGATGGCGCCGGCGGTGCTGTACGCGATGCCGAGCGAAAGCACGAGCACCAGCGCGGCAACCAGCACGTTGCGGTTGTTCTGGAAATCGACCTGGTTCTCGATGAGGTTGCGGACGCCCACAGCGCTGATCATGCCGTAGAGCACGAGCGACACACCGCCGATCACACACGCCGGCATGGCCGCAATGACAGCCGCGAACTTGGGGCAGAACGAAAGCACGATGGCGCAACACGCGGCAATTCGAATTACGCGCGGGTCGAACACGCGCGTCAGGGCGAGCACGCCGGTGTTCTCACCATACGTAGTGTTGGCCGGAGCGCCAAAGAGCGAAGCCAGAATCGTGGCAAGGCCGTCGCCGAGCAGCGTGCGATGCAGACCGGGATCGGCAATGTAGTTGCACTCGCAAGTCGAACCGATAGCAGAGATATCGCCGATATGCTCGATCATGGTCGCGAAGGCCAGCGGCATGATGGTGATGATGGCCGTCGTGGCAAGACCGCTATCGAACTGCGGCCCAAAGAGTGCAAACACGGTGTTGTCCCACACGATGGGCAGACCGACCCACGGAGCGGCGGCAACGCCCGAGAAATCAACCCCGCCGAGCGCAGCCGCAACGGCATAGCTCACCACAACGCCCAGCAAAATCGGCACGATCTTGACCATGCCACGGCCCCAGATGTTGCAGATGACGATAACGGCAACGCCAATGACAGCCACAAGCCAGTTGGTCTGGCAGTTAGCAATAGCGGAACTTGCCAGGATCAAGCCGATGGAAATGACGATGGGGCCAGTCACCACCGGCGGAAAGAAACGCATGACACGCTTGGCGCCAAACGCGCGGAAGAGCGCCGCCAGCACCGGATAGAGCAGACCGGCACAAGCTACGCCCAGGCAGGCGTAGGGCAAAAGCTCGGTCTCGCCGTTGGGCGCGATTGCGGCATAACCGGCAATAAAGGCAAACGATGAGCCCAAAAATGCCGGCACCTTACCGCGCGACAGGAAGTGGAACAGCAGCGTGCCCAAGCCGGCAAACAAAAGCGTTGCCGATACCGAGAGGCCGGTGAGCACGGGCACCAGCACGGTGGCGCCAAACATGGCAAACAGGTGCTGTAGGCCGAGCAGGAACATGCGCGGGCGGCCGAGCGACGATGCGTCGTAGATGGCATCGCTGACGGCGGGCGTCGAGGACTGGGACATGGATGTCCTTTCGAATGGAAGGGCGATCAGGCATATCGGATAACCTGCCCGAACGATACGATCCGAACCATTGTACGCGATACACTATGCCTCGCACGCGCCGCCACCTGCAAACACTAGTGCTATTTCCAAACGCGCTCGGCAATGCGCTTGACCAGCGCGATCTTTGCCCATTGCTCATCCTCGGTCAGCTTGTTGCCAATCTCGCAGCTGGCAAAGCCGCACTGAGGCGACAGATACAGGTTCTCGAGCGGCACGTACTTTGCGGCTTCACGGATGCGCTCGACGATAACATCCTCGTTCTCGAGCTCTGCCGCCTTGGTGGTCACCAGACCCAACACGACCTTCTTGCCGGGGGCAACGTACTTGAGCGGCTCAAAACCACCGGCGCGCGGCGTATCGAACTCCAGATAGAATGCGTCAACGTCCTCATGCGCAAACAGGTACGGCGCGATGGGGTCGTAGCCGCCCTCGAAGGCATAGGTGGAGTGGTAGTTGCCGCGGCATACATGCGTGTTGATAACCAAATCATCGGGCTTGTCCGCGATGGCGGCGTTGTTGAGCGCCACGCCCAGCTCGCTTACCTTTTGCAGGTCGACCGGGCTCATGCCGATCTTGGACACAAAGTCAGTATCGCAGTAGATGCCCCAGGTGCAGTCATCAAACTGGATGTTGCGGCAGCCCGCGGCATACAGGTCGGCAATCACGGTGCGATATGCTGCGGCGATGGCATCGGCGAGTTCTTCGTCGGTCTTATAGACAGCACGCAAGCTCTCCTGCTGGCCATCGCAGCGGTCGAGCGTGACTTCGGAGAACGTCTGAATCGGCGCCGGGATGGTTTGCCGTGCAACGTGGCCCTCGCCCTCGAGCGCCTTGACAAATTTAAAGTGCTCGACGAACGGATGGTTCTCGCCGCTAATGGGGCCGGTTACCACGGCGGTGTCGGCTGTGGTCTCCTCGTCGTGGAACATATAGCCCGTACGCGAGGTACGGCGTTCAATGCCGTTGAGCCCCCACATAAAGTCGAGGTGCCAGTAACTGCGGCGAAACTCGCCATCGGTAATCACCTGCAGGCCAGCGGACTTTTGCTTGTCCACCAGGTCGCGAATGGCCTCATCCTCGACGGCCTTAAGGCCGGCGGCGTCGAGTGTGCCCGCAGCATAGGCGACACGGGCGTCCTTTACGGCCTGTGGACGAAGAAAGCTGCCGACGATATCGGCGCGAAACGGCGCGTTCAGCGTGGTTAAAGCACTCATAGATATCTCCCTTTGCATTGGTTGCTTTACTGGGACAGAGTATGAGCGCTCCTATGGCCATCGTATAATATATGTTTATAACAGTTTGATATAGATGCTTCCTATATCAGTTTGGGCTGCCTTAAAGAGATTTGACCTGTGCAGAACGCAGCAGCCTAGATATGTTGGCGGATCGCGTCGATATAGGCCCGACCGTAGCGCGTGAGCGTCGTATTTTTGCGCGTGATGATGCCGATCTCCATGTACTCGTCCACATCGAGCGGAATGGAGATAATACCCGGCCCGTTGAGCTCGTGGCTGATCACGCCCGAACACACCGTGTAGCCGTTGAGGCCCATGGCCAGGTTGAACAGCGTCGCGCGATCGCGCACGCGGATGTTCTTGCGGCGCTCAAACGTCGAGGTCAGTTCCTCGGAATAGTAAAACGAGTTGTAGCTGCCCTGCTCGTAGGACAGGAAGGGATAGTCCTCCAGGTCCTCGAGCGTCACGCTGGAGCGGCCCGCCAGCGGATGGTCGGCGCACACAAAAACGTGCGGCGTGGCGCAGAAGAGCTCTTCGAACACGAGCTCGTTGGCCGCCAGCATGCGCTCGATGACCTCGCGATTGTGCTCGGACAAGTACAAGATGCCTAGTTCGCTTTTCATATGCGCGACGTCCTCGATAATCTCGTGAGTCTGCTCCTCGCGCAGGGTAAAGTCGTAGCGCGCGGCATCGAACTCACGGATCACATCGACAAACGCGTTGACGGCAAAGGAATAATGCTGGCAGCTCACACTAAAGTGCGGCACCTGCTCGGACTCGCCCTTGTACTTGCCTTCGAGCAGATCCGCCTGGTCGAGCACCTGGCGCGCGTAGCCCAAGAAGGTCTCGCCCTCCTCGGACACAATGACACCCTTGTTGGTGCGCTCAAAGATGTGCACACCCATCTCGTTTTCGAGATCGCGGATCGACGCAGTAATCGAAGGCTGCGACACAAAAAGCCGGCGCGAGGCCTCGGTGATGCTGCCGCATTCGGCAACTTTGACGACATACCTGAGCTGCTGAAGCTTCATAGCTTTCTCCCTAGACGTTCGTGACGTCGAAACCCGTCGCATCCATCTGACGCATAAACGGCGGCATCTCCCCCGTCGCGGCACAGGCGGCAATCTGATGCAGAGCCCCGGCAACCGCATCGTCTGCCGCAGCGCCGATATGCCAGCGCGCGGCAGCCGTGACAGCCTCGTTGGCATTGGCGACTGCAACGGAGTTGGGAACGGCATCGATCATGGGCAGATCGTTATCGGAATCACCGAACACGGCCACCTCGTCGGGCGTCAGGCCCAAAGCGCGCGCCAGCTCCAGCGCAGCGCAGCCCTTGTCCCAACCGGCCGGAAGGATGTCAAACAGGCGCACGCGGTTGTTGGGAAACACAAGCGAGAGCTCCGGCACCTCGGCGGCAACGCGCTCGCGTAGCTCCACGAGCTCCTCACGTGAACGGGCACTCCAAATATTCGCCTTAAACACCGGGGCATCATCGACAACAGGACGGCACGGGGCCTCTTCGCCCTTGAGCCACGCGTTGCCGCCCGACTCCATGGCGCGGCGTACGCGCTCGGGGTCGTTCGTCACGCAATAGGCATCGTTATCCCAAAAGTCATCACCCAGGCTGTAGACCTTCAGATACGTATCGTCGGTCTCTTGCTCGAGGTAATCGGCCAGACGCGTCAGGGCATCGTTGTCGGTCGCATGCGAGGCCACCGCCTCGCCGTCCACAAACATGACCTGGCCGTTGCAGAACGCGCCGGTCGAGAAGCACTCGACGCAATTGCGGAACATCCAGCCCATCGCGGACGGCTGGCGACCCGAAACCGGGCCAAAGTGCAGACCCGCCGCCTGCATGGCATGAATGCCCTCGATGGCGTAGTCGCTGGCGCCGTCATGCCCGGCTGGAATCAGCGTATCGT
The DNA here is from genome assembly GCA_937925735.1 of uncultured Collinsella sp. Lineage (GTDB taxonomy): Bacteria > Actinomycetota > Coriobacteriia > Coriobacteriales > Coriobacteriaceae > Collinsella. The sequence continues at coordinate 14,028 of CALAMK010000003.1, read as the reverse complement.
CCATATCGGTCAGCACAAGTTTGATCATAGAATCCCCCAGTCATTTTCACCGTAACCATTGTAACGACCCGCCAATAAGGGACAGGTTTATTTTGGCAGGTTTTATCTGGGAAAATGCAACGCCCCAGTTGCCAGCTGCCAAAATTAACCTGTCCCTTTTTGGCAGGTGCGTTAGTATAGGGAGCAACAGATTCGATGCGGGAGTGCCGGCGGTGCAAACCACAAGGCTGAGAGGGCATAGGGCCCAATCCTTTGAACCTGTCAGTTAATGCTGGCGTAGGGAGCATGCCGCCTTTACAGGGGCGCTGTCTATGCACAGCGCCCCTTTTCTATGCCAAGGAGGCATGTGCAGTGATTGATTCGGAACAGCTTAAGCAAAATGTGGTCAAGGCCGTAGAGGAGATTCGAGCCACCAATCCGATGGCGGGCTCCATCACCAACACGGTGACGATCGACTTTGTCGCCAACGCACAGCTCGCCGTGGGCGGTTCGGCAGCCATGGTCTATCTGCCAGACGAGGGCGAGGCACTCGTTGCCGGCGGCGGCGCCATCTATCTCAATATGGGCACGCTCTTCCCCATCTACGAGCAGACGATCCCCCGCGCGGCCAAGGCGGCACACGACGCCGGCAAGCCCTGGGTGCTCGATCCGGTGGGTCTGGGCATCGGTAGCCTGCGCACCCAGCTGGTAAACGAGCTCAAGCAGTACAAACCCGCCATCGTGCGCGGCAACGCTTCCGAGATTATCGCGCTCGCCGGCCTATGGGGTCTTGAGGGCGAGGCGGCTGATCTGAGCCGCGTACGCGGTGTCGACACCACCGACACGGTCGACGCCGCCCGCGATGCCGCTGTGGCGCTCGCTCGCTACACCGGCGGCGCCGTAGTAGTCTCGGGTGAAGTCGACCTGATCACCGACGGCACGACCGTGGCCAAGTCCCACGGCGGCAGTCCGCTCATGTCCAAGATCACCGGCTGCGGCTGCTCGCAGGGTGGCGTGCTGGCTGTGTACGCCTGCGCCGCCGATCCGTTTACGGCAGCCATCTGCGGCACCGCCGCCTACAACGTCGCCGGCACGCGTGCCGCCGCCGTTGCCGATGCCCCGGCAAGCTTTAAGGTCGCCTTTATCGACGAGCTCTACCGCGCAACCGCCCGGGACATTGCCGACAACCAACTCGAGCTCGAGGAGGCATAAGCCATGTCCGAGCCCGCAACCAATGCCGGCATGAACACCCTGGTCGCCGTGGCCATCGCCCCGTGCGGCACCGGTGACGAGCTATCCGCTGAGGTCGCCGAGGTCGTGCGCGTCATTCGCGAGAGTGGCCTTCCCAACCGCACCACCTCGATGTTCACCGAGATCGAGGGCGACTGGGACGAGGTCATGCAGGTCGTGCGCGACGCAACCTTTGTGTTGGCGAGCAAGGGTATCCGTACCGAAGTCGTGCTCAAAGCCGATATTCGCCCCGGTTTTACCGATACCATGACCGGCAAACTCGAGCGCATGGAAGCGCAGATCAAAAAGCAGGAGGAAGCACGATGAGCATCCGCGACAACCTTGATATCTCGGCCTATCTGGTACTCGGCCCCGAAAACACGCTCGGACGCCCCGTGGGCGATGTAGTGGCCCAGGCACTCGACGCAGGTTTTACCTGCATCCAGGTGCGCTCCAAGGTGGCAAGCGCCCGCGAGATCATCGCGCTGACGGGCGATGCCGCGCAGGCAATCGCTCAGGCCGGCAAGACCGGTCAGGTCGCCTTGCTGATCGACGACCGCCTGGACTGCGTGCTCGCCGCGCGCGAGCAGGGCATCGCTGTCGACGGCGTGCACGTGGGTCAGAGCGATATTCCCGTCGAGGTCTGTCGCAAGCTGCTGGGCCCCGACGCCATCGTGGGCCTTTCGGCCCGTTGCGAGGAGATGCTCGAGTACGTCAAAACCGCCGACATGAGCCTAGTCGACTACCTGGGCATCGGCCCGCTCCACGAAACCGAAACCAAGCGCGACTGCGGACGCGCGGCCGACGGCTCTATCATCACCAAGAGCTTTGAGGACCTGGCCGCACTCCACGCGGCAAGCCCCGTGCCCATCGTGGTGGGCGGCGGCGTCAAGACGGCCGACCTGCCGCAGCTCAAGGCCACCGGCGTCGATGGCTTCTTTGTGGTAAGCGCCGTCTGCAGTGCCGACGACCCCTACGCCGCCGCCAAGGAGCTCGTCGACACCTGGCAGCAGGCATAGGCATAGGCATAGGCCGAGCCGCTTATTCGCGGCCTCATATCTTCAGCAACGGAAAGCGCATCCCAGTTTGGACCTCCATTCCGGGATGCGCTTTCCGTATAGAGGGCCAGTGGGAAACTGCATCCCAGTCTGAACACATATTCCGGGGTGAACTTTCCGCCACGGGCCTCTCGCGGAAACCGCATCCCATTTCAAACACTCATTCCGGGATGCGCTTTCCGCCGCAGCCCCTACTCCGCCAGATACGCTTCCAACGCCGGCAAGGTCGCCTCCGCATCGCGCCGACCGATCTGATAGATGCGCTCGAGCTCATCCGGTTCACGGCACAGCGACGGTACCTTCACCGATTCGCTCGGCCGCACCACAAAGATTTCGCCGGCAGCCTCGCGACGTGCCAGGTCATCGAGCGTGGCATTGTAGACCTCATGCCGATGCTCAAGCGATGCGACAAACTCCGGGGAGTGACGGAACACGCGCCGCAGCATGGGCATCACGCTGTTGGGCTGCTTCACAAAGCCCGCCGGCTGCGTGAGCACCACGATATTGCGGTCATACCCCTGCGCAAACAGCCATGCACTGGGAATAGAATCAGCCACGCCACCATCCAAATACTTATGCCCGTCAATAGCAACGGGACGCGTCGCCACGGGAATCGCCGACGATGCCCGGATCCACTCGATATCCCGCTCGTCGCCATAGGGCAGGTCATGGTAGACGGCCTTGCCCGTCTCGATATCGGTACACACGCACGTAAATCGCATGGGGCAGGCGCGATACGCCTCCAAGTCGATGGGATCGCGCTCGATAGGCACCTCGTGATAGGCAAAATCGGCATTGAACATATCGCCAGTTCGCAGCCAGCTTACTACACCTGCATAGCGTTTATCGGCGCAATAGGCCTTGTTATAGCGAATGGCGCGGCCGATCTGACGCGATTTAAAGTTGTAGCCAAACGCCGCGCCCGCCGAGACACCCACCATATGGTCGCAGGTCAAACCGTGCTCCATCCAAACGTCGAGCACGCCCGCCGTATACATACCGCGGTAGCCGCCCCCCTCGAGTGCCAGCCCCACCGTGCGCGTCATAGTTGGCTGTGCCATGCGACCATCTCCGTCCCCGCAAATATAAACGGAACAAGTATACCCATCAACATATACCGCCCCAGTCGCATTTTTATCGAACATCGCATCATCGCGCTGCCGTTTGTCGAATAATAGCCACCCACAGCATGTGCACCCCTATATAATTTTGCACTGTTGTTTATACTACTCAGCAGTTATCAACAGCGAACATTAGCCGGCAAAGTAACCCAACAACGCAGCAAGGCGGGGGCCTGGATACACGCAAAACGCTGAGCAACGATGCGTGTACACAACGAGCTCGCCCGACGCAATCCGCTCCGACTTCAGAAAGCCGCTTAGAACATGGATACTGTCAGCAATTACACCGAAACGCTCGAAAAGACCGTCCGTGACCTTCTCGAGCGTCAGGAGGATCTGATCAGGACCGCCTTTACCGACCAGCTTACCGGGCTTGGCAACCGTGGCGGCTTTGCCCGTTCCCTCGAGGAGCTCTGGGAGCAGGACACCCCCGTTACCATGGCGTTCATCGATATCGACAATCTCAAGCACTGCAACGACGTCTTTGGGCATGACGAGGGCAACCGCTATATCTTGCAGGTAAGCCTCTATCTCAAACTGTATATGAAAGTGGACGAGGCGGCGTTTCGCATAGGCGGCGACGAGTTTGCCATCCTATCTACGATTGCGACCGAGGACGACCTCGCCGAACGTCTGGAACACTGCCGAACGATCCTGCTCAAAAACAACGATTCCGAGATGCCCCACTCGTTTAGCTACGGAGTGGCACACGCCGACCCCGCCCTGGGCGAAGCCTCCAATCGCATGACACTCGATGCCGACCATCGCATGTACGACTACAAGCTACGTCATGCCATGCACCTCGATCGGCGCAATATTACGCAAGTCCACGCCGACGACTTCGAAATAAGCGATCGTATTTTCGACGCTTTTTCGATGCTCAACGAGGGCCGTTATTTCTTTATCGAGAACTTGGACAAGGACCGCACCCTTTGGTCGCAAGGTGCCTTGCGCGATCTCGGTCTTCCTTCGGAGCACATAGACAGCTGCCGCGATTTCTGGAAGACGCGCGTCCATCCCGATGACCTCGAGGCCTACGCCAACGACATCAACCAGATCTTTAACGGCTCCAAACACCGCCGCGTCATGCAGTACCGCATGCGCAATGCCGCGGGTGACTACGTTCTCTGCCGTGCTCGCGGGTTTCGCATCGACGGCGACGGAAATGTCCCCTCGCTCTATGTCGGCGAACTCGTCAACCACTCGCTTGCCGAAACCGTCGACGCCGCCACAGGCCTCGGAACGCAGCGCATGCTGGTCAACGCTATCGATGCCTGCCGTCGCGACCGCTGCGAGACGGGGCTTATAGCGGTGCGCATTCGTGGCACGGCGAATCTCAACGAGCTCTACGGGGCCGAGGCTGTCGACAACATGCTTGCCGAATACGCAGGCCGCATGCTGTCGATCACCCGCGGCAGAAGCCGGGTCTTCCGTTCACGAAGCGTCCAGTTCGTCGTGCTCAGCAACGATTTGGACCATGAGGCATTCGAGCAACTGACCCGCCACCTTAAAGAGGCTGTTTTCGCTCCTGTTCAAATCGCGGGCGACACCATTACTCCCGTCTGCCTTGTCGTCCCGGCCTTTTACGAGCGGTTAACCCATCAAGCGACCGCCGTTTTAGGCGAACTCGACCGTCGCCTTCGCACGGCCGGCGGGCTTGTTCCCAACGACAGCCTCCCCATACCCGAGGCGGAGCGCAAAAGCGCCATCGCCGAACGTATCGACTCGCTCACGGGCCTCTATCGACCCAGCGAGTTTATGCGGCGCGCCAACGCATTTCTCGAGGCAAGGCGCGACGGCACCTGGTGCATCACCACGGTCGACATGGGCCACATGCGCCTGTTTAATGAATGGCACGGCCAGGCCGAGGGCGACTGCATGCTCGCCGATGTGGGCACAGTCCTCAAGGATATCGAGAATGCCGATATGGGCATCGCAGGGTACTGGGGCCAAGACGACTTTTGCATACTCATCCCCTTTGAGCACAACACCGTCCATCAAATCTACAACCGCGTTCGCGAGGCAGTAGCCAGGCATGATGACGGCGTAGGTTTTTGGCCGTCCATGGGCGTTTACCCCATCGACTCCAATGAGGAGATCACCATCGATGCGCAGGCAAAGGCCATGTTTACCAATCGACGCGCCAAAAACGACTTCAAGGAGCGCATTGCTATTTTCCGCCCCGAAGAATATGAACACGAGATTGCGTTCCACCGCACGCTGACCGAGTTCCAGTACGCGCTCTCAAATGGCCGCATCACGTACTACCTGCAGCCCCAGGTCGATATGGAAACCGGCGAGATCATTGGCGCCGAGGCGCTCACGCGCTGGATTGACAAAGATGGATCATTGATTCCACCTGCGTCCTTTATCCCGGCGCTTGAGGAAAGCGGCTTTGTGGTGACGCTCGACAAGTACATTTGGCAGGGTGTCGCCATATGGCTTCGCGAGCGTCTCGATCGCGGTCTTCGCGTGGTTCCGGTCTCGCTTAATGTGTCTCGCGTGGACATTCTTGCCTGCGACGTTGCCGAGCATATGGAATCGCTCGCCGCCCAATACAACCTGCCACCCGAGCTCATGCGCATCGAGATCACCGAGACGGCTTATACGGGAGAGTCCGAAGCCGTGGACAAACTGACAGCCGACTTGCACACCCGCGGCTTCTCGACCTATATGGACGATTTTGGCACCGGTCAGTCCACGCTCGCGATGCTCAAGAACGTCAACGTCGACGTCATCAAGCTCGACCGCACCTTTGTGCCCACCGACCGCGATCAAGGCCGCAGCGCGCAGATCGTGTCATCGATGCTCGAGATGGCGCAGTCGCTCCATCTGCCCATTGTAATCGAAGGCGTCGAGACAGATGAGCAGGCGAACATGCTACGCCACATGGGCGCCCGCTACGCTCAGGGCTTCCTCTACTACCGCCCCATGCCGGCGAAGGATTTTGAGGCATTGCTCGATGGTGGCAATAACAACTGATACGCTCGCGCGCAAAACGCCACCGCCGAAGGGGCATTTATCTCCATTAGCTAACTTATATCCCCAGTTCAAACCGAATTGGGGATATGATACAAACCGTTGTTCCCCCAAGGAGGTTATCCATCATGAACGAGTCGTACCGCATGGGCGAGCAATCGATTATTGCCTATCTTCAGCGACTTGCGAATGGCATCTCGACCGCCGAACTCGATGTTGCCGCGCTGCCTGCTGAGCTACGCGCCGTTGGTGAGCAACTGCAAAAGACGCATGCTATCCTGCAACAAGAGCGCCAGCTGCTTGAGCGCAACGCCTATATCGACCCGCTCACCAACTTGGGCAACCGCAGCGGACTCGACCGTCACGTCGAGCAGCTCTGGCGCAAAGGCGATCCCTTCACCTGCGCCTATATTGACATCGACCATCTCAAGCATTGCAATGATAGGTTTGGCCACGCCGAAGGCAATCGCTATATTCTGAGCATCTGCCGCACACTCTCCGAAACCATGGAGCACGATGAGCTGCTGTTCCGTATCGGTGGAGACGAGTTTGTGCTTATCTCGCTCTCCGCAAACGAGACTGAACTCGAGCAGCGCTTGGAGCAGGTGCGTGCCGGGCTGATCGAGGCGAGCTCAGGTGGCAAGGCGCCCATGATCGCCAGCTTTAGCTTTGGCTGCTCGCGCGTCGATCCACTTGCCGGCGACACGCGTCGCCAGATGACGATGGATGCCGATCGCAAGATGTATCGCTATAAGCTTATGCATCGTGTACAGCAACCGAAAGACAATGACGCACCACAACGCCCAATCGTCGATCAGCTTCCCTGCAACGACCGGGTGTTCCAAGCAATCTCCATGAGCTCCGAGACGCGCTATCCGTTCATCCTTAACCTCGATACGGGCGAATCGCAATGGTCGGTTAACGCCGTGCGCGATTTTGACCTGCCCTCCCAGCACCCTTTTAACTCGGTCGACATGTGGCTCGCCCGCGTTCATCCCGAGGACCGCGACAACGTACGCGCCGAACTCGACATGGTGATAAACGGCACGTGGCACTTCCACTACATGCAGTATCGCGTAATGGATGCCACCGGAGCATACGCGCTTTGCGACTGCACGGGTTACCGCTTGGACGGCACCGATACCGAGCCCAGCATGTATGTGGGCATCATCATCAACCGAAGCTTGGCAGATACGACCGACTCGGTAACGGGCCTGGGCGATGTCCACGCGCTGGTCAACGCTATTGGAGAGATGCGCCGCGTGGCGCGCGAGGCAGGCTTTATTGCCATTAAGGTCGACGATATCGCCGAAGTCAATGCCCGCTTTGGATTCGATGCAGGCGACCGCGTGCTCGCCGAAAGCGCCGCCTGCCTCATGGATTGTTCGCGCGGCAAGGGCCGCCTGTTCCGCTCGACGGGGCCAACGTTCGTAGCACTCTTCGATGAGCTCGGCCCCGAGGCAATCGATGAGATCGCAGGCGACATCGAACGGTTCCTGGGTTCTCCCGTGCTCATCGGTTCGCTTGAATATCAGCCGCCCATTCGTGTGGCAACGCTTCATCTGGACGCTGTCAATCGACAGCCCGTTTCCATTTTGAACGAGCTCAAAGCGTTGCTCGGTAAAGCCGTGCAGGTGCCAGGTACCAAACTGGATTAGCACCGCGCCCGCACCGCCTCCCCCATCGTGCGATAATCCTCTGCAGAAGTCACCAACAGCAGAGGGAGTTTGTGATGAAGGTTCTTTTGGTCAATGGCAGTCCCAAGGCAAACGGCAATACCGCCCGCGCACTCGCCGAGGTCTCCGAGCAACTCAACGCCGAGGGCATCGATACCGAGGTGTTCCAGCTGGGCGCCAAGCCCATTCGCGACTGCATCGGTTGCGGCCAGTGCGGCAAGCTTGGCGGTCGCTGCACCTTTGACGACGACGTGGTGAACGAGCTCATCGCTGCCGCCGAGCAGGCAGATGGTTTTGTCTTTGGCTCCCCCGTCTACTATGCGCACCCCAGCGGCCGCATCCTTTCGGCCCTCGATCGCGCCTTCTATGCAGGCGGGCATGCCTTTGAGCACAAACCCGGCGCCGCAGTCGCCGTCGCCCGTCGCGGCGGCACGTCGACCACCTTCGATGTACTCAACAAGTACTTCACCATTAAGCAAATGCCCGTAGTTGCTTCCACCTACTGGAACAACGTGTTTGGCCGCGTGCCCGGCGACGCCGATGGGGACGCCGAGGGCCTTGCCACCATGCGAAACATCGGCAAAAACATGGCCTGGCTCCTGCGCTGCATCGAGGCAGGACAGGCCGCCGGTATCAACGCACCCGAGGCAGATCGAGCAACGACCAACTTCATTCGATAGAGCGGCGGAACCATGAATATTCAAATCTTCGGGACTAAGAAGTCGTTCGACACCAAAAAGGCCCAGCGCTATTTTAAGGAGCGCCGCATTAAGGTGCAGTTTATCGACCTTAAGGAAAAGGAGATGAGCAAAGGCGAACTCACGAGCGTCATGCAAGCAGTCGGCGGCATCGACAAGCTACTCAACCCCAAGGCCAAGGACGAGGAGACGCTCGCGCTCATCCAGCACCTCACCCCTAGCCAGCGCTTCGACAAGCTGCTCGAGAACCAGCAGGTTCTAGCCGAGCCCATCGTGCGTAACGGCAAAAAGGCCACCGTCGGTTATTGCCCCGATGTATGGGGAGCCTGGGAGTAGCCTGTGTTATTTGCCAGCGCGTGGGTATAAGAGCAGGCGTTTGGCATATGATTCAACTGTAAGCCATGTCTAACAAAGGAGGACACATGCCCAACAAACCCGTGAAGATCATCATGCTTACCGGATACCTCGGTGCCGGCAAGACCACGCTGCTCAACCACATCCTCGCTAACGACGGCGGCATCCGCGCCGCCGTAATCGTCAACGATATCGGCGAGATCAATGTGGACGCCAGCCTCATCGCCGACGGCGGCCTTTCCGAGACCGATGACCTCATCCCGCTCACCAACGGCTGCATCTGCTGTACGCTTTCGGACGACCTTGCCAACCAGCTGCAGGGCATCGCCGATTCGGGCAACTTCGATTACATCATCATCGAGGCATCGGGCATTTGCGAGCCTATCCCCATCGCCTACACCATCTCGAGCTTCTGCGACGAGGCCAAGGTGGGCGGCGAGCCTAAGCTTGCGCTCGACAACATCGTGGCCGTGGTCGACTGCGCCCGCATGTACGACGAGTTCAACGGCGGTCGCGACCTGCTGGCCGAGGATATCGACGAGGACGACATCGAAAGCCTGCTCATCCAGCAGATCGAGTTCTGCTCCACGCTGATCCTCAACAAGACCGATACCGTGAGTCCTGAGCAGATCGCCGAGCTCAAGGCCATCGTGCGCAGCCTGCAGAAGGACGCCGTGATCGTCGAGGCCCAAAACGGCGAGGTCCCCATGGAGGAGTTGCTCGATACCGACCGCTTCGACTTTATGCGCGCCTACAACTCCGCCGCCTGGATCGAGGCCATGGAGCATCCCGAGGAGCACGACGACCCCGAGGTGCTCGAGTACGACATCGAGACCTTTGTGTACTCGCGCCGCAAGCCGTTTGACCTGCAGAAGTTCACCGATTTTGTTGAGCAGGAGTGGCCCGACGAGGTCATCCGCGTCAAGGGTCCGCTGTGGCAGACCGGCGATCCGGACATGTGCTACATGTTCGAGCAGGCCGGCCACCAGATGCGCCTGATGGAGAACGGTCTGTTCGTTGACTCCGCGCCCGAGGGCGAGAAACAGAAGATCATCGACGAGAACCCCGAGATCATGCAGATTTGGGACGACGAGACGGGCGACCGCATGACGAGCCTGTGCATCATCGGCCGTCACATGGACAAGGATGCGCTCATCGCCTCCCTCGATGCCTGCCTGACCGACTGGCACCGCGCCTAGGTTTTATCGCGGCGGACTTGTCCGCCCGCTACGTAACCGCCACAAACCACCACGAAGGTGCCTGTCCCCTTCGTGGTGGTTTTTCGTTCTGAGCCAAGGAGATTCATGTTCAACATTGTGCTGTATGCGCCCGAGATTCCGGCCAATACGGGCAATATCGGCCGCACCTGCGTGGTCACCGGTACCCGTCTGCATCTGGTGGAGCCGCTGGGCTTTTCGCTCGATGACAAGACGGTACGTCGCGCCGGTCTGGGCTACTGGCAAAACTTGGACGTGACGACCTATACCGGCTGGGAGGATTTTCTTGCGCGCAACGGCCTCTCCCCCGCCGATGGCCGCCTGCATCTGCTGACCAAAAAGGCACGCCGCACCTATGCGCAAAGCACCTACCGCGACGGTGACTATTTGGTCTTTGGCAGCGAGAGCTCGGGCATTCCTGAGCTGCTGCTTTCCGCGGCACCCGAGCGCTGCGAGCGCATCCCAATGCTGCGCGATTGCGACTCACTCGACAACGCCGAGGCTTGGGAAGCCCACGAGGAATCGCTGGGGCATGCCGAGAACGACCATGAGGCCATCCTTCAACAGGATATCTGCGGCAACTTCGTCAATCCGGACGACTACCGCATCAGCGCACTCAACCTTTCCAACAGCGCCGCCATCGTCCTCTACGAAGCCCTACGCCAGACAGGCTTTGCCGGGATGTGACAAAGGGACAGTCCCTTTGTCACATTTGGCTGCTGGCAATTCACGTCAGAATTCAACTTCAAATACAAACGACTGCCGGAGTTCTCGCTTAGCTTGGCTTGTCAGGCTCGAATTCGCCCTTATGTTCAGTTTGCTGCATGCCTCATCGATAGCCATAGCAAGTGATACAGACATGGTCATGGTCGTTTCACTTTTCAATTCGACCCGATAGCTCTTCGCCTTGTTTTTATCCTCTCCGCCGCATCTCGTCTCGATTAACAAGAGAATATCTGAGTCATGGGCATACCAATGGAGCTCCGGGCGCTGCGGAACCATGTCGCCCTCGAATTCCTGTGTAAACAGGATTTTCTTTTCATTTCTCGTTGAATCGCTCAAGGAACCGTCGATTCGAACCGAACCCTTCTTTCCCGCCTTGGCATTTCCCTTAACCTGGTGGCCTCGCCGAGTTTCCTCGTACTCCGTCACCTCCAGCTTGCAGCGCTTCGCGCCAAGCATGAACGCGATCCGTCTCAACTCGGCCATCTTGTCTTGTTGCATGGTTGCGAAATAAGAGTCAAGATCAACAAAGCGAGACCGATCGAAAGCATCTATGTAATATGTGGAATAAAGAGATGGTTTAGGGTAGAAAGACAGCTCGCTATCCCCGATTGCTTCGCGGTACAGATTAAAAATCTGTGTACCCTTAACAGTATCCAGCCAACCAATAGCATCCCTACAGACGTCGATGCCCCGACGCTCATTTCCATCAACGATTCGAATCATATTCGGCAAATGAAATGAAGGGCTCTGATAGACCTCTTTGGTTACCGGTCGGTACCTATTGAGCTGTTGCTGGTATGCCCAGTCGTTGACGGCGTCACCGATATCCGCAGCAGCTCCAGCCGCGCCATCGGCCGCATCCGCAATAGCTGCCAAAGCATCATCGGCCATCGGGGCTGCGGCACGCATTGCATCATCGGCAACCTTCTGTACGGTTGCAACCGCACCTGCCACCGCACTTCCGGCGCCGACAACCAACCCAGCAGCGACCTTACGGATATCAAAACCCTGTTTATGCCGCAGCTGGCCCCCTATTTCGACGACATCTAAATCATCTTTATCCTCCATGGTGACCTCCTATTTTCGATAGTCGAAACGGAACTTATTTACTTACATCGTAGCTGGAAACAGATGCGACAACGCGCGCGGCGTCCACATCGGACATCGCCTCGAACTTGACTTTCTCCCCCGGCGCCCACGAAGAAGTGCTCGCATAGGTCTCTTCCGCTTTGATGTCATCCGCATCATAGAGGGCAAGCGTTAAGCTAACGTTTGAGAACGAAATACCAGAAGTGTTCTCCACTACGGCCGTATATGTATACAGACCATAGCCATCATCCGACTTTTCGAAATTTGCTCCCTGGATCAAACTGTTGATGGCATCCTCATTGCGGGTCTTCTCCGCTACAGACTTTCCGTTCTTAATCAATTCATTGAAATCATCCTTATATTTCTCCCCAACTTCCAGCCCGTAATTGTCAACAAGCTTCTTGAGCTGCGCAGACCGCTTGTCGTAAACTTTATTCCACTCTTCGTAATAATCCGAAGACGATTGCGAATAATCCTCGGTCACTTTAAGCTGGTCATCAAGCAAATTCAGATACGTAATGACGTCCTGCTGCATCCTGGAATCTTTGAACCTAGCGTTCTTAAGCACCTTGTCGTTCTCGATCTCGGCCTTAATAGCTTCCTGGATATTCTCGGTTGAATGAGGGTCATCATCGTTTGCATTAGATTCAATGACGTCGGACCTTTTCTCAAAACCGTCGGCGATAACGTTCATCGCCTTGTCATCGACATATTTCGGTTTTTCTGAGTTTGCAGCATTCTGAGAACAGGCCGAAATGAACCCCAGAGAACAGATGAGCAGGGCAAACAAACCCATCATGGGCAGCTTTTCAGTAATATTTCGTTTCACGACTTTTCCTTTCGTTTGACGTTGCGACTCATAACCCCTCGTCAAATAGCAGACGAATTGGCGACGCGGTGGCACTATTTGATTCAAGGGCGTGAACTGGATAAACATCGAGGGAAGGAGTGGGCTCTGTTCAATAAACTCCCCTCGTCAAAATGTCTAGCTAAAGAGGATGGACAGACCGCGAACGGTCATATCCGTTCGCGTCCGCCCGTCTCCAACGATCAAATGTCGATGCGCTGACGTTCAAAAGCATTGCGGCCTCTTGCCTCGTAACCTCACCTCCTTCGAATGATTTGATGACATCGCGGTAGCTATCCGGGCGCTCGAGCGCCGGTCTTCCAAATCTCACACCCCGCAGACGCGCCGACGCGATACCCTCCGCCTGACGCTGCTTGATGTTTTCGCGCTCTAGCTGCGCCACGTAGCTCAAGATCTGGAGGACCAAATCCGCCATGAACGTTCCCGTAATACCATCGGGCTGTTCGCGCGTATCGAGCAACGGCATGTCAAGCACCACGATGGCAGCATGCCTATCTACCGTGATGCGTCGCCATTCATCGAGGACTTCACGATAATTGCGACCCAATCGATCGATACTTTTGATTACGAGAACGTCACCCTCGCGCAACCTGCGAAGAAGACGCTGGTACTGGGGACGCTTAAAGTCCTTACCGCTTGCCTTGTCAGCGTAAATCTGGCCCCGCTGAACGGGAAACCTCCCCAGTGCGTCTAGTTGGCGGTCCAAATTCTGGTCCGCAGAAGAGACACGCGCATACCCAAAGATTCGATTGTCCATAATTGCCCCTATCGGCCACCTCTTGGCAGCATCAGCTCAAGCGAGAGCCCACTCACTATAGGGCGTGCAAATTTCGCGAATGGGTTGAGGCCATTTTGGCCCTCAGACACAAGCTATTCAAGCGCTGTGCCGACAACGCGCTGGCTTTTAACTGTAAGGGGGTGCGGACAGAAAGTTGGACCGTGAAGCGGTCCGGACTGGAGGTTCGCATGTACAGCAGGGAGAAGGTCGAGCTCTTCCTCCTGGCGACGGAGGACGGCATGGGGCCCACCGCCG
>CALAMK010000002.1:0-11921 GCA_937925735.1 uncultured Collinsella sp. | reverse complement strand
GGCCTAGGCGTGAGCATGCTCTACCGTCGTACTGTGGAGGGCATGCGAGCGGATATTCGTGTGCGGCCCATCGTGCATGCCCCCTCGCGCGACGTGGTGGCCGCCTGGCGCAGCTGGGACACCATGCCCATCGCCACGAGGCGCTTTATCGACTATATGAGCTCGCATATTGTCAATTAATGACTGGCGTGGCGTTGAGTGCGGTGTTTAGCGGGCTGTCGCTTTGGCTTGGGTGGCGCGATAGGTGCGTGCAGGGTGGCAGAGTAGTACCGCTACGACCATAAAGAACGCCGTGGTGCCCAGGCTGATGGGGTAGACCATCATGATGTTCGCAAAGGTGCGGAAGTGCGGGAACACGCAGAACACCCAATAGAAGCGGATGCCGCAGACGCAGATCATGGTGATGAGGGCGGGCGTGAGCGAGATACCAAAGCCGCGCAGGTAGCCTGACATGTTTTCGTAGAACATGCTAAAGGCGTACGCCGGGAAGATCGAGCACACGCGGATATAGCCGATCGAGACGATGTTGGGATCGCTGTTGAACAGCGACAAAATCTCGCGCCCCAGGCCGACAATAACGATAATCGTGGTGAGTGCAACGATACCGCCTTCGACCAGGCAGACCTTGAGCGTCTTGGTGCAGCGGTCGATCTGGCGGGCACCGTGGTTTTGTCCCACAAAGGTGGTGCAAGCTTGGCTAAAGCTGTTGAGCAGGTTGTAGCATACGTACTCCAGGCTCATGGCGGCGCTCGATGCCGCCATGACTTCGGTGCCCAGGCTGTTGATGGCGGACTGGATGATGATGTTGGCGACGGCAAAGACGGCGCTTTGGATGCCGGCGGGCAGGCCGATCTTGACGATGCGCTTGAGGGCGACGGGGTCGATAGCTAGGTCGCGTAGGGTGACGCGGACGACGGAGTCGGTCTTGAGCAGGCGGATAAAGAGCGTAGCGGCGCTGACGGTGTAGGCGATGGCGGTGGCGATGGCGACGCCCGCGACGCCCCAGTGGAGTACGGGGACAAAGATGAGGTCCAGGCCAATGTTGAGGACGGTGGACACGGCAAGCGCCTGCAGCGGCATGCGGGTGATGCCGACGGAGCGGAAAATCGCGGCCTCAAAGTTGTAGAGCAAGATCGAGGGCAGGCTGAGCAAAAAGATGCGCAGGTAGAGCGAAGCGAGCGGCATGGTTTCGTCGGGAACATTGAGCGCGGCGAGCATGGGCTCGGCAAAGATCTCGCCCAGCGCGATGACGACAAAGCCCACGAGCGCCATTAAAATTGAGGTATGGACGGCGCGTTTGACCATGTTCTGATCGTTGCGGCCGATAGCGTTGGCGATGACCACGTTGGAGCCAAGCGACATGCCAATAAACAGGTTGAGCATAAGACTGGTAAGCGGAACATTGGAGCCGACCGCCGCCATGGCGAGGGTTCCCTGGTCGCCCGAGAAATTACCGATGATGACCGTGGCGATGAGGTTCGACAGCTGCTCCAAGATGCTCGTGGCGGCCACGGGGAAGGCGAATAGGGGAATATTGCGCCACAGCGAGCCGGTGGTCATGTCAATGTGCTTAGATGCGGTATCAGCCATACGCTCTCAATCTCTAATATGCTCTTTCGTGCTTATTTGCGCAGATGATGATACTCCTAATGCATTCAGTCGGCACTTGGGGACGTTCCTTTTCTGCCGGCAGTTGGGGACACTCCTTGTCTCTTCTATGACTAGGTTGGGAAGGCGTGCGACAATGGTGGGCGTTGTGTTGTTCGCGCTAAGGAGTTGCCATGTTGTTGTGTCCCGTTTGCCATGAGCCGCTGGTGGATGACGAACGCGGTGCTGCATGCGCGGGTGGGCACCGGTTTGACCGTGCGCGCGAGGGCTATCTATATCTCCTGCGCTCGTCCAAGAGCGGCGACTCCATGGGCGATCCCAAGTCGCAGGCACGCAGCCGTCGCGACTTTCTGAACCGCGGTTACTATGCGCCGTTGCGCGATGCGATGGTTGAGCTGGTGCACGAGCGGGCGGCAGAGCACGGGGCGTATACGGGCAAGCAGCTGACCTTGCTCGATATTTGCTGCGGCGAGGGTTACTACACCAGCGCCATGGGCACGGTGCCGGGCGTAGACGCTTACGGGTTCGACTTGGGCAAAGAGATGGTGCGCCTGGCCGCCAAGCGCGGCGATGCGACCTATTTTGTGGCCAACATGAAGGATATCCCCGTGGCCGATGGCGCCTTCGATATGGTGACCGAGCTCTTTGCTCCCTTTAACGAGCGCGAGTTTGCTCGCGTGCTGGCACCCGAAGGCTCGCTCTGCACCGTGGTGCCAGGTGCCCGTCATCTGTTTGGGCTCAAGGAGGTGCTCTACGACACGCCATATCTCAATGACGAGAAACTGCCGAAGACTACTGAGCTCGAGTTAGTCGGAACGCAGCGGGTATCTGCGAATATTACGCTTCAGACCCAGGCCGATATCGAGGCGGTGTTCCAGATGACGCCGTACTATTACCGCACACGACCTGCCGATAAAGAGCGCCTGGCAAACTTGGACACGCTCCAGACCGATATCGACTTCATCATCGCCGAGTACCGCCACAGCTAACAACCTACCAAAAAGGGACAGGTTTATTTTGGCAGGTTTTATCTGGGCAAATGCAAAGGACCGACCGCGGAGATGTGCGATCGGCCCTTTTTAGTTGCTTGGCTGCAGAGGCTATGAGAAGCGAGCGCTTACAGGCGGTCCTTGTTCTCGGCCTTAACGGCGTGCGCCTGCTGAACAAAGAACAGGTCGTACACCACGATGACAAAGGCGAAGATATTGACGGAGCTGCCGCCGAGCGCGGGAAGCGTGAGCATGGCCTGCGCAATCGTGGCGATTGCGGCAACGATGCCGAGCTTAAACGCGCCATCCACCTGCGAAGGCTTGTTGGCGCCCTTGATGCCCGCAACACCTGCGGCAAGATCGATAACGCCCTTGGCGACCAGCACGACCGCGGCGAGCATGGTGTTCGACCCGTACGTGGAATCGAGGTTGCCACTGGCGATACCGACGCCGGCGATGACGAGGCTGGCGATGCCCAAAACAAAGTAGACGAGGGCAAGGATTTTGAGAGTCTTGCGAGCGGAGCTCATGGCTGGTCCTTTCGATACGAGTACGTCAATCTGACGTACCCCATGTGCTGCACATATGGTGAAGCACATTGTAGTTCAACGCGGCGATGCATGCGCCTGAAAGCGCTTTGACCCCGCGCAGCCCCCCCAACCTTTCAAAAAGGAAAGCTGGACGTAAGCCAAATCGATGGCAACTCATGTGTGGCGCTGCGATGATGAGGTCGTAACAAGGAGCTGGTCTCAAGGAGGAGCCATGATGTACGGAGCAGGGCAAGTGCGTGAGCCGCGGTCGTTGGGAAGGCGCATGGGTGATTCCGTGATCGCTGTCGTGTGTACGGGATTGATGGCGATGCTTTGCATTGGGATGCTGTGGGCCATGTCGCATGTGGGACAATAACGGACGGTTGGGTGCCGACATGGACGGCGCCCCACGTATTCGTTTTACATGCTAAGGAGTGTCCATGGGCGTCACCGATCCCTTTTCTGTTGCTCGGGCCGCGGGGCTTGAGCTGATTGGGAAGTCCGAGGGACTCACGCTCACCGACGGCACGATGGAGCTGCGTGCCGATTTTACCCGCATGTTGCCACGACTCAAGCAAGGCCGTCTGCAGCAAGAGCTGTTGGTAAAGGCTGCGCGCGCAAAAGGCATCGAGAGCCCATGGGCGATTGATGCCACGGCAGGCTTTGGCGAGGATTCGCTGCTGTTGGCGGCCGCGGGCTTTACCGTCGATCTGTATGAGCAGGATTGCGTGATCGCGGCGCTCCTTAAGGATGCCTTGGATCGCGCGGCAGATGATCCGGCGCTTGCGACAGCCGTGGCGCGCATGCGCTTGCATGCGGGCGAGGACAGCATTGCCGGCCTTCGCCATACAGCTGAGCTGATCGGGCAGGGCGAGCTCACCGCTCCCGACGTGGTGTATCTGGACCCCATGTTTCCCGGGCGCACCAAGAGCGCGGCGGTTAAAAAGAAGTTCCAACTCTTGCACCATCTGGAACAGCCGTGTGCCGATGAGGAGACGCTGGTCGAGGCTGCGCTTGCGGCGCACCCGCGCAAGGTCGTTATCAAGCGGCCGGTGAAGGGGCCGCTGCTTGCCGGCGTTAAGCCGAGCTATCAGCTTGCGGGCAAGGCCGTCCGCTACGATGTTTTGGTGCCGCCGCGCCCGTAGCTTGCGTGCGATGGCTGGCGCTCCGTCAGTGTTGTGCCGATGCGGGGTCTATTTCCAAGGGTGCGACGTCAGGTGCCATCCGCCGCAGTATTCGCATTTGTAGCAGGCCAAACCGCGCCGCCCGCGGTTTTCGCAGTCGGCCATAACGGCCTCGGCCTCGGCGCGCGTGTCGTAACGGTTTTTGCGCTCGCACGATTTGTAGCGCCAGGCTTCATCGCGCTCGGCGTCCAGGGCGTCGCGGCGCTCGTCCTCGCGCGCAAACAGGTCGCTCATATCGCCGCCGGTGGCAGCGCCCAAAAACTCGCTTTTGGCCTTTGACCAGGCGGCTCGCTTTTTGCTTCCCATCTGCTTCTTGCCCCTCTTCAAACGCTGGTATCATTGCTCAATCAAAGTGATACCAATAAACGTGAGGTCGCCGCGTGATGATCAGAAAAACCCTCGATACCGACATTCCCGCCGTCATGGCTATCTATGACGCGGCCCGCGCCTTTATGCACGCGCATGGCAACGCCACGCAGTGGCCGGTAGGCACGCCCTCGGCCGAGCAGCTCAAAAGCGATATCGCTGCGGGTGGTAGCTATGTATGTGAGGAAGACGGTCGCGTGGTGGCGACGTTCGCCTTTTTGCCGGGGCCAGACAGTTCCTATGATGTGATCGAGGACGGTCAATGGCGCAGCGACGCCCCGTATGCCGTGCTGCACCGCGTGGCATCCGACGGCACCACGCATGGCGTCGCGGCCGCGATGTTTGCCTTTGCCAAGGAACGCGTCGACCATCTGCGCATCGACACGCACCGAGACAACCTGCCCATGCAGGGCGCCATCGCCAAGGCTGGGTTTAAACGCGCCGGTATCGTTTATGTGTCGGACGGAACGCCGCGCGTTGCCTTTGACTGGCTGCGCGAGGCGTAAGGGCGGCATCTCGTATCAACAATTCGCGCGAACGGAAAATGGCCCCAAGCGGGGCCATTTTTTGCATGTGATGGCTTGACTAGGCAAAGGACCAGTGTCTGTCGCCAGGACGATAGTGGCTACGCCTTGGGCAGCTCGCTTCCGCAGTGGCAGCACTTGGTCGCGCCCTCGTGTACCTCTTCCAGGCAATAGGGGCAGACGGGCTTAGGGGCGGCTTCCTCGGCGGTAGCGCCGGCAAGCTTGTCGCCAATCTCCTGCGCTTTGTTAAACGCCTTTACGATGGCAAAGACAATCGCCGCTACGATCAAAAAGTTGACGCACGCGCCGATGAACGCGCCAAAGTCGATATTGGTGCCCGGCACCACCAGCCCCGAGATCTCGGTGGCGCTGCCGCCGGCGATGACGGAGATGAGCGGGTTGATGATGTTATCGGTGAGCGAAGTCACGATGGCAGTGAACGCGCCGCCAATGATAACGCCGACGGCCATGTCCATCACGTTGCCGCGGTTGATGAATTCCTTGAATTCGCTGAGCAGTGCCTTCATGGTGGCTCCTCGCTGTTGTGGGGCTCGCGTTGCCACCGCCCCAGATGAGCCCAGACAGACAAAAGGGAGGTGCCGGCTTTCGCAAGGCGCGAACCTGCGAAAATCGCCGCGCGGCAACGCAGGGCGATGAGCTCGGTCGGGGGATAGGGCCCGCTTCGCCCGCCGGCTCGTAAATTGTATCATCCGGTGTGTGACAAAAGCGTACCCTGCGGGGTCGGCTGGCTATCAACTGGGGGAGATCATGTCAAAGCAAGCGGTCATAGGAATTCTGGCGCACGTCGATGCCGGTAAGACCACGCTGGCCGAGGCCATGCTGTTTCATGCCGGCCGCATTCGAAAGCGCGGGCGTGTGGATGACGGCGACTCGCATCTGGACACGAACGAGATTGAGCGCGAGCGCGGCATCACAATCTTCTCGTCGCAGGCCGTGCTCGACCACGGCGATACCCACGTTATGCTCGTGGACGCTCCCGGCCATGTCGATTTTTCGGCCGAGGCGGAGCGCACGCTGCGCGCGCTCGACTACGCGATTCTGGTGGTGGGCGCCAACGATGGCGTACAGGGCCATACCGAAACGTTGTGGCGCCTGCTCGCGCGCTATGACATCCCGACATTCATCTTTGTCAACAAGGTCGACTTGGAGAACCCGGGCTGCGAGGTGCTGTTGGCTCAGCTTGGGCAGCGCCTTTCCGAGGGCTGTCTAGATGCCGAGGGCTTGCTGGCAGGCGGCGCCGTGCAAGAGGATGCCGCGGCGCTGGACGAGGAGGCGCTCGACGAGTTTCTTGAGTCGGGAGAGCTTTCGGCTGCCACGCTGTCGCGCATGGTGGCCGAGCGCAAACTGTTTCCCCGCTTTGCCGGCTCGGCGCTCAAGGACCAGGGCGTGGCGGAGCTGCTCGACGGCATCTGCGCTTTGATGGGCGAACGGACATGGTCCCAGGAGTTCGCCGCGCGTGTCTACCGCGTCAACCGTGGGGACCGTGGTGAGCGCTTGGCGTGGGTCAAAGTGACCGGTGGCGTGCTGCATGCAAAGCAGACGATTGAGGGACGCTCCGGCGCTGAGGCTTGGGAGCAGAAGGTCGACCAAGTTCGTATCTATAACGGCGAGAAATACGAGCTTACCCAGGAAGTTGCCGCTGGCGGCATCTGTGCCGTGACGGGTCTCGCGCGCGTTCGCCCGGGTGATGCCTTGGGTGCGGAGCCTACGGGCGAACAGCCAATCATCGCGCCGGTTCTCACCTATACGGTGCTGCCGGGCGAGCACGATGTCCATACGGTGTTCCGTGCGCTAACCGAGTTGGCGGACGAGGACCCCATGCTCGGTGTGAGCTGGAACAAGCATCTTGAGCAGATCCACCTGCAGCTCATGGGTGCGGTGCAGCTCGAGGTCGTGCAGCGTGTGCTGGCCGATCGTTTTGGCCTTACGGTTGCGTTTGAGTCCGGCGGCATTCTCTATAAGGAGACCATCTCCCAGCCGGTCGAGGGCGTGGGTCACTTTGAGCCGCTGCGTCACTATGCCGAGGTACACCTGCGCCTGGAGCCGTTGACAGCGGGCTCGGGTGTGCAATTTGGCACCGTGACCTCGACCGATGAGCTTGACCTGAACTGGCAGCGTCTGGCGCTCACCAATGCTATGGAGCGTGACCACCTGGGCGTGCTGACCGGCTCGCCCATCACCGATGTACGCATTACGCTTACGGGTGGTCGTGCGCATGCCAAGCACACCGAGGGCGGCGACTTTCGTCAGGCAACGTATCGCGCGATTCGCCAGGGCCTCATGCAGGCGCGCGAGGCTGGCGTGGCGGTGCTGCTGGAGCCGTGGTATCGCTTTGAGCTCGAGGTGCCGGGGGAGTGTGTGGGCCGTGCACTCTCGGATGCCACGCGTATGAGTGCCGAGTACGAGCCGCCGGCGATGACGGACGACCGCGCCAAGCTCGTAGGCCGCGTGCCGGCATCCGAGGTGCAGGATTACGCGCTGGAGGTGGCTGCCTATGCGAGTGGCTGCGGGCATCTGTACCTGGAGTTTGCCGGCTATGCACCCTGTCATGATGCCGAGCGCGTGATCGAGGCGGCCGCCTACGAGCCCGAGGCCGATCTGCCCAATACGCCCGACTCGGTCTTCTGTTCTCACGGCGCCGGCTACACCGTCAAGTGGTACGACGTCCCCGCCGCCGCGCACGTCCACATCGATCCTGCTACCTTCCGCCCTTGGCGAGCAGCCGATGCCGATTTCTTCGGCCGCGTGTGACAAAGGGACAGTCCCTTTGTCACATTCAGTTGGTATAACTCGGTATAAGTTGGTATAACTGTAGACAGCGTTTGCCAATCCGAGGAGGCCGACATGAATCCAAATCCCTTTAAGCCAACGGCTGGCAAGCGGCCTCCGGTGTTGATTGGTCGCGAGTCGGTCATTGAGGATTTTGAAGAAGGCCTCGACAACGGCGCGGGAGCGCCGGGCAGGCTCATGCTCATCACGGGAAACCGTGGCTGTGGCAAAACGGTTCTGCTGCGCGAGCTGCAGCGCTTGGCGGCAGAGCGCGGTTGGGCAGTCATTTCCGATTCGGCGTCGCTTGGCTTATGCGACCGCCTGGCCGATGCGCTTCGCTCGAATAAGCCGGTTGTGACATCTATGGAATTCGGCCCGTCGTTTGGCCGGATGTCGGTCGAGGCGGCGCGGGCAAAGGGCGAAACACTGCGTGGGCTGGTCAACGAGCGTCTAAAAAAGCTTGGGCCGGGAAAAGGCATTCTGTTTGCGATTGATGAGGCGCAGTCGGCATCTATCGAGGAGTTGGCCGCCCTGGCTGTTCTCTACCAGCAGGTGCTGGGAGACCAAGATGCCACAGGCTTGCCCGATAGCGAGCAACGCGGCCTTGCCTTGGTGTTTGCCGGCCTGCCCAGTATGGTGGACGACCTGCTCGAAGAGCCGAGTGTGACATTTTTGCGGCGTGCTCAGCAGCGTACGTTGGGGGCGATTTCTTTGCCTAAGGTGCGTGATGCGTTTATTCAGACGGTTGAGGACGCTGGCCTTAACGTTGATGCGGAGACGGCGGACCTTGCAGCGCGCAAAAGCATGGGGCATCCCTATATGGTTCAGCTGGTGGGCTATTACATGTGGCGGTCTGCTGCCCGGCGTGGTTCACGGGCCATTGCAGAACACGACGTCGAGGCCGGTTACGCGGATGCCGTCTCCGAGTTCTACGAAGCGGTCGACGCGCCGCTGTATTACGGCCTGCGCAGCCCACAGCGCCTGTTTATCGAGGCGATGGCGGCTGACGGGGGCGCGCCGACGCGCATGGCAGACATCATCGAGCGCTGCGACCGAACCCAGAGCTGGGCGAGCAAGTATCGCGCGAGCTTGATTCGCGAGCGCGTCATCGAGGCTGCCGGATACGGCCTCGTCCGCTTTGCCGTGCCCATGCTGGACGAGTACATTCGCGATCGCGTTCTATGACACGAATAGGGGGTAAAGATGACGTCACAACAACCAGACGCTATCGAGGTGCGTGGCGCACGCGTTCACAACCTCAAAGACATCGATATCGATATTCCACTGGGAAAACTCGTGGGTATTGCCGGCGTGTCGGGCTCGGGCAAGAGCTCGCTGGCGCTGGGGGTTCTTTATGCCGAGGGCTCGCGTCGCTACCTGGAGGCGCTCAGCACGTATACTCGCCGTCGCCTGACGCAGGCGGAACATGCCCAGGTGGACGAGGTACTGCATGTGCCGGCGGCGCTCGCATTGCATCAACGTCCGAGCGTGCCGGGTGTGCGCTCCACCTTTGGCACCATGACTGAGCTCAACAATAGCCTGCGCCTGCTCTTTAGCCGTTGCGCCCATCACGTGTGCCCGCACTGCGGAGCGCGCGTGGAGCCGAGCCTCAATGTTGCGGCGGGCCTGTCGCTCACGTGCTCGGCATGCGGCCGCGAGTTCTACGCGCCGAGTGCCGAGGACCTTGCCTTTAACAGCGGCGGTGCGTGCCCTACCTGCGGCGGCACCGGTGTTATGCGCGAGGTGGACGAGGCGAGCCTGGTGCCCGATGAGTCCAAGACCATCAACGAGGGCGCGGTGCTTCCGTGGGGCACGCTCATGTGGGACCTGATGAAGCAAGTTGCCGGTGAGATGGGCGTGCGCACCGACGTGCCGTTTAACCAGCTCACGGCGCATGAGCGCGATATCGTGTTCCATGGCCCTGCCGTCAAGAAGCATATCCTCTACGTGCCCAAAAACGGCGAGGGCGCCACGCCGCTCGACTTTACCTACTACAACGCCGTCTATACCGTCGAGAATGCGCTTGCCAAGGTCAAGGACGACAAGGGGCTCAAGCGCGTCGCGCGCTTTTTGCGCGAGGGACCGTGCCGTGATTGCGGCGGCTCACGTCTTTCCGAGGCGGCGCGTCAGCCACAGGTGCGTGGCATCAATCTGGCGCAGGCGGCGGCCATGACGCTGGGCGAAGCGATCGAGTGGGTGCGTGGCGTGCCCACGTCGTTGCCGGGCGAGATGCGGCCCATGGCGGCGGACATTTGCGATTCGTTCTTGAGCACGGCTCGCCGTTTGGTCGACTTGGGGCTCGATTACCTTTCTCTCGATCGTGCCGGCGCCACGCTTTCCACGGGCGAGCGTCAACGCGTGCAGCTGGCCCGCGTGGTGCGCAATCGCTCGACGGGCGTGCTCTATGTACTGGACGAGCCCTCGATTGGCCTGCATCCGGCCAACGTTGACGGCCTGGTGGGTGTGATGCGTGACCTAGTTGCCGACGGAAACACGGTGGTCGTTGTCGACCACGATACGCGCGTGCTGGCGGAGGCCGACTATCTGGTCGAGATGGGGCCTGTTGCCGGAGCGGGCGGCGGCAACGTGATTGCTGCCGGGACGGTGGATGAGGTCGAGCAATCGCAGAGTAGTCGCATTGCGCCGTTCCTCCGCTCGAACTCCAAGCGCTTGCGCCCGCAGGTAGCCGACGACGAGATGTTCGACCAAGGCCATATACGCATGGCGACTGATGCCATCCATACCGTTAAGCCGCTCAAAGTTGATATCCCGCGCGGCCGCCTCGTCGCGGTGACAGGTGTTTCTGGCTCGGGAAAGACAACGCTCGTGCTCGAGACGCTCATTCCCGCGCTTAAGGCACAAGCGGCCGGCGAGCGCCTGCCGAGCCATGTGCGCTGGGTGGATGCCGAGGGCATTGCCCGCGCCAACCTCATCGACGCCACGCCCATTGGTGCCAATGTGCGCTCGACGGTGGCGACCTATGCCGATATCCACGATGAGCTGCGCCGCGCCTTCGCCCGTACGCCCGAGGCCAAGGCTGCCAGTTACAAGGCGGGTGCCTTTAGCTACAACACTGGCGCCTTGCGCTGCCCTATGTGCGATGGCACGGGCTCCATATCGCTTGACGTGCAGTTTCTGCCCGATGTCGAGATCGTCTGCCCGGCATGCCGCGGTTCGCGCTACGCTGAGGCCGCCTCGCATATCCATCGCGAGGGCAAGGACGGCAGCCTGCTTACGTTGCCGCAGCTTATGGATATGAGTGTGGACGAGGTCCTCGATGCCACGGTGGGACTCAAGAAGGTTCAGACACGCCTGCAGACGCTGCACGACCTGGGCCTGGGCTACCTCACACTCGGCGAGCCCACGCCGGCGCTTTCAGGCGGCGAGGCACAGCGCCTGAAGCTCGCGAGTGAGATGGGCCGTGTGCAGGACGACGCCGTTTTCGTGTTCGATGAACCCACGATCGGCCTGCATCCGCTCGATGTGCAGGTTCTGCTGGGAGTGTTCGACGGCCTGGTCGCCAAGGGCGCCACGGTCATCGTGATCGAGCATGACCTCGACCTCATCCGTAACGCCGACTACGTGATCGACATGGGATCGGGCGGCGGCGACGCCGGTGGACAAATCGTCTGCGCCGGCACACCGGGCGATATCGCGGCCTGCTCCAAGAGCATCACCGGCCGCTACCTATAAGCGATGTGACAAAGGGACAGTCCCTTTGTCACATGCCGGCAAAGCTCGTCAACATCACGGTTTTCTATTCTGGTTAATTCTGGTTAAAAGCAGTTAATTTCAGTTAAAAACGGTTAATTAGGGGGTGCGGACGATTTCTTGGACCGCGCCTAGGCGTATCCAAGCTTCCTGCGGTACTCCATCGGGCTCAGCCACCCGAGGGACTTCTTGATGCGCCCATCCCGATAGTACACGAGG
>CALAMK010000001.1:0-1096 GCA_937925735.1 uncultured Collinsella sp. | reverse complement strand
GAAAGATTCTGGGGCTAACGGGCGGGGCCCGCCGGCTCGTTGTCGTGGCGGGCGCTGTTCGGAAGAGGTCGATGGGTCATCTCGCTAGGTAAAAAGATGGTTCGCGGTGGTATTGTTGCTGTGGGTTTAATTCGATATGAAAGGGTGACTTTGGTGTCCAAGATGGATTCTACGCTCTCCTATATTACTGACCAGTTGAAGGCGCTTACCTCGATTGCTTCGCCTACGGGCTATACCCGTGCGGCGACTGATTACCTGATGGAAACGTTGCGCGATATGGGCTTTGGCCCCGAGCGTTCCAATAAGGGCAACGTGCTGGTTGAGCTTGGTGGCGAGGGCGAGCCACTCGTGCTGGCGAGTCATGTCGATACCCTGGGCGCTATGGTGCGCTCCATCAAGGACAATGGTCGCCTGCGTCCCACGACGCTTGGTGGGCACCAGTGGTCTACGGCCGATGGCGAGAACTGCACCGTCTACACGCGCGATGGCAATGTGTACACGGGCGTGGTCCTCAACACCGAGCCTTCGGCGCACGTGGCCGACGAGCCGGTCAAGACCATCGAGAAGAACATGGAAATCCTGCTCGATGAGAATGTCGACAGCAAGGACGACGTGCTTGAGCTGGGCGTTCAGACCGGCGACATCATCGCTATGGATCCGCGTACCACGGTGACGGAGAGCGGCTACATTAAGAGCCGCTTCCTGGATGACAAGCTGTCGGCGTCGATTCTGCTGGCTCTGGCCCGCGCTGTCGCCGACGGCGAGTTGACCCTTTCGCGCAAGGTTTCGCTGCTCTTTACGGTGTACGAGGAGGTCGGCCACGGCGGCGCTTTCGTGCCGGCCGACACGCGCGAGATGATCAGCGTTGACATGGGCTGCGTGGGTGACGACCTGGGCTGCACCGAGCGCATGGTGTCGATCTGCGCCAAGGATTCGGGTGGCCCCTACAACTACGATCTGGTGACCACGCTGTCCAATATCGCGCGCGAGCTCGAGCTTGATTACGCCATCGACGTGTACCCGCATTACGGCTCGGACGTTGAGGCCACGCTTTCTGCCGGCTACGACATCCGTCACGGTCTGATCGGCCCCGGCG